>NZ_JNAS01000002.1:928146-1237529 GCF_000760115.1 Prochlorococcus marinus str. SB
AATATGGTTGTCATGAGATGGTTGCGTTGCTACAACTGAAATCAACCATAAACTTTAAATTGCATTTAATAAAATGACTTACTACAGTTGCTTTGATCAAAGAGGAAACATAATTGCTCGCTGTCAGACTAAAGAAGATATAAATGTTCTTAAGAAAATGGGCAGACCAATAATGGAAATAAAAGAAATGAAAAAAGAGGAATCAGTTGTTTGTTCTTTAACTGGTAGTCCATCCGATTACAATGAAGATTATTAAGAGTATGACTCAAAGATCACTTCAATTAAATCAACATGGAAGATCATTAGTTCTTTTGTTGGTTGCATTGAATAGTATTTGTACTTTCTTTTTTACTTTTGAAAAAGCATTAACTGATCGTGAAAGAGCGAGATAAAAATATTTAATTATTTGTGGATTAACAGTCAATAAATAAAATTTAAGACATAAAAAAAGACCTTTTTACAGGTCTTTTTTAAATGGTGACGACAGAAAGGAGATCTATTTAATAATCAGATTAAGAATTTTCTTAGAAATTAGTTTTGAAAGTAAAAGTGATTACTCACTTCTTCATGCTTTACAAACGACTTTATTTTTAAGATAGTTCAGAATTAATCCCGAAAGTTTAATTTCTGATCACTTAACTTACTTTCCGTAAAGGTTAGATAAGTTAATTTACCTTGGTATTGCAGACCATGGATTAGTGAAGATCTAGTTGGTCAACCTTGGTCGAGTCGATCACCAGAACTGTCGTATAAATAAATTAATCGGTCACAAATATTTTGCATGAATCCTTAAGAATGATTTAATCATGATTAATTAAATCTTTAATCCTCGGACCACATCATCTCTCAGTAAGCATTTTATTTGTTTGTTTTACAAAGAATATAAAGCCAACCAAAGAAAGTAGCAAAAGCAATTATTAAAGCAATATTGTTATTTAATGTACTTAAATATCTTTCTATTGAAAGTGGCACATGGAGAATAACAAAATACCAATATAGAGCAGATAGTAATCCAAACAATAAAGCTAGAAGAATATAAAAAGGCAGGATATATAATCTTCTTTTTTTTATTCTTTCCTCTGTTATATTTTCGGCTAAACCAATTCTTGACCAATAACCACCATTTAATTGAAGAAAAAACTTTAAAAATATTCCGTAAATATTTATAAAAAACCTAGATAAAGCAAATAACGGTGAAATTATAAATCTTTGCATTACTGCTTTAAAAATTAAATTTGTTCAGTTATGGAAATCTGGCTTATATTATTAACTTTTTGTCTCTATATTTCGTTAGGAAAAATACCATTGAGCTAAAAACAACTAAAAATCCTATTAATGATATTCGATAGAAAAGGTCATCAGACATATCAAAAAAAGCTGATCTTTTAAATTTGTTTCTCATCAAAAAAAAGAGGGTTTTATCCCTCTAAGTTTAGATAGAATGTCAATCACAAATTATCCTAAATCTTTACCTCAATGGATGCTTTATATTTATTAGTTTTGCTAGAATTTTGCTAGAATAAAACTTTATAAATTTCAAAAAACCTAGTTATATCAAGCTGGTACATGGTTCATTAGCCAGTAATTTATGTCAGTCATGTGGAGTTAGTGAATAGCAAATATCTTTATAACCATTTTTTTTATCCCAATCTTTCATCTCTGGAGTACTTGTAGCCGCAGCAAATCCTTCTAAATCTTTGACTTTAAGTATCAAGTGACTTTTATGTTCATTTACCTTGATGAGTTCATATTCCTCGACATATTTATGTCCCTCCTTTTCATGGAAATCGGCTACAAATTTATCGAAATCTTCAAAAGAACAATCAAAAGTAGAAACTATTAAGGTATTCATAAAAAAAAGGGGGTTTTGTACGTCTATGTTAGATCGACTGTAAATCAATTAGTAATTAATTAATTTTCTTTTTCCATCTCTAGTTTCTACTTTATTTATTCTTAACCCTATAAAAGCAGCCCAAATAACTGCAAATAAAATTGGTAAAAAAATGATTGCAAGTTTCATCATTGTTTTAATCCTTTTAAATGACTCAAAAGAATAACCTTTAAATAAATAGGAAAAAATAGGTACTTTATCTAATTAAGCAGCATCATATTCTTTATAATCTTCAAGCTCTCTGATAAATCTTTTATCTAATAAGTAATTGTCAATAAGCTCTGCTGCCATCTGTATCTCAGCAGCAGGTTCTTGTAGATCTTTGTCTAATAAGTAATTGTCTATAAGCTCTAGATTGTTATTTTCATTAATTTGTTTATCGCTGTTTAATAGTTCTCTTATGTAGTTATATAAAAGCTCTTGATCGTATCCACTTTCTCTAATTTCTTTCAACATTTCGTCTGGAATTTCCATAATCGTAAACCCCTTTGTAACAGTTTTTTAGAGTAAAATTAGAGCCTATATATGCATTCTTACGGAAAATTAAGGAAAAAGCAATAAAATTGGCATAAAATCGAGGTGTATAAATCTAGTATTCGCAATCATTTATGGAAAAGGTTTGAAGAAGACTTCTATATTTAGGAGCTATTTTTAATACTTAATAGCCATCTGCCAATAAGAAAGAGGTGAAAGTAGTAAGCGTTTCATAAAAAAACAGCTAATGAAAATAGATTCTATTTAGGATATAAAAAAATTTAGGGAGGATTAAATGTCTATCATTACCGACAATACAGTATTAGTACATATTTACAGCGGTTTAGAATCCAAAAATAAAATAACTTTAGGTTTATTGGTTGCCCTTACTGCAGAAAAAAACGATCATAAAGTAACACTTTTTCTAGCAGGAGACGGAGTACAAATATTAAATTGCAAAAAAGCTGGTGAAATAGTTGGTCAAGGTACTGGGGATTTATACGAACATCTTCAATATTTAAAGAGTTCAAAAATTACCATATATGTCTCAGGAATGTCTGCTAAATCTAGGGGTTACGATGAGAAGCTTCTAGATGGATATACTGCAGAGTTTGTTATGCCAGATGTTCTAGTTGAAGAATCAATTAAAGCAGATAGCGTACTTTGTTATTAAAAAAAGGAGCTAATTGCCCTTTATTGTAGTTTGACTGACAATCAAAAATAATTGATTCAAGGTTCAACTTTATCCCTCAGCGGGAATTAAAATTGGAACATCTTTTGCTCCTATTGCTGCAAACCAAACAATTGCATTGTCAGTTTTTGCGTTACCCATTGTATGTTTTGGTGTCTTTGGACCAACTATAAAAGTATCACCTGCTGTATAGATAAGATCTTCCATCCCTTGTCTTTTGACAACTATCGTACCTTGCTCAACATTTCCTAATAATGGAATTGGATGAGAGTGAAGCGGAACTATCCCTCCTTCAGCCAACTCGACTCTTTGCAATCTTATTTCTGCTTTTCCTTTTGGGTATTTAAGAGCATCTCCATCCATAGTCTCAGAACCTACAAAGACTTCTTGTACATCAACGGGAGATTCTGCAGCTATAGAAATACTAGGGTTGATAAGCATTAATGCAAAAACAAATGCTATGAATAAATTTTTCATCATGAATTTGAATTTTTAGAAAATTATATAGACTCATCGTATTTATTTTTTTCATTTTTAGCAGTACTTGATTTAACTTTTCAAGTTATTTAATCTAAGGCTATTTTTTAAAAGTTTTTTATAAAGGTATTGAATTTTTATGAATTATTATTGCAGACACTTATCAAAATCATTCTTATGAATTTTATTAATTTAATTCTTTCATTAATAAATTCCAACCAATTGATGATGCATCCTTATGGAAGGACTCTCTTTCCTCGCACATAAAACCATGATCAGCTCCTTTAACTTCGACATAAATAAACCTCTCTTCTAAAGGATCTAGTTTTTTAAATCTTTTTTTAATTTCTAATCTATCTTGTAAAGGAATTAAATCATCTGATGAGCCGCATATGAAGTTTAATTTTCCGGAAACTTTTTCCAGTAAATCTATAGGTGCAAGATTAGTATCCTTTCTTGGCGAAGTTACCCCCGCCCCATAAAAACAAAATGTACTATCTATTCCTTTTAACGAAGAAGCTATAACTGCTGCATGACCCCCAAAACAAAATCCAACAATTGAGATTTTCTTTTTTGGGTATTTTTCTTTAACCCAATTTAGAGCTGCAGAAATATCTTTAATAATATTTTTTGAAGTGGTTAAATTTTTATGATGCCTGCCTAATTTCAAGTCTTCTTCGCTGTATGCTAAATCTAATTTTGGAGCTGTTCTACCGTAAAGGGGTAAGGCTAATACAGGTACATTTTGTTTTGCTAATTTTTCAGAAAAACTCCTTATCCAGTGATTTATCCCAAACACCTCTGGTAAAACTATAGATATATATTCACACTCACCACCTGAATCTACCCACCAAGATCTAAGAGGTAAATCACCACTATAAATGTTTGTCCATTGACCTTTCATTTAAGATTACATAAAAAGTTTGTTTCAGAAAAAAAAGAGGCTTATTTATTATTTAGTTTAGATCGATTATCAATGTAAATTTTCTTATTCAATTTTATAAATTAAATATTAAATTATATAGAGAAACTTATATAGAAATCATTTTTGTATAAGTTATATAAATCAAATTAAGTAGTCTTTTTTACCAATTGAATATATCTGTTGCTAAATAAATATATTTGTCCTTGAAAAGCTCCTAAAAAATACTTTTTCTTGAAATAAAGATAGACAAGACATTCATTAAAAAAACTTTTATAAATCATTAACTTCTTTTATGAATATGTTTCTAACCAACAAGACTCGTTTAAAAATTAAGGATATTGTAAAAAGGATTTCATTAGATGAACCTGTCGCATTGGAAGAAAGAATTTATGTAGAAAAGTTTGCAAAGCATAATTCAACTATATGGACATGGCTTAAGAAAGCTAATAGCTTGAGGAGATATGGCAAGCAAAAATCAGATGGAATAAATGGACTCATACAGAATCTTGGCCTTGATGGTTTGGAAACTGAAAATCATTTTGATCCCAAAAATGATGATCTTGCTGATTGGTTTAGTGGATCTCCTGATTGGGTGAGGAGGAGCTAATTGCCCTTAGTTTAAAATCAATTCAAATTAATAATGAAAAAAGGGAACTTCCTCAACTTGTCTTTGAGCATAATCACAAATTCCGAATTGAATACATTCCATTTGAGCATCAGTTAGTTTCCTCTCAATTGTTAACAAATCAAATAAAACACCAAATACATGTTGAATTTTAAAAGTTATGTTCCATCAAAATTAAAAATAAGGTGTATATGGTACTTCTGTTTTTAATGAATCTCCATAGTAACTTTCAGCTGACTTTAATAGGATCCAATAAATAAAATTAAGAAATGATTTTTCCATAGGAACATCTATAATCTTTACTAATTCAAATCAAAATTTTAAATATAAACATCGTAGAAAATACTTAATGAAAATAATTATGATTTTTTTTGTTAATCTTTGATGGTTAGCTATGTATGAAATGCTACTAAAGCTTATCTTTTCAATTGATTTGGTAATATTGCTTATTGATCTCTTTAATTTCTGAAGATATATTAAATAAACTATAAAAGTAAGAAATTTATGAGTGCTAAAAAAAGTCAATGTCATAAAAGACAAGAGAAAAATAATACAGAATGGTTAGATGAATTAATCAATAAAATTGAAAATATGAAAAATAAAATATCTAATGCTTATTAACTAATCACATCTTCTGTACTTTTTTGCACTGATATTATTTATTTAATTAAATTTTTAATTTGGTAGGAAATTAATTATATATTTAATAGACCTTTGCGATAATGTAGTTAAGTACAAAAAGTTGATTATGAAAAATTTTATACTAATAATAGTCTCTTTATCTTTCCTATCTTCTTGCAGTAATGACAAAGATTTTTTTCTCACTGAGGGGAACGCTTTGTTAAGTTGCGGGGGTAAATCTCGTATCATCGAAAATGATAACGAAGAGATTATAAATACTGAAGTGAAGGATTTAAGAGATGGAATTGGTAAATACGTTGAATTTACAGTTGTTGAGACTGACAAAAAAGGAGGAAAATATAGGATTATTAATTGTTTCCCAAGTGAAGAACCACAAGATTCAATAATAAAAACTGTTAAAACAAACTATAAATTAAGTAATTAAAAGTTATTTAAAATTAACTAGCTTACTTTTAATCTGAGATTTTTGATGATTTGATAATTTCCCAAGCTTCTAATGCAGTGTCTACATATTGGAAAAGATTTAAATCTTTATCTTCAATCAATCCAAGATCAGCTAGATAACCAAAGTTAGTTACCTTATTCCAATACTCTTTACCAAAAAGTATGATTGGGATTTTAGTTTTCATTCCTGTTTGACAAAGTGTCAATAGTTCAAATAATTCATTTAATGTTCCAAAACCTCCTGGGAAAAATACAGCAGCTACTGATCGCATGACAAAATGAATCTTTCTTAATGCAAAATAATTAAACTTAAAGCAAAGACCTGGAGTTATAAAAGCATTTGGGATTTGTTCATTAGGGAGACTGATATTTAATCCTATAGATTTACAATTTGCTTCAAATGCACCTCTATTAGCAGCCTCCATAATTCCGGGGCCCCCACCCGTCATAATCACGTGAGAATTACAGTTTTTATTTTGATTACTAATTGAAGCAAGTTTTGAAAACTCCTTTGCGGATTGATAGTAATGACTCATTAGAAGCAAATTTTCTAATCTATTTAAATTTCGTTTTAGAAGTATCGATTTAGGATTTTTTTTAATTAACTCTTCTATATTTTCAATTCTCTTTTTTGTATTTGATTCTTCTGTAATGCTTGCGCCACCAAAAATAATTATGGTTGAAAGAATTTTATTTTCTTCAAGAATTAAATCTGGTTTAGTAATTTCAAGAAGCATTCTAACTCCACGCATTTCATTTCGGCTTAGTAGACCTATATCTTCGTGAGCCAATTTATAAGTATCAGAATTAATAATTAAATTCAGGTTTTTTAAATTATTTTTAGGAGATGTATGTTTTTTCATTTCAAATAAGAGTTTTAACTTTTCTTCCTAGAGGATTAAAATGGATTCTTTTTATTTTGCTATTTTCGAAAATCCAATAAACAGGGGGACTTTTTCTTGCCTTAATTAAATTAATTTTGTCTAATTTTTGAGGGATAAATTCTCTAGCAGGTTCAAAAAATTTATCTCTTTTAGGTTGATTTAAAACAATGCTACCTTCTTTCCCTGAGATTGATCTGTGATAAGTGCCTATAGGAATTTCTAATGCTCCCATAGATCTATTTAAAAAAATCACATGATGAGGTTCATCCCAGGAAGGATTTATTAGAACAAATGTCCTTTCCCCGGTGATAACTAAATTGTGGTCAATTTGATGATTGTGAACGTAATATTGCTCATCTTTTAAATCATCTGGAGGAGATATAGCTTCCCCAGAATGGATGACAACATCAGAACCATTAGAAATATCTAAGCCTGCATCGAAGAATGTGACTTTTGGAGTCTCTCTAAAAACATTTATTGGGAAGAATCTTAATTCCATAGTGGTAACCCCCTTTTAGAAAATTTTTAAACACTAATAAAAATTTATTTACTTTTGAAAAACAGCTATTTTTTGATTTTTAATTGCAACAAACCAAGCAATCTACTTGATTTGGATAATCTATACATTCCTTGTTTAAAGTTTCTTCTAATAAATCTACTTTCTTAACATAATCAAGATCTTTTAATTTTTTGATTGGAACCGTGAACTGAGTTTGAAGTTTCATTTTCTATTCTCCTAATTAATACTGTTTTTTGAATCCATTCCAAGTTTGAGAAAATCTTAATCCCAGATAAGAAATTAAAATTGTCCAAAATAAAATTTCTATACCTAAATTAGTCATTTACTTAGCCTCCTTTATATCTGATTATTCTTTAGTACGGGTTTTATGTAAAAATCAAGCGTAAGAATACCTAAAAGTTAAAGTTTTAATCACAAAAAATCTTGCAATGGTTGTTACTCGGATGTTCTTTATATTCATTATTCCAATAAGCTTTAATTTTTTTGAGCTTATTATCAAATGAAATGTCTTTTTTATCCAAATTAATTTCTTGGATAGTAAATGTGTTATTTAGTGCCATAAGACTTATCCCTTGACTACAACTATGTTCTAATTCATTTGAATAGTGAATTTCAAGTTTTATGTGTGCGGTTAGAGGAACAAAAATATACGGATTATGGATCAAAAAAAATCTCAAATTATGAATAATTGCAAGGAAAATATCTTCAAAAAATTTATTCCAACTTAAAAAAAATTTGTATAAATTTTGCAAGAATTTTTATTCTCTTAATACCTTCTTAGGTCTGATAGGATCTATCATTCATTTAATCTATCTGCATATTCTCTTGAAACCTCAGCCATCTTTTGAGGTGAAATTTCTTGTTGATATTCTCTACAAAAATTAAAAAATTTATCTAAGAAATATTTCATTGAAGAGAATATAAAAATTAGCGTTTTATTTTAAAAGTAAAGTATGCAAACCCACCAAGCAATAAAAGACTAAGAACCCCATAAGTAATCGCTATGCCGTACATGTAAGTCATTTATTTATAAAGACATAAGCAGAATATAAATAAACTAAGAAAACTCCAATAGCTATGGAAGTTCCATAAATAAGAAAATTCCAAAATCTATATAATTTAGGTTTTTTAAATTCTTTTTCTTCTTCTTTAATAATCATTTATTTTCTTTTTCTTTTCTGGCAGCATTACCTTTTGCTCTTAATACCAAAGTTATCGTAAGGGCAGCGCTTAATATAACAGCATCAATTAATAGGTGCGGGGAAATATTCATCAGCTGAAAAGAAAAATAAGAAGTGACATTATCTTTACATCAATAAATCTATTAATTATTAAAAAAGAGGGGTTTTAACCCTCTAAGTTTAGATCGACTGTTAATCATAGTCTATTGTAGCTTTTTAGTTTCTCTTAAAAAAACAATATTTTATTTAGCCAGAGCAAGAGAAGGCACCTGAAAGAATATTTTTAAAAATTGGCGCTTGACCCAAGGCATACAAAAAGAAAGTTGATGATGCAAGAGTAATAGCTATTTTAGAAGCCCTGTTAACTTTCAAATTTGATACTTTTGCAAATGCAGAGTTCATTTTTAATTAATTTAATGATTTTATAATAGCTGCAAAATTTAAATATTCAGCATCAATATTTACCAAAGAATAATTTTATTGCTTCTTTTTCTCAGCTTGCATTTTTACTAGTTCAAATTCTTTTTTAGAAACTATTCTGATTTTGTATGCTGGATATCTTGTCTTCCACCATTTATTGATCGAGATAGCTACTCCTTCTAAATTTTGGGTACAAATATTGACCCATAGAATCTTAGTTTTAACTTCTTTGTAGAATTCCCAACTTGTAGGTGAAGCCATTAAAAATCGCAAATGAAATAATTTATAATTGTTGAAAAATTCAATAAATTTTGGTATGTGGTCCATAAGCCAAAACTTTTGTTTTTTTAATAAGAGGATTTAGTTGAAGATATAGAGTTTTCATGAAGTGTTAAAAAAAACTTTAAACAAAAGATTTACATCACTTTTCTCTAGGAAAGTATTACTTTTATTTTAGAAAGATTTTCAATTAAAAAATATCTCCGCAAAGAAGGGGCCAAAAATTGACCCCTCTTGGTGAAACTCTTCCAAAGAAACACCATTAAAATCTTACTCTGAAAGTTGCAAAGTTAAACAAATTCACAAAATCAAGATTAACAATTTATACGGCCTTTTTAAAAGGGTTCATATTCTTTAAAAAACTATTACTTTTGCGGGCACTCATTTTTCTATATCTTTGATTTATATCCAGGATATATTTCCTAGCTTTCTTATCATTTTCAAATTTCTTTTTTTGAAGACGTAAAGCTTTTAAATCTTCTATTGACATGAGGCCATCATCTTCGTTGAAATTTAAATGATCAAATTGCATCAGTTTAAGAAATTAAGTTTCTTCTTTAAGTGCAAGATTAACAATCTTATCTTTATTTGCAATAGAGATAATTAACCAATCTAATTTAAATTAGTTATTAAATGTTCAGAAAGCCATGAATTTAAGTATAAAAAACTTTCTAAGATCAAGAAAAACTTTTGATTGAATTAGATGAAACTTCTACAGATACAAATGATTCTCCATAATGAGATTCGGCTGATCTTATTAGTAACAAGTAAAAGAAATTTACTAAAGCTTTCTCCACGAGGATTTAGTAACTTATTTAAATAAACTCATAATTTTAGTAATAGCAATATACAAATTAAATTTATCAAGCAATCAATATATTTATCTTATAAAGCATAGTTGCATATTAATTAAGAAAAATTTGCAATCTAAGGCTTTAGGGAGCGGACTAAATCCTCGTAGGGTATTGGACTTTAGCCCGATCTATTTTTTTGCAAAAGAAAAATAACACTACAAGATAACTAGATAACAAACTATTTTATCTGATTCTAAATGAAGCCTTTATTGGTTTATTTATCAAGATTATCTGAGCATATTTTGGTGTTGTTTATTGTATAACAAATATACAAAACTTTAGTTATATCAATGGATTCAGTATTTTTGCTCATTGATATATTCATTCTTAGAATAATATTATTATTGATGCCTAGAGAAGGTTTAATTTTGAAAAAAATAATTAAATTTTTTAAACTACTTAAGAGAAGAATCGACATTATCAATGCAGAGGCTGAATTAAAATTTTTATTGGAAAATAAATAATGGGATTCCCACATTGCCCTATTTGTGTAGTTCTAGCATTTGTTTCAGTTTTTATGGGAGTTACTCGTAGTTATATGTTCTATATTCTCTTAAGGGAATTTCTGGGAGCAGAATCTAATTTTAAATTGAAATTTAGTTTCTATTAGTTGTTGACATTTAAGTATAAATACTTTATAAATAGGTTGTAGTGAATACTACAAAATCGTCCGATCTACCATCTGATAGACCGCAGTACGACTCAAGCCATAGGACGGGGACTTGAGCAAATTCAGGAGCTGCATCATGGTAAACATGTATTTCAATGGAAAGTCATTCGTATATTGTAGAAAACAAGAAGAAAAGGTTATAAAGCTTACTTATAGAGGATCTATTTACTTGAAATAGGATTTCTAATTCTTTTTTTAAAAAAGTTAGGAAGTTTATTGAAGTTTTTGAACTCAGTAATAATTAATACGTTATAAGAAAAACTTATTGTGAAGATATTTTTTGCCTATTTAAAAATTCATATATTCGTATATTTAGTAACGAGAAATTATTTTTAAAATAACTAATTTATAATTAGATTTTTGAAAAAGTTATGCAACCTATTTCTGAAGAACTTTACAAAAAAATAGTCGAGAGTTCTAAAAAATGAGTAAGTTACTTATTGCTTTATTAGCTTTAGATATAGGAGTTAGTTTGTCTAAAGTTTTTATTTTTACCTGAAAATCAAATTACTTAGATAAGAAGAGGCAACTTTTTTAAAAAAAAGAAATAGTTATTGGGTATTCTTTATTTGATGTATTTATTTTTTGAAAATAAATTTAACCAACAAAAGAACTACATATCAGTATTAGCATCATAAAAATAGCTATTAACTGTGCTAACCCCATAAAGATATATCTCAAATCGAAATGGATTAATTTTAATAAAAATTCGTTAGGATATTTAAATAATCATATTTTGAAGGTAAATCATGATCAATTCATTAAATAAATTATCGCCAGTTAGCAAAAAAGTCAAAAAATATTTGCCATTCTTTATTGGATTTAAATTACTTACTTTTACTGGATTTCTTACCTATTTAATGAATCGCTAATTGATATAACATTAATAACAAAGCTTAACTAAATTAAGATCTAATGAATAAAAATGAACGAATTAAAAGTTTTAAGTCTATGTCAAGTTCGCAAAGAAAAGAATTGATATTAAAGAAGATGAAAGAGAAAGGTTTAGAGGTAGGAAGTGGAATTCCTAATAAAAAATATGATAGCAAAGAGGTTTATGAATTAATTCATATTGCGAATTGCTTCCCAGAATTAAGAGAGAGGGGGAATATCTAAGTTTCTTTAACTAAGTTATTTATTTTGGTTCTCTTATTGCAGCAATAATTAATCCAACTATCAATCCGAGATTAATAAATACTGCTCTTTGATCGAAAGGGAATACATGAAAAATTATTTTTGTTGGAATGAGAAATAGTAATAAAAAGATTGAACCGATTTTTTGGTTTTCTCCAAATATAAAAAATCCAGAACCTAATATAAGACATATAATTGCTCCTACTAGAAGACGATGAAATTGCTTCAGGGATGCCTGTTGAAGAAATATATTCAACTGTTCTTTCAAAATCATTTAATTTGCCTAGTATGCCTGAGATAAATATTGTTGAAATTGATACTCTTGAAAAAAAATCTAAAAAAGATTTGATACTTTTATTTTTCAAAAAAGAATTTTTCATAAACTAACTATAAGAAAAAAATTTTATGCGTTTGATAAATACTTAATTAGTCCGAAATACTTTTAAAGTTTTCTCAAAGAGGTTTAGCTAAATTAAAAGAAATCTTTTTAATAAATTTGAATCTTATAAAGGTAATTAATATAAATTCATGAATTGTCTTTTTATATTTATGAAATAATAAATCTAATTATCATATAAATGATTAAAAAATTTCTTTTAACTTCTTTTTTACTTTTAAGTTCCCTCATAACTATATATCCTTCAAAAAAAGAAAATACTAATTTTTTGGATTATTGTTATTCTTTAGAAAAAATAATTTCTAGAAATACAGTAGAAAAAAATAAGAATCTATCAAAGAATTTTATACTTTTAGCAAAAGATATTGCTCTATTTGGTACTAAAAAAACTAAAGGCACTTTAGCTAATAAGATAATTGATCAATATAAAAATTCCAAAAAATTATTCATTATTACTTTTATTCCAAACAAAATTTATTGTTTAGCAGGATATTGGATAGAGGAGGTAAGTCCAGGAAAATTTGAATCAATTTTCTATGAGAAAACCAAACAAAAAATAAATGAATATAAGAATACTAAAAAAGAAGTAGATGAATTTATAAAAGGAATTAATTTAGAATATAAATCTATAAAAAAAGAAATTAATGATTTTTTTTAGAAAATTAAAATCTTTTTTCTAATAGTTGTTTAATTGTTTTTTCATATTAGTTTGAAGTAAAATTTATTATTTTAACTTTCTTGTTCCACCGTAAGTATAAAAATTTTGTTTAGAAACATCATTCCAACATTCTTTACAACAAAAAATCCAGTCTTTATGGATTATCGATTTTACTCTGTAGTGAATTTTATCTTGCTGATGACATAAATCACATTTTTTCAATCATCTTTAAAATTGCTAAATCAATTTTAGAGAAAAATTAGTTTAATTTAAAATATTCACGAAAAAAATTTTATCGTGTCATTATAAAAAAGCACTCTTCACATCCTCAAGTAAAGCAGTGGTTTTGTTGAGTGCGATTATTTAATTGCCTGATAAAAATTTCTACTTTTTACTTTTTAAAGATATTGAGTAATTCTCATTTTTATATAAAATTTAATAGACAGTTTATTTATATTTAACAAAAAATTAATTACTCACTATACATCATAAATCAGAACTTTAAAAAGAAACTCGCGAATGATATTTAATTAATTTTATTATGTTCTTATTAATTTTAATACTATGAACATTTACCTATTCTGGATATTATTTTTAGCTCTATGGGCAATAGTTCCCTTAATGATTATTAAAGGGAGAGTAGACGAAGAGCCTAAGATTCAGACTTCGCCAAAAGTTAAAGCAAAGAAAAAAAGTTGGTTAAATTAAGTCAATCTAACAATCAATAAAAATAATCTGCAAGATAAATCTTGATAATCTAAATTAATTTCTCACTAATAAACTTCATTAAATAAAAGTGAAAGAATTAGAAAATATTTTTCTTTATTTGGTAGTGCTTGGGGGAAGAGCCAAGAAAGCAAATATTGAACTACATGATGTTAGATGGGTCGTTGGATCTAAAATTGAAGATACATATGATGCTTTAAGAAAGAATTGGTTTGGATCTCCAAAAGGTTTGCATATTGATAGCTATAAAAAAATAAAATATATAGATGGCTATAAGATTAATTTGATAAATTTTGAGAGTTATAAAATAGATGCAAAGCAATTAGTAAAAAAAAATAAGTCCAAAAAACATTTATGGTTTGTCAATATTGGAGGCTACAATCCAACTTCTATGCAAGAAAAACATGAGTTTGGATTGGTTGCAGCTTCAACTAAATTAGAGGCAAAAAATATAGCTAAATCTAAATGGCTTATTGGCTGTAAAAAGAAGCATAAAGATGATATTGCTTCTCTGGAAATTTTATTAAGTTGTGATGATTGTGAACTTATAAAAAAGATAGGTAATTGGCAAATAGAATTAACTCCAAATAATAATTTTATTGAAGAAAACAATTATCCTGATTGGTATGGTTACCAAAAAATAGATGGGACATAGAGATCCAAGAATCTTATACCTGAAAAAATACATATGCATATTAATTGCATATTAATTTTCTTAGAGTCTTAAAAAGAACTTGATTTTCTTAATAAATAAATTCCACCTGCTAATGAAATTAAGACAGGTAACCAAGCAGCAAAGATTGGATTTATTAAACCTTTCACTCCAAATGAACTGAATACAAATGACATTACATAGTAAATTAGTATAAGAATAACGCTCAATCCAAATCCCTGACTTTTAGATGATCTTAAATTAGATTTAGATCCTAAACTGCTACCTATTAAACCAAATACTAAACATGCACAAGGTAGGGTGAATTTTTCTTGAATACGAACTTGAATTCTTCTTATCTCTTTGATGTTTCCAGTTTTTCTGTATATAGTTTCTGCTTTTAAAGCCTGCTTCAGAGACATTTCATTTGCATCTTTAGGGACTTTTGCTAATTCCAAAGGACCTTCTACAAAAGGATATGTATATTCTTTAAATTGAATATTTGTAGTTTGCCCGCTTGGATCAATAGATAAAATACTGCCTTCGGAAAATATCCAAGAAGAGTTTTTTTTATCAAATCTACCTGTTTTTGCCTTTAAGATTTGTTGAAAATCTTGTCTAGAAAAATCTAATAAAGTAACTTTTTTCATTAAGTTTTTTTCATATCGTGAAGCATAGAATATATGCGTAAGGTAATTATTTCTTTTCGTTGTTTTTTGTGTTGAGGAATTTATCCTAGAGCCATATCTTGAAAACATAATATTACTTTTACCTTTTTCTAGGCTGAAAGAACCTCCCATTCCTCCTCTTAATGTTGCTTCGGCTAATTTATTACTTGCAGGGACTAAATTATCATTAAAGTAAAAAGTTAACCCAGTCATAAATATTGAAAGAGCAATGGCTGGAGAAATAATTCTTGAGGTTTTTATCCCCAAAGATTTCAAAGCTAACAATTCTGAATTGCTTGATAATTTCCCATAGGCTAATAATGTAGAAAGCAAAACTGCCATTGGGAATGACAAAACTAAAAAGCTAGGCAAACTAAAAAAAAGAACTTTTAAAGCTAAAAATAGAGGTAAACCAAATTCAACAATTTTTCTTATGAGATCAAACATTACCCCAACAGATAATGAAATAACAGTAAATGCAGAAATTGCAAATATCATAGGCGGGATTATTTGACCTAATAACCACCTATCTATTAAAGGTATTGAATACCAAGGAGCAATGATTTTATTTAAAGCTTTTTTAATTACTAGTTGATTTGAAAGTTTCAAAAGAAATTTATTTAATTTGTACTGTCTTTTCCCGCATTATAAAATATGAATGTTGTATAAACCAAAATAAAATTTCTACTAAAAGATAATTTTAATTTACCAATGTTCAAAAAAATAGTTTTTTACTTGCAGTAAAACAAATAATTTGGTTTCTTAAAAAGAAAGGGGTTAGGAATGAAAAATAAAACTTTCGTATACGAATGCAATTGCATACACTGCCAACAAAAACTAAATCAAATTAATAATGCAAAACTATATTGGGACAAATTTATTTCAAAAAAAAAGTTTGTACAGTTTCTCTCCTAAATTCTCTAAGTTTTTGAAATTTTATGACATTAAAGTAGTTTTTAAAAATTTATTATTTTTAGAAAAAAAATATGCTGTACGATTTCTAGATCTTAATTATTAAACTTTTAGAGAATAACGATATTATTTAACCTTTTGATTTTTTTTGTAGATCATATTTTCTCGATTTAATAGAAAAAGGATAATCAAAATACAAGATGGTATTAAAATAAAATCTAAAGACATACATTTTGTTCAGTCTAATATCTATTTAGCAAATAAATAAATCCTTGACATCTTTTAGTTATATTCAAGATTTCATTCAATAGTTCAAATAATTATCTGTATGCTTTGTATATTTGCTTGCTTTTAAAATTGAAAGAGCCTGCAAGTATCCCACAGGCAAGCTCATGACGACCTAGTTAATTCAGATTTTCTGACTTAACCAGCTAAGCACTTCCTAAATGCTTTAATCATCTTACTAAGTAAAAATACTTACCGTGAGTATAAATGCTTATTTTTTAAAATTGTTTCGAATTTTATAATAAAAAAATGTGATTTTTAAAAATGAGAATTGTTAAATTTTTAAACATAAATGTCACATATTGACTCATAACATGAATGCTCAAAGGTAAATAATTGGAGAATTTAGTTTACATAAGTTAATATTTATGTTACTTTAATTAACAATTATTATATTTTTAATGACAAAATCTGGAGTTACTACAGAATCAGGTGGAAGACAGAATATGTTCCCATCAGAAACTAGGCCTTATATTGATGAAACTGTGTCTTACGATGGATATCCTCAAAATGCAGAAAAAGTAAATGGTAGATGGGCTATGGTTGGTTTCGTTGCATTATTAGGTGCCTATGTCACAACAGGACAGATCATTCCAGGAATTTTTTAGTACCCAAATAACTTTTTTTATAAACTCTTTTTTTAAGCTAAATTATTTTGCTATTTAGAAAAAAATTTAGTTTTTTATTTTAAATTTGAAAATAAGAAAAACCAAATAAAAGTTATTGCATTTAGGCTAAATATTATTCCTAGAAATATGTAGGCAAACTTTTTTCCAATGAATGCTGTCTCCGGTTCAAGCTTTACTCTCATTAAATTCTTGAATTATTTCGATAAAGATAACATTATTTAACAAGTAAATTTAGGTTTTAAAGAAGAAGAATAATCAAATTAATGTTTTATTCTCAAAAAGTTAGTAAATATTATCATTTACCTATCTCAGGTTTAGTGTTTTTCGACAATAAAAATTATCAAAATACAAAAAATGCATAAAAAAATAGCCTAATTTAATTTTAAATTAGACTTTTTATGAAAAAAAATTAAATTAGATAAAACCTGGAATGATTTGACCTGTAGTTAAATATGCTCCAACTAGAGCAACAAAACCCAACATTGCGAATCTGCCGTTAAGCTTTTCAGCAACGATTTTTTCTTTTTCAACTATTTTTGGTTCGTTTTTTTTCATTAGAACCAACCTGGAATAATCTGGCCTGTTGTGACATATGCGCCAACTGCTGCAACGAAACCTAACATTGCTGCCAATCCATTAAAACGTTCTGCTTCTGGAGTCATTTTGTTTATGTAATTTGTTAACAAATATAACATAAATATTTAATAATGTAAAGAAAATTAGGGATTATTCATCGCTTTTTCAGAAAAAATTCAAAATATTGCTACATATATGTGTCGAAATATATCTTATAGGTATTATTACTTTTATTGTGATTTTTTAAATTTTAAAAAAAAATATAAGCTTTTCACCTTGTTTTTTTTAGAGTTATATCCTCATTTAGAGGTAATTTAAATTAATATGTTAATAGAGTCAGCTAGTAGGGATACAGGCTGACTCTTTTTTTTTTTTTTTTGAAATTTTAGTTTTTGACTAAAAGACGTTTTTAGAATTCAAATAATTGCTATTAATAAATTAGATAAATATATATGAATTTATGTCATTCGCGACCTACTACATGCATTTAATTTTTGGCAGGATTCCTTCTGTAGTGAATTCTGATTTAATACTTTATATCTTGCCTGCTCTTACAATTTCAATATTATTTTTTAGCCTTAAAGTAATGTTTTTCAAGACTCCTAAATTGAGAAAGGTTAAATAATTAAGGATTTATAAATTATTATTTTTACTGAAGCGCCAATTTTTTAATTTTGGAAAATAGACTTTTTTTTTCGGCAACTCTAAGAAATAGAGACTGTATTGGTGATGTACTATCCCGAATTATAAAAAAAGGTTCAGTATTGGAAATCGGGAGTGGCAGTGGTGAACATGGAGTGTTTTTTCAGAAACGATTTCCTGAAATAATTTGGCAAACAAGTGACCCAGAGTTAGTGCATAGAAAAAGTATAAGTTCTTGGATTGAGTATGAAGACCTATCTAAGAAAATGCCCCAGCCTCTTGATATTGATGTAGAAAAAATTCCTTGGAAAATTCCATTGATATTAGCTAATTCTTTGCAAGGAATAGTCTCTATAAATATGATTCATGTAGCAGAGTGGTCTTGTACTGTAGCACTCTTTAGAGAGTCAGGAAAACTACTGAATAAGGGACAATTTTTGATTTTGTATGGGCCATTTAAAATTTGTAATAAGTATACAAGTGAAAGTAATTATTTTTTCGATAATTCATTAAAAATGCAAAATGATCTATGGGGTATTAAAAATCTTGAGGAAGTTTGTGATGAGAGTAGGAAAAATGGTTTTTCTCAAGAGGATATTATTGAAATGCCTGCAAATAATTTTTCAATAATTTACAGAAAAGTTTCTTGATAAGGCAAATACAAGTATCAATAAGTTTGTAAATTAATCTTATTAGATGATCAACCTGATAGTTTTTTGCTCCATTCTTTATGCTTTTGATCTAAATCTGAAATTTTTTCACCTAAACTCAACTGTCTTTCTAATAATTCAACTTTTGTAAGTGTTATTTTTTCCGAATAAAATTTAATAGGCTGTTTACCATGTAAATTGTCGCCACTCATAGAATTACTAAATTTGTAAGTATTTTCTAAGATGAAAAATTTGTTATTGCTAATTCTTTTATATTTTTTTCAGATTTGCGTAAATTAAAGTGATAAAGAATCAATGCTTATTGTGTTTTTAATCCACCATTTTTGTATGAAGATTGCCATATATATCTTCCTCTCTTGATGTCTGACTCAACAGCAACGCAATTGCAGGCAATATTCCATAAAGCTTTGTGTATTGGATCAGGATTAAAAAGATATGCTTTTTTAAAGGCTTTTTTAATTAAGACAGTTGCCTTTTTTGCGTGATAATGAGGTATTGTTGGACATACATGATGAACGACATGGCTAGAACCTATATTATGGTGAAGAAAATTAAGGACTCTACCGTAAGGCCTGTCAATCGATAGAAATGCTCCTCTCATGAAGGAAAATTCCGTATTTGAAAGATGAGGTACATCTGAATCTGTATGATGAAGCCATGTATAAACTACTAACCAACAATTAATCACTAATAAAGGGCCAAAATACAGAGCAATTACTGGAAACAATCCATACTTGAAAACTAAATAAATAATGCCCACTAATGTCAAACCTACGCCAATATCTGATATCCAAACTTTCTTGGCCCATACTGATGGCCATAATGCTTTAGAAAATGGTTTAATTGGCCAAAAATGATTTGAAGTGCCATATTTAACACCTCCTGTACTTCCAGTAAGTAAATAAGCAGGCCAGCCAAATATTAGATGTAAAACAAGTTGAAGAATTCCATATTTTTTCTTACCTAAGGTATTTGAAAAATGTAATTCTTTTTCTCCGCCAACTTTTTCTGTAACTCCGTTCCCTTTAATGACTAAAGGGACGTGAGTTTCTCCATTAGTTATGTTATTTGTGAATCGATGATGAACTGCATGAGAACGTTGCCAAGAAAAATAAGGCACCAGAAGTAATGAATGTAGTAAATAACCAGTTACAGATTCCAATTTTTTGTTTTTAGAGAATGCTCCATGCCCACATTCATGGGCAATTACCCAGAATCCCATTGCAGTGGTACCTGATATTAATGCGTAAATTATCCAAATTGGGATCATTTTTGGGGTAAATGGAATAGATAACCCTATTGCAACTACTAATGATTGAATGAAAACTGATTGTAAAAGATACCTCAAAGAAGTTTTGGTATTGCACCTAAAGTAGTTATCTGGGATAACATCCTGAAATTCTTTTATGCTTGGAATATCTTTATCCTTTATTACAAGCGCTTGGCCTTTAAGACCAGAAAATTTTATATTACTCAAATTTTTGTTGGTTGATAATTTTGTTAAATAAAAGTGAATTTATATGCTCTATTATCCATCACAGGATCTCATAATGAAAAGAATTTATAAATTTTTTTTCGATAAAGTTTTTAAGATTTAAATTTCATCTTCAAATAAAAAAATCTTTGCCAAACATTTATTATTTTATTATTTTTTTTGCAATCTTATTAATTTTTTATTTCTTTTTTATGCTGATTGTCTTTGCTCTTATTTAAAGCTTAATTAATTTAAAGATCGCGTATATACCTCTTAGGTAAACCAGATTGTTTACGTGGCTTTACTAGGATAGGTAAAACAATAACTCCTACTGCGAAAAGGCAGATTGGAGCAACTACCATCAATATAGATTCTAGAGACATGAATAATTTTGAATTTATTAATTGATAGCAGGATTTTTTTTTAAAGTCATGCGTATTTATATCTATTTTGTGTGAATAGATTAAAATTTTTATAAATTATTAAGTAAAAAAGAAAAAAAGCTTAAAAAAAAGCAATTTTTTCAAAATTCATCCTATTTACTTAATTATTATTTAAATAGTGATTGGTTATGGATCAAGAAAAAAATTGGATGCTTATGACTTATTATTGTCCAACTCATGGTGATTTAGGATTAGTAAAACCGATTCAACTAACAAAAAAAGAAATTAGTAAAACATTCTTAAAAAAAGGTAGGAGTTCTAAAAATTAATTTTTAGAATCAAACTATATTTTTATGAAAATGTTCTAATTCTTGATTGAAATCTTATTAATTAAAATCCTACAAAAATCCCATAAGCTTATTTTTTATCGGCAGTATTAGAAATATATTGAAAAACATATCTTAATTTGTATCATAATCGCATGTTAATTCACATTGATTAAGATTTTGCGATGATATCTTTTCTAAAATTCTTAACATATCAATTTCGGAAAGCTCTCCATTCGAGTTCCATTTTAAAGTTGTTTTCCTTTGAGGTGAATTTTTTTTATTCATTTTGATCACCTCCCTTTAAATGAACTTCTAAACAACGAGTAATACATTCTTGATGACCATCCACAATACTGCATTCAGTAATACACTCGAAATACGAATTAATAGAATCTATTTCTGTATTCTGATTTGTAGAAACAAATGAATCATTCATAATATTGTTAAATTTATTTGGAATAGAGATATAGCACGAAATTATGTTAAATAATTTAATTTATTAAGTTAATTAGAAAAAATAAGTATTATTTACTACATTTATTTTGCAGCTAGTTTGCCTTAAAAAAAGATAGTAAAATCCTTCTTTTAAAACACAAAAGGAAAAAATAATTTTGACTATTTAATACCTTTTATAAGGTAATCTTCCAAAAAAATCAGCATAAAGACTGATTTACTTTTCAGTAATTTAGTTAGAAGATAAAAAAGTACACCTTTAGATTTTCAAATGAAATCAGTAATTAATTGGCTTTCGAAAATGTTAGAGAGTATGGCAAATGCTTTTATGCATCCTTTAAAGAATGACTTGCCTCCAGCTATTGGTACTCATGCATATAGCAGTATTCCTCTAAAAAGAAAATTGAGAAGAAGGTTGAATTAGGTATTAATTTATAGGAATTAATTTTTCATTTTTATTATCCCAAATAATATATTTGAAGCAGTTTGAAAAATCGCTTAATTTTAAGAACTTTGATTGTTGGAGCAAATGAATATTTGCTTTATGACAGGCTCTCAAGTTGTAATTTGGTATTCTCTCAGAGAGATGATGGATACTATGGAAGGATATGTCTGCTAAAAACCAATTTAGCCAATTAGGTATATCTAAATTGCTACTACCTAAAATCGCTCCATCAATAAGATCCCAATTTTTTGTATTTTTAGCATATGTATTCTCATAGTTATGTTGTACGAAAAAAACACATATTAAAATTGCTGCTGATAAGGTTAATACAATGGAATAGAATGAAACGAAAAAAACAAACCCCAACCATTTACACATAAAAATCCATCCTATTATTACTACTATATTATTGATTATTAATTCACATAATTCACTGAAATTATCTCCATAATCAGAAAAAGGTGGTTTGACTCTTGAATTAATAGCTAGAAGTTGAGATATTTCTCTATTTTTTATTTTGATAAAAGTCTCCTCTAATATATCTTTACTGAAATTAAAAATAATAATGGCCAGTCCTAATCTAGGTTTTAAAACTAAGTAAAAAAAACCACCAGGGAAAAGCATCATCCAGTTTCGACTTGCTTTATAAAATATTTGCTCTCTTTTTGTAAGGGATTCATAATCTTCAATACTTAAAACATCTATAGGCCCTTTGTAAATTTCCCAATTTCCATTATTTCTATGATGAAATGCATGATCAATTGACCATGACTTCTGAGGAATACCATTAACCAAGCCAAGTAAAAATCCAAATAAGCGGTTTAATTTCCGTTTTGTAAAAAGAGAATTATGACCACAATCATGCATTAATGAGAATGTTCTAGAAGACAATAGTGTTAGGAGAACTATAAAAGGTATCAATAGAAATCCTTTAAAAAACAATGTAAATGGTTGATTTATTATGTGGTAGATGATTAACCAAATAGAAATTATTGGGAAGATGGTAGAAATAATTTGATAAGAAGCTCTAATATTATTTCTTTTTAAAAATGGCTTTATTAAAAAATCACCTCTATTTACTTTAAGCATAGTTCTGTTATTTTTTTGATATTAACAATTTTTAAAAAGTATTGATTATTTAATAAACAATAAAAAATTTTAAAATTCTACTAAAGAATAAATTCTTTAGACATAGTTCTCAATTGATCTAGATTTAATCTTTCTAAGTAATTTTTAAAGTCACTATGATTCTTGTAAGAGTCAGAATTTTTACTCTCGTGAAGAAGACTATTAGAAATTAACTCAATAAGATGATCTTTATCCATAATTCCTTATAGACCAAAATTCCTGTTTAAAAAATTAAGGTCTTGAATTCGAGATCATTAACTCATTTCTATTAAGAGTAAATTTTTATAAATTTTTTAAATCTTGTTCTATTTTTTCTAATCTTTCTTTTAATTCTTTTCGCTCCTTAATTAAGGCTTTTTTCTTTTCTGCCAGCTCTTTGTTGAAAGGAGAATTGAAATATTTTTGGTAAGAGATAAAAAAAACTGCTATCGCTACTGTAATGCCAAGAGCACCAATTATTAAAATTGGAGATGAAGGAAAGTCGTAAAATGGAATTGACAATGTAATTTACTAAAAATAAATTCTAGCTATCTCATAAACAAAAAAATGAGTAATAAATACTTATTCTTTAATAAGCTTTATGGGAATTATGCTAGTTATTTTGTAAAAAATAAATAAAGTTGATTTTTAATTAAATTTTTTTAAAAATAAGTATTTGTACAGCTGTCAAAGAATGAATAACTAATAATGATAAAACTAATAAAAAATTTTTCATGAAGAAAATCATAAGTAAAAAACATAATAAAAATGAACCATGGTTTAAATGGTTAACAAGAGAACTTAATTCTTATGAAGCTTTTCAGGATTTCGAATCAGGCAAGAATCCACAAGATGTAGCAGAAGATTTTATTTCTAGAAATAGTACTGCTATTTCAGAAGTTTTCGAGAATTTTGATGAAGAAGATAAAGATACACTCGATCAGTTTCTTAAATTAACCGAATGCGAGATGCATGTGTTTAGAATTCTTGAAAAACAAATAGAGTTAAGAAATAAGGTAACATTTGTAGATTTTAAACAAAGAAAAAAATGAGGAGTTAATTTCTATATAAGTTTATTTTTCCCATTACCAGTCTTACCAAAGCCTAGCCAGATGAACCATAAGATCCATCCGAAGATAGGTATTAAATTAATAAAGATCCATTTCCAATCTTTTCCAAAGTCTCTGATTCTTCTTATATCAATAGCTATTTGAGGAATGACACAAACTAATCCATAAGCATTGAAACCAAACGTTTTTAAAAATATTGGGATAGTCAGTAAAGAAATTATAAGATTCGCTAATTGAACTAACCACCAGTCCGATTGAGATGTGAATCCTTTGAATTCTGTAGCTTTAATCCAAAACTCTTTATATGCATTAAAAAAGTTATTAAGCATATATTAAAAATTCAAAGAATTTAATACTATCAATTTAATCTTCAATTTCTCAAAATGTTTTTTATTTACTAAATAGGATCAAATAAATTCATATCATTTGAATCTTGTTTTTGGCGCTCATCTCGATTTGGTAATGAACAGAAGCCGTCTTTGCAAATCATCTTTTCTTTTTCAATACTTGTAGTTTCTGAGAATATATTTTTATTATTGTTATTTGAAGATTCTTTCAGCATTTATATAAAAAAATTAAGTCCAATATTAAATTAATAACTCAATTTATTTTGATAAGCAATAAATTTAATATTAATTATTTATTTACTTTTTTTGATTTGGCAAGTCTCTCCAAAACAGCGCCATTATATAAATGAATAAAGATATAGAAAAAATATAAAGTAAAGAATTTAGATGCATTTTTATTTATTAAAGTAATAACAAAGAGGGCCTTTCATAAAAATGGGATTTCAACAGATTGGTAATTTTTTGACTGAGCAATCAAATAAATTCTAGTATTTATTTAAGTTTTTTATGCTTTCACAAACTTTGAGAAGGAAAAATTTTTAAATTTTTGGAATATATCTATTTAGTTAGTTAAACTTATAAATCTAAAAGTTTTATAAAACTAATCAAATTCTACATTTTTAAATGTTTTTTCTATTTAAAGATCTATCCTTATTTATTTCTGTTAAAGCTTTTCTACCTTCCTTAAGGGTTCTTAAGACGAGCCAGATTAGAAAGGAAATCATAAGGATGGTAAGGGTAATTAGAGAAATATGAGTTGAATCAATATTGTTGGCCAATTTAATTAAATTATTTATGAGACTTTAATTTAAAAAATTCAAAAAATTCAAATGTCTGATCTAGAGTAAGCAGGTATTAGCATTCCACCATCTTGATCATCATTATTGTCATCGTCAAACCCACCCCCCAGAAGTAATTCAATAATTACAAGTACAGTTACTGGATAAAGACACCATAATAAAGCTGTAAAAGGACTTACTGAGGAAGAAACTGAGTAAAATTCTGTCATTCATAGATAATAATCTAAAGAAATAACAAATGTGGATCCTCTGGGTAGTGCTTTATTCAATATTTCTATAAATATTTTTTTAAAACTTTTCTCTTTTGCACGAATAGATCTTTGATATGTGTTGATATTTTATTCTTAAAATCAATTTGAATAATAATTTTTTTGAACCTACTGTGAAACTAATAATGACATAATGAATCGCACGATTGTTATTTTTTATACTTAACAATAATTGTACAATTTTGATTCAAAAACTATTATTTATCTTGATTTTATAAATTCTATGTTTTCTTTCACTTTTGATCCATTGGCTGCGATATTTGGTATATCAGGAATCGTAGGCTTCTTTTTCTTCGTTTCTGCTGCTAAGGGAACTTCTAGTATCAATACAAAACCAAAAAAGGAATTAGATTAGAACTTATTGTCTCAGAAAACTAAATTGAAATTTTAGATAAAGTATTTAAAAGGATTTTTAATTATTACTTATTCCATTGTTTAGAAATAAATTCAAGAAAATCTTTTAGATCCTCTTCAGGACAATTTGTTTGTTTTTGTAAATCAATGCAAATTTGCTTAATATTTTCAAAGGCCTTTTTTACTATTTCATTTTTTTCAATAACCTCAAAATATTCCTCATCAGTAAAAGGCATAATATTAGTTTCCTTCTCGAAAATTATTTATTAACCATATTTTATCTACATTGACTTAACAGTAAAGAAGAAAAAATCTTTTTTCTTAAATTTAGCTACCTAATCGATAATGTTTTTTAATACTTTTGGTTACTTCCCATTCGCAGTTAAGTCCAGCAGGAAACTCAACTAGATCTCCAGCTTTAATCACGTAAATGTCACCGTTTTGGGTACTTATTTTCGCTTGACCTTCAATAATTAAGCAAATTTCTTTATCATCGTAATTCCATTGAAATTTGCTTGGCTCACATTCCCAAATAGGCCAACTTTTTATTCCATACTGAATTATTACGCTTGCACTACAGGGGGAAGTTATTAGAACTTTCACGAAATAGTTCGGATTTGTTTTTTCATTTTACAAATAAAAGAAATATTTATTTTCGAGAATGTGTATTTCTTTACTGTCTTTTATTTTTTTTCGTTTATCATAAAAAAAATTTCTAATTTATGGATGAGCTTTCTGTATTGTCAATTTCGCTATCTATAGCTTCTTTAGGAATATTTTTTTTATTTTTCGCTTCAAATGATGATGATGATCAAGATGGAGGTAAATTGATTAAATCACTAGAAAGAATTAATTAATTCCAAGTAAATAAAAAATTTAATAGTGATTTATAACCTATAAAGCCTGCATAAATGCAACTTAAAAAAATAACATAAACTTCTAATGTACCGAGTCTTTTTTTCTTTAATGTTTTCATTTTTTTGAGTGTTTATAGGGTAATTTTATTTAATTTGATTTTTATTAACATGAGTATTTTTTACATTAACTCAGAGATTAAAGAATTATTAATGTCAAGCCAAAAAATAAAAAACAAGTAAAAAATGTTATTTTTTGGGTAATTTCTCTTTCCTCAGTCTTAGCAAAAAATAAGGAAATTACTGGAGATATGCTTAATAAAGCCCACCCTACTCCTATGGGAAGGGTTTTAAACACAACTTGTTGTAGAAATATTCCTATATTTGTTCCAAGAAGTATTGAAATAAAAAATCTTTTTTGTTGTTTTTTGTCTATGTTTTTTAAGAAAAAATTAATCTTAAATCCTTTTAGACTAATCAAAAAAATTATTGCTCCTAATAATCTTATTTCAGTTGTAAGGAAAGGAGATAAATTGCTTTGAAGGAAAGCCATCCTTGATAAAAGACCTCCAAGAACAGCACATAAAACTGATAAAAAAGGAAAAGCAAAAATCTTAAAGTTATTTTTTTTTGAGAAAGAGGAGTTTTCCTCTTTAAAATCGTTATCTTTTCTTAGAATTATGAATAGCGAAATTGTTACTATAATTATTCCAACCCATGATTTAGTTGTTAAATTTTCATTAATAAAAAATTCCCCTGACAAAGCTGCCATTAACGGAGAAAGAGTTTCTATAGATAACGTTTTTCTTGTGCCAATTGTTTGCAGTGATTTTAAATAGAAAGTATCACCTAAACCTATACCTATTATTCCACTAATTAGTAGAATAAATATGTTTTTTAATTCAGTTGTAGAGTTTAGATTGATAAAAGCAGGTATAAAAATTAAAAAAGCTATTATATTTTTTATTAAATTAATATCTATTGATTTATATTTTTGAGTTTGCGAGCGCCAAATAAAGCACGCATATGTCCAAGATGTAGCAGCTCCAAAAGCAGAAAGGATTCCAATCAAAACGAATAATTTTTAAAAATTTTATTTTATAAATTGAGTAAATGCTAAAAAGAATACATAAATAAGAATCAAAATCCCTGGTAAGTACTGAATTAGTGATTTAAAATTATTTTTTTTCATATTTTCTAAAATAGTTTATCTTAAACAGTTTTTTTATTAGTAGGGTACAAACTCTCTAACTTCTTTCTTCTTTGAACTTTCGCATTAATTCTTTCTTCTTTTTCTTTTTTCTTGATCTCATCATTTATCTTATTTTGTCTATATCCAAACCAAAGTAGAACCCAAATAGCAGAAGTTATTAAAAGAAGAGCAGTATATTGCCCAGTCATAGGAAAACTGGCCTCAGAATATTTAACGTAAGAAAATAACAAACCCATTTAATTAACTTAAAGCATAAAAATAACGACCGTGTTGATTTTTCTAGAAATTTAAAAATTAGCAAATCGTAGCTATTTATTATGTAGTTTTAAAGTTTTATTTTTATTTTTTATATTTTTTGGACAAATTTTTCTTTATAACTACTTGCTATTATCAGATTGAAGCATATTAAATAATAAGTTTTTGGAACCTTTTGATTTAGCAGTTGTTGGAGGCGGTGCAGCCGGTTTTATGACAGCAATAACTGCTGCTGAAAATGGAGTAAAAAGAATAATAATTCTTGAAGGAACTTCAAAACTTATGGAGAAAGTAAGGATTAGTGGAGGGGGAAGATGTAACGTCACTAATGCGACATGGATACCGAATGAACTAATTGAGAACTACCCCAGAGGTGGAATTCGGCTATTGGAATCATTTAATCGTTTTGCTGCTGGAGATATATACGATTGGTTTGAGAAAAAAGGGTTAAAATTAAAAATTGAGGAAGATCTAAGAGTATTCCCAGTGTCTAATTCTTCTTCAGATGTTATTGATTGTTTGAGAAAAAGTGCTTTATCAAAAAACGTAGAAATATTAACAAAATTTTTTGTAAAAGAAATTTCAAAAAATCCAGATAATATATTCAATATTTGTAGTCTTAAAAAAGCAAAGGTAACTGCAAAAAATATTATTCTTTCAACTGGAGGTAATCCAAGCGGATATAAATTAGCTCAAAATCTGGGACACACCATTGTTAAACCTGTACCATCGCTTTTTACTTTTTCTACAAAAGAACCAAATTTGGATGAATGTAGTGGGGTATCGATAAAGGGCATTGATATAGAAATTAATTTAAAAAATAAGAATTTTCAAAATAGAGGCGATTTACTAATAACGCATTGGGGGTTTAGTGGGCCAGCAGTATTAAAACTTTCATCAATTGCAGCAAGGGAACTTTATAGCCAAAAATATAAATTTAATTTAATCATTAAATGGTCTTCTTTAAGTTATGAGGAGTTAAAAGATAAAATTAATTATTTAAGATTAAATAAAGGCAAGGTGAATCTTATTAACAGTAGACCTGTTCCACTTTTAACAAAAAGATTATGGATTTTTATATTAAAGAAAATAGGTATTAATAAAGAGAAAAAGTGGGCTGATTTACTGGCGGATGAAAGAGAGAAAATGATAAATACTCTAATGAGGGATAAATATATAATTTCGGGCAAAGGTCCATTTGGAGAGGAATTTGTTACTTCCGGGGGCGTAAAAATTAATGAGGTTAATTTTAAAAGTATGGAGAGCTTAATTTGTCCAGGGTTATTTTTTTCTGGAGAAGTTTTGGATGTTGATGGGATTACTGGTGGATTTAATTTTCAACATTGTTGGACAAGTGGATGGATCGCTGGGATGGCAGTCTCAAAGTTAAATCAATCATTTATAAATTAATAAGTAATAAATCAGTAAGTAACAATTCAATAAGTTTATCTTTTTTTATTAAGTATTAAACGGAAAAAGTTTTTTGGAGAAACTTTAATTTTAAAGTTTTAATTATTGGTGAAGATTAATGCAGAATCTTGTATCAAAAAAAGAAGAAGAGCAAAGAAGATTAAAAGCTTTAGCAGAATATAGGATTTTGGGAACCAAGCCAGAATCATGTTATGACGATATTACAAAAATTGCTGCTACAACCTGTAATGTGCCTATTTCTTTAATGACTTTGATAGACAAAGATAAACAATGGTTTAAATCCAAAATTGGACTTCAAATATCAGAAACTAGAAGAGATTGGTCTTTTTGTACACATGCAATAAAAGAAAATAGTCCATTAATTATTCATGATGCTTACCAAGATGAAAGATTTATAAATAATCCATTGGTAACTGGAGATCCAAAGATTCGTTTTTATGCAGGTTTTCCCCTTAGAAATAGTGATGGTAATAAGCTTGGAACTCTGTGTGTAATAGACAGAAAGCCAGGAAATCTAACTACACAACAATTTAATATTATGGAATTATTATCCAAGCAAATAGTTTCATTTTTAGAGCTTAGAAAAAAGTCATTAAATTTGCTAGATGCTTTATCTAATTTGCATAAACAGGAAGGGATTTTATCTGTATGTTCATATTGCAGAGAAGTGAAAAATAAGGAGGGAGATTGGATGCATTTAGAAAAATATCTTTCGAAAATTAGTGATATTAGATTCAGTCATGGGGTTTGTGATAATTGTATGGAAAAACATTTCCCAGATGTAATCGAAGTGTGGAATAAAAGGGATTTTTTTGAAGATGGTCAAAAAAGGTTTTTAAAGTCCTAGAATCAATTACTTTCTTTTTATTGTTCAATCTATTTTCTAAACAAATTCTTTATTTGGTGGTTAGTATTGTATAAATTTTGACTAGAAAATGTTATTAGGAACTTTATTAACAGGTGAAATTGCTAAAAGTGCATTAGTAGCATATGTTCATTATTTAGGAATTATATTGTGTTTCGGTTCTCTTTTATTTGAAAGATTGACTCTCAAAGTAGGTCTTAATAGAAATGAGACGATTTCAATGATAATTGCTGATGTGGTTTATGGCTTGGCAGGAGTTGCAATATTGGTTACTGGGATTTTGCGTGTTAAGTATTTTGGTCAAGGCGGTGATTTTTATACAGGTAATCCTGTTTTTTGGATAAAAGTTTCTCTTTACATTCTGGTGGGATTACTTTCTTTATATCCAACAACAACTTATATCTTATGGGCGATTCCATTAAGTAAGAATAAATTACCTGAAATATCTGAAAATCTAGTTAAGAGGTTCAGACTAATCATTACTACCGAATTAGTGGGCTTTGCAACAATACCTTTGTTTGCCACTCTCATGGCTAGAGGTGTAGGTTTAGGTTGAAAAATTTATTTCTAGAAAGAAATTGTTTAATAAGTGCTAACAAACTATATAGATGGAGTTTAAGTTATAAGATTTCTAAATCTAAAAAAGAGATTATCTTTATTGGTTTAAATCCCTCATTATCGGATGAAGTTTTCTTGGACAATACAACAAAAAAGATAATCAAAATTTCGAAAAAAAATAATTACGGCAAAGTAAAATTAATCAATCTATTTGCTCTTATTTCAAGCAAACCAGAAAAACTTTTTAATCATAAAAACCCTGTGGGGTATCTAAACAATAATCATATTTATAAAAACTTAAAACACTGGTCTGAAAATAAAAATTGTGATTTATGGTTAGGTTGGGGTAACAAAGGTAAATTTTTAAATAGAAATAAAAAAATATCAAAAAAAATAATGCAATATAACTTAATTAGGAAAAATAATTTTTATGATCCTATTGGACCGCTTTTAATTAAGAAAACAATCAAAGATAATCCAATACACCCTCTATATTGTTCTGATAATTCCATCCTCCAATCTTATTTTTAGGTAGTAAGGCTTAAATGCAAACCGGCATTTTTAGCTATTCCATTAAATATGTGTTAATTTCTATTTGTTGAGTTAAACTTATATGAAAATTTCAAAGCAATTAAATAAACTAAAAAACTTAAATGTTGAGGCAGAAAAATGTTCTACAAGAGAAGAGGCAAAAAAAATAATTGATAAAGCAAATAAAGCTCAAAGTAAAATTAACAAATAAATAAAAAGTAATTTCACTTATTTATAATTTTCAAAAATATTTAATTTACACAAATACACAATATTTATTTCTTAGTATTTATGTCTTTAAAAATAATTAAAGTAAGAAAATCCCACGAAAGATTTAGAACGACTAAAGAATGGCTAAAATCGATGCATTCATTTTCTTTCGCAGAGCATAGAGATCCAAAATGGGATAATTTTGGGAAAATTAGAGTTATAAACGAAGATATTATTTCTCCTAATGCAGGATTTAATATGCATTCTCATGCAAATATGGAAATAATTACTGTCGTAACAAAAGGAGCAATAACTCATAGAGACTCGTTAAATAATCTTGGAAAAATTTATAAAGATGAAGTACAAGTTATGTCTGCAGGTACTGGGATCTCTCATAGCGAGAAGAATGAAGAAAATGAGAGTTGTAAGTTGTTCCAGATTTGGATATACCCTCAAAAAGAAAATATCAAACCTCGATATGATCAAATTACATTAAATGAAAAGTCGTGTGACAATATTATTTTTAATTACAAAGACGGTAAAAATAATAAGCTTTTTCTAAATCAAAGTATATCTTTATGGCGTTGTAAATATAAGCCAATTAAAGAAAAAAAATTGCCATTAAAAATCGATAAATATAATTGGATACAAATAATAGAAGGTAATCTTTTATTAAAAAGTAAAGACTCTAATTTGAATTTATGTATCGAATCTGGAGATGGCTTGGGTTTTGAAGTTAATTATTATGATGATGTCTCTATAGATACTGATACAGACCTAGATTTTCTCTTATTTTCGATGCCTTCCTTATAGTTTATTTGTTACTTTTTTAACCATCAACTCCTTTATTAAATGCATTTAAGGCTTGCAAAGCCATATTAAGGTGAACTTCCATAGCACCAAGAGCAATTAAAGAATTTGGTGATTTATCTTTTAGTAAATTCTCTTTTCTTTTTGATAACTCATTAACTACTTTCCTAGTTGAAGCTTCCCAATTATTTATTAACTCTTCAAATTCTCTTTTTTCGGGGCTTTCTATTTTTGCTAATTCATCGGAAGAATGAAGATCTTTTTGTGCCTTAAGCATCAAGTAACTTAATTTTTTATGGCTTATCGCTTGAGGTAAATTGTTAGATTCACTCATTGCTAGTAGTTAATTTATAGTCAAAATCTAACTAATTAAGTGAATATTTGCTAGTGGGGAGACGGTTGTGATGACCGACCTGAAATTACGAAATGATACTTGAACAAAAAATGGATTTATTTACCTTTAATTTTTCACTTATTAGTTTCTTAAAATAATCTCCACGCTCTTCATAATTTTTAAATTGATCAAAACTAGAGCATGAAGGTGAGAATAATAATGTTTCAACCCTATTATTTTGTAAATAATGAAAAACAAAATTTAAAAGCTCTTTCAGTTCTGAAAATTCAAAAATATTTTTTTTAAATCCTTCATTAATAAGCGCCATTTTTAGGACTTTTGAGCTTTCTCCAAAAAGGAAAACACATTTAACTTTTTTCTTTAAAACTTTTATCCACTCACTATATTCATTGCCTTTTAATCTACCCCCAGCAATAATTATTATTTGACCTTCAATTGAACTTATTCCTGCAATAGATGAATCAAAATTTGTAGCTTTACTATCATTAATTATTTCCAGATCATTATTTTTATAAATTGTTTCCATCCTATGGGGTAATTGTTTGTAATTAGATAAAGAATCTTTAATCTTCTTTCCAGATAATCCAACTTTTCTTGCTGCTGCAATTACCAATAAAAGATTTTGAAGATTATGCTTTCCTTTTAACGCAAAATGTTCAAGTTTGAATAGTCTCTTGCCTCTCTCAATTATGTATGCTTGATCATCTATCCAATAATCGCATTGAATAAAACTAGATTTATCGAAACTAGTTGTTATCCAAACACCTCTTGATAGCGCACTGTAGTGATTTCTTAAGTTTTTATCGTCATAATTATAAATTCTAAAATCAGATTTTTCTAGCAAGCTTTTTTTTATGTTGAAATAGTTTTCAAGTGTTTTATGTCTTTCAAGATGATCTTCTGTGAAGGTTGTCCATATTCCAATATTAGGTTTTACTTCTGGAGATATTTCTATTTGATAACTGCTTAATTCAGCTACAACCCAATCAATTTTTTCATGTTTTTTGGAGTGAGCATACTTACATAAAGGTGTACCAATATTTCCAGCAAAAGGCGCATATAATCCAGTATCACAGAGTATATGGCTTAGTAGATGAGTAACAGTAGTCTTGCCATTAGTGCCAGTAATACCTATCCAATTTGTGTCTTTTAAAATTTCCCATGCAACATTAATTTCTCCAATTACTTTAATTCCCTTTTTTTTTAATTCAATAATAGTTATATGGTCATAAGGTATTGATGGACTAACAACAACAGATTCGATCTCTTTCAAAAAAGGTTGAATTTCTTCAAATACAAATTCTTTATTTAGAGAAACTATGATATTAAGCTCTTCTAATGCTGTTTTTCTTTCTAAGAATTCTATCCCATCTTTACTTTCCCAAACAATTACTCTCTTATTTATGCTTCTCAAATACTTGGCAGCCCAAAATCCAGATTTACCTAATCCAATTACAAGATTAATATTTCTTTTACTTGAATGATTATCTATCATTAAATTTATAATTGCATTTATATTAATTGTGTTTAAAGGGTAATTCAATCATGAGATCTTTCTTCAGTATTTATAGTATTCGCCAAAGAAAAGTTAATTAATGGAAGATAATACTGCAAAATATTGGTTCTCTTGGTTTTATGAAAAGTGGGAGAAAAATGCTCCAGGTGAATTAATTGAACAAGGTTTAACTCCGTCTCAGATTGCTGAGCGCTTTGTTAATGAAAACCATGATAGTTTTATTCAATTGTCAAAAAAAATTGATGAAAAAAATTATGATGCTTTAACTGAATTTATGAAACTCTCAGAGAGTGAATTACATATCTTGAAGTATTTTCTAAAGTTAGTAAAAATGAAAAATTTATAAAAAGTTATTAAGTATTTCGAGGCTTTTTTCCCATAAATTTTTTCTTTCTTTTTTATTCATAGCGAAAGGAGAAGTAGGGGATAGTTTTGGATGACCTCTGAAATTAAATCTAGGACCATAATGATCACCGCCTCTTGCGTCTGGTGAAGTAGCTGCAAAAAGCTGAGGTAAAGCACCCATCTCAGCAGTTTGAAAAATAGGACTAAATAATTCCAATGAGAATGTTTCTAATGGTCCAGGGTTAGGTTTTTGAGCAGTAAAGAGATTTGTTTTTGCAATTCCTGGGTGAGCAGCTAAAGAAAGTATATTTTTGTGCTTTAAGTTCTCATTTAGTTCCAAAGCAAACATTACATTTGCCAATTTGCTATTGGAGTAAGATTCCCATTTGTTGTAATAGTTCTCGGCTTTCAGATTTTTCCAACCGACTTTGCCAAAAAATTGTGCTCCTGAAGTCACCGTCACTATTCTAGATTCTTCTTTTTTTTCAATAATTGGAAGTAGCTTTAGAGTCAAAAGCATATGAGCTAGATGATTAACTGCAAATTGTATTTCATATCCTTGGGCACTAAGAGTTTTAGGCGGATGCATAATGCCTGCATTATTGATTAGTAAATCCAAATTTTCAAAATTATCAAAAATTTTGGACTGAACTTCAACAATATTTTTTAAATCTGACAAATCTAATTCTAAAGGGGTAAATAATCCTTCAGGATTAAGACCTTTAAGTTTTTTGATAGTTTGATTAGCTTTTTCAAGTGATCTACAAGCTATAACAACATGAGCATTTTTTTCTGCTAAAGCCTTTGCAGTGTAGTATCCAAGACCACTATTTGCACCAGTAATTAGCGCTGTTTTGCCTGTAAGGTTTGGAATATTAGATGTTTCCCAGTTAGAGATTTTAGGTCTTGAAATAGTGGCAGTCATTAGTAATCCTGCAAATCGCTTTGGAATTTAACCAAAATTTAATTACTTTTCTACTGTAAATACTGGAAGTCACTATCGTGAGCTCTTATTGAAGGTACTATTTAATATTATTTTTCAATTGCATATTGCCATTCGTTATTTTGAGATAAACTTTTCTCCCTAAGTAACTGTAATTTCCTACTATTTATTTTTACAACTATCCCATTAGTTGGATATTTCGCAAATATTTTTTTCTCTAACCAATTTTTTTTATATATATGGATTTCGCTTGTATGATTTGTGAAGTAACTTTCAGGGGTGCTGAAGCCACATTTTTTAAGATAGTTAAGGGTTTCGTATTGATTAAGTCTTCCATTAAGTATTTGGAAACAGCAAAAGCGGAGACTTTCTCCAATCCCTTTCTTATCATTGAGGTATTTTCTTGTAATTCTTTGGGAAATGCCGGCAACTTGGTTTGTAGCATATAGTTCACCTCTAATTTGAAAATCTCGTTTGATAGGAATATAATCGGGGACGTTTTTAATTTGTTTAATTTTGCTTGAGACATCAAATCCTTTTTTTGTAATAGCTTTATTAAACTTGCCATCTAGATATCTAATTGCAATAGCACAGCCATCAATTTTTGGTTGAATGCTTAATCTTGTTTTCGTTAACAAACTTTCCAAAAATTCTTTATAGTTTTCTTTGGCTAATTTTGGCAAAAGTTTATTATTTTTTTGATTAAAATAGTTAGGCTCTTGATCAACAGGAATAAAGAGCTTTTCAAGTTGCTTAAATGCATCATCCGAAATTATGCCTTCACCTATCCTGTATTGTTCATCAAGATACTTAACATCTCTCACTAATAAATTATTCATAATAATTTTGACAAATATTTAAAAATCTTTTAGAAAAAATCATTTAAATAAAGATTTGAAATTAAAATTAGATCTAAAAAGTAATTGACCACTAAATATCCTCCTACGCAGAGAGCAATTTAAGAGTATAAAATGTACTTATAAGACGTTTAAATTAAATACTTTAATCAAACATATTTACTCAAAAGTGAAATAGAAAATTTTAAGGATTAATTTAAAGCCAAATTTTTAGAATTCCCATCAATACAAAAAAAATTTTTTAAAGTTATGAGAAAATGTCATTTTTATTAAAAGCTCAAAATACCTGGGAAAATTTTGCGAAATACAAAATCAATGATTATGCAAAATTAAGGAATTTTGATTTTGGGCCAAATAACGAAAGTTCAGTTTCAAAATTATCGCCTTTCATTACTCATAGAATATTGTCGGAATATGAGCTGATTCATGATATTAAAAGTAAGTACAAAATCAAAAATTCAACTAAATTTGTTGAAGAAATATTTTGGAGAGTTTACTGGAAAGGGTGGATGGAAAATAGACCTAAAGTTTGGAGAAATTTTATTTCAGAAAACAATCTCGATTTTGATTATGAGTTATATGAAAGTGCAATTAATGGCAATACAGAATTAGATTATTTTAATTCTTGGGTACATGAATTAAAGCAGTACAACTATTTGCATAATCATACAAGAATGTGGTTTGCGAGTACTTGGATATTTAATTTAGGCCTCCCATGGCAATTAGGAGCAAAGTTTTTCTTTAAATATCTTTTTGATGGAGATGCTTCATCTAATCTCCTTAGCTGGAGATGGGTCGGAGGATTGCAAACGAAGGGAAAACAATATCTTTTTTCATCATCAAACCTCAGAAAGTTTTCAAATAATAGATTTAAAGTAGAAAAAATAAGTAATCAACAAATTTTTCTTGAAGAATCTAATCAAATACCATTTGAAGATGAGATTTATAAAAATGATATGGATCCTAAATCAGATAATCTGATTATGTTTGAAAATGATCTACACCTTGCAACCCTTAAAAATTTACTTCCAAGCTATAAAAAAGTATTTATTATCCTTTTAAAAAATGAACAAAGACAAATTAAATTGTCTGAATCTGTATTGAAATTTAAACAAGATTTGGTCTCTGAATTTTTAGAGCAATTTGATAATGTTGAACAGATTGATCCTTATTCACTGGAAAATACTTTTAAAAATACTAACGAAATAGACATTATTTATCCTGGAGTGGGAGAAAACTATGATTTCATAACTGAGTTTAAAAATTTACACCATAAAAAAATTTTTAATCTTGTGAGGGATGAAGATTTATTTGCTTGGAAATTTGCTAAAAGAGGGTTTTTTAAATTTAAAGAAAATATTCCAAAAATAAATCAGAGAATATTAGAAAATTTTTCAAAAAAATAATTTTTAACTTAGTTGAATTCCTAATCAGAAAAAATAACCTCTTTGGTAAGTAAGTATAAATACTTATTTAGGTGCGACTTTTGCTCTTTAATCCACGATGGATACTGTGACTAGTTATTTTTACTTAAGGATAATTTTTTTATAGTGCTTTCAACAATTCTTACCAAGTCGTTCAGCAAAGATACTGCTTTATTAATTCTTAGAGTTATAACTGGAACTGTTCTTATACATCACGGTTATGAGAAATTAGCAAACATAGAAAATTTCGCTGATGCTTTTGTAAGACCATTACATCTCCCATTCCCAATATTTTTATCATACATAGCGGCATTCTCAGAAATAGGAGGTAGTTGGTTATTAATTATCGGCTTAGCAACAAGATTCGGAGCTTTGGCAATTGTTGGAACAATTTCTGTTGCGATATATCATGCACTTGTTACTTCAGGTTTTAATATTTTCTTACTAGAGCTTTTACTTTTATATTTCGCTTCAGCAACTTCAATTGCATTAACAGGTCCCGGTAATTTTTCCTTAGATGAAGTCATTATCAGAATTTTGAAATCTGAAGATGAGGAAGAAATTATACCCTCAACAAAAGCAAAACCTTCCAAGCAAATTGAAGTTAAAGAAGAAACAAACAAAGGTGGTTTATTTCAATTTCTGCAAGCGAACATACTCTCAGATACTTCAAGCTAATTTTTTAGGATAAAGACTATTTATTAGTTCTAACCTTTTTCTATAACTGTTTCTCTTCTCAATTTTTATCTTAATCGTTGCTTCACAAAGACTTATAAAAAGCCCTATAGCAGTTACCCAAGATAGAAAAATGAAAGGGTTTTCAGGAATTTCTGAGAAATTCATATAAATATTACTTCTTTTTTTAAACTGACTGATCACTATATGTATTTCAACCTAAATATACAATTTAGAAATATTTAAGGATTAATTTCAACTTTCTCCCATTTTTTAACCTTTTCCCAAAGATATCGTTTATGAACAGGCTGTTCTAATTTAAGAAGATCTACTGAATATATTTCAAAATTAAGAACCACAAAATTTTCTGACTTCGGTAGATTGGATAATCTTTCATGAGTAGATTGGACTTTTGGGTTTATTTTCTCTCCAGGAGACCCCCAAAACCAAGAAGATTTTGATTTTTCTGATAATGAATCCCAATAATTTTTGTTATCACTTAATTCACGTATTTTTCCTTTAAATCTATATTGTGATTTGGTTTTCAAAAAGAACCATAATATTTCTGCATTAGGGTTGGATTTTAAATGCCCAATTTTTTCACTTCTTCTATCTGTGAAAATTATCATTGAACTATCTTTATGCCATCCTCTGAAAACAACTGTTCTTACTCTTGGCTCATTTTTTTCGCTGACTGTTGCAAGCTGTATCCATTTATTAGAGGGTGATTTGCCCTCTTTGTTTCTAGAAGATTTTAAATCTTGCCTCCAACTGGGTAAGTTGTTATCAGGCATTTAATTTAGGCAATATTAGACCACTTTTCTTTTTGTATTCTTCGAATGAATCATATTTTGAGAGCGATTTATCTTTTTTTATCATTCTTGGTAGAAAAACTATAGAGAAAAATATTGCAAGAATTACTAATGGAACGAAACTCATTGAGAGGATGGCGAATGATAGATAAATTAGTATTTCTCCTAAATAATTTGTATTTCTTATATTTTCGAAAAATCCTTCTTTAATTAGATCTTTTTTTAATTTAAGAGAAAAATATTTTTGGGCATCACTAGCAAAGTGTAGAAACACACCAATTATATTTATAGATACAGAAGCAGCTATTACAATATTTGGAACAGATTTCTCAGATGAGATAAGAATATAGGGAGCTACCCAGTAACTACCAAGGAAAATAAAACCAGTAACTGAAGTTAAAAAATTGATTTTTTCTTTAAAATAAGGATCTGGGAATATCTTTTCTTTTAAAAGCCAAAGTAGTCCATAAGTACCATGCAGAGCTAAATAAACGTAGGGAGCGATCGTAAAATTATCAAAAAAAATCATAAGACCTATCACTACAAATGCAGTGAGACCCTTATGGAGATTAATTATTTGATTAAGTTTCATCTTTTTGAATAATCTAAAAAATGAAATTATTTTCTGTGGATCTAACCTAAGTCGTCAAAAGTTTTAATGGGCGATACTGGATTCGAACCAGTGGCCACTACCGTGTCGAGGTAGTGCTCTACCACTGAGCTAATCGCCCAAATTGAAGAAATTTTTTATTCCCCTTATAAGAAAATAGCAGGTTGCGTTTCATTTTCTAAGTAATTTAACTTTCCATCGTTCTCTTTTGGTTATTTCTAAATTTAAAATTTCAATAAATCCTTTATTTTCAAGTTCTAGTTTGTCGCCAATTTTTAGATTAATTGTTGGTTTATTAACTTTGCTTCCATTTAATCTGAGCATTCCATTTTCTATCCTTTCAATGATTTTGGTTCGTGATACCCTAAAGCCCGCTGAAGCTATAGCATCTAATCTTGTTGAGGCTTCTACTGTATTGACAAGTTTTTTTGATCTTCCAGAAGGTATTTGTAATTCATCTATACCTACTACATTAATTTTTACTTTTACGTCTCTTAAATAAAAAATCTTTTCATCTAGATGCTCAATATCTAAATTATCAATTATCCCTTGTGCTCCCCTATCGCCAATAGTCCATATATCCCCAACTTTTAATTGATTAACCCCATTTTTAATTAAGAGGGATCTAAAATCGTCTTGAGTAGCATTATCAAATAAAAAATTCCCATTAATTTTTATTCCTTGAGCTGGAAAATTACTTTTTAGCGCATCCTCCTCAGGAATATTATCCCCTCTAAAGCAAGCTATCCTAGATCTTTGAGAAGAGGAGAATCCTCCATAAATAAAAAATTTGAAATCATTTAAATTTTCAAAATCTTTTAAAATCTCTTCGCAAACATAGGTTGAATTAAACCCAGTCCAATAAGTTTCCCAGTGTTTGTAAGCTAAGTTAGCAATATTTATTAATTCCTCAGTTTCTTTTTTGTAGTTTGAATTTATTAAGATTTCTTTTAAGTCAATCATTTAGCCTTCTAAAAAAATTATATCTTTTGCTTCTGATTGTTTTATCAAAGCCCAAGGTAATTCAGTTCCAATTTGATTTTCAAGTAGAACAAGCCATTTACCCTCTTTATTAAAATTAATGATTGATCTTAACTCTTTATTTCTATTAATGTTGATACTTGCAGAAGAGACAATGCTTCCTAAATATCCTGAACCCATTCCTAATACTCCTCCAATGAGAGATTCCCCGATGTTATTTAAACCAAGAAAGCTGAAGGTAGATAAATTTGTCATATTAGAAAAAGCTATTCCTGCTATAAACCCAAACGGCATTAGCCATCTGCTCATATCTTTTTGCCTGATCTTCCTATCAAGTTTAGGATTTAAGATTCTTATATCTTCAAAATTTTGAGATTTGAATAAGATATTTGCTTTCGCATTTAGCAATTCTGTTTCGTCTGATGATATTTTCTCACTTATTGGTGGGATCAAAATAGCTTCAGAGAGCATTACTGATTTTTCGTTGAAAACATCAAATAGCTGGATACATTTATTAATGTCTTCAAATATCACAATACTTTTAGTCAAATTTCAATCCTCAAATGTTTGTGTGTTATTCAAATTAATAAAATAAGATACATACACTATAGATTAAGTTAAAGTAAAAGATTAAAGAACCAATCTTAAATGACAAAAGTTCTCATTACAGATCCAATTGATAAAAAAGGAATCGATATTCTTTCACAAGTTGCTCAGGTTGATCAGAAGATAGGGATCTCAGACTCTGAGTTAGCTTCCATTATTGAAGATTATGATGCCTTAATGATTCGCTCTGGTACTCAAGTGACCGAAGAAATTATTAACTCTTCAAGTAAACTGAGAATCATTGGGAGAGCAGGAGTTGGAGTCGATAATGTAGATGTTAAAGCTGCTACGCAAAAAGGAGTCCTTGTTGTTAATTCTCCAGGGGGTAACACAATAGCAGCGGCTGAACATACTATAGCTATGATGTTGGCCTTATCTAGGCATATTCCAATTGCTAATAGTAGTACTTTGTTAGGTAAATGGGAGAGAAAGAAATTCGTTGGGAATGAGCTTTATAAGAAAAAATTAGGTGTAGTAGGTTTAGGGAAAATTGGTGCTCATGTAGCAAAAGTTGCTAATGCATTAGGGATGGAAGTTTGCGGATATGATCCATTTGTTTCAACTGAAAGAGCTCAACAAATCCAAGTTAAACTATCTGATCTAGAAGATTTATTCCAACAATCCGATTATGTAACTTTGCATTTACCTCGCACACCAGAGACAGAGAATTTAGTCAATATGGATGTGCTTAAAAATATGAAAAGTAGCGCAAAATTAATTAATTGTGCTCGAGGAGGCTTGATTGATGAAGAGGCATTAGCACAAGCTTTAAATCAATCATTGATTGCAGGTGCTGCAATAGATGTCTTTTCTAAAGAACCTTTGGAATCTAATTCACCACTTTTGAAGGTTGAAAAGAATCTTATTCTTACCCCCCACTTAGGAGCATCTACTCGGGAAGCACAAGAAAATGTAGCTGTTGATGTTGCGGAACAAATAAGGGATGTCTTGCTTGGTTTATCTGCTAGAACTGCAGTAAATATTCCAGGTTTGAGCCCTGATATTATGGATAGTCTGAAACCTCATTTGCAGTTAGCTGAAACCATGGGTCTGCTTATAAGCCAGCTTTCAGGTGGACAGATACAGAAACTAGAAGTAAAGCTTCAAGGTGAATTTGTTCAACATCCTTCTCAGCCATTAATAATAGCTAGTCTAAAAGGCCTTCTAAGTAAAGCTTTGGGAGATAGGATTAATTATGTGAATGCTTCGCTAGAAGCAGATTCAAGAGGTATTTCAGTAGTCGAGAATAAAGATGAGGCAAGACCTGAATTTGCTAGTGGTTCGCTTCAGTTAACCACTTATGGAGATAACGGCGACCATAGCGTAGCGGGAAGCATTTTTGCTGATGGGGAATTAAGAATTATTAGTATTGATCAATACCCAGTTAATGTATCACCAAGCAGATATATGTTGGTTACTAGGCACAGGGATATGCCTGGTATTATTGGCAAGCTGGGGTCTTTATTAGGTAGCAATAATGTAAATATTGCCTCAATGCAAGTTGGGCGCAAAATTGTAAGAGGGGAAGCTGTTATGGTTCTAAGTATTGATGATCCAATACCTAATAAGTTGCTTGATACCATTATTGAAGTGGATGGGATTACCAACGCTAATCCAGTTACTCTATGAAGTGGCTTTAACTAGTTAATGGAAACTAAAGATTGGTATAAACTAACTTTTCTGATAGAAAGTGATTCTGAAGAAATTATTATTTGGAAATTAAATGAGCTGGGAATATTTAGTTTTTCATTTGAATATTTAATTAAAAATGAAAATAAAAAAGAAGTTAATATATGGCTTCCAATTGATGATTGGGATGAGAGTTCTAGAAGTAGTTTTGAAAAAATAATTATCAAACTTTTAAACATTAATCCCCCTAAGAATAAATTTTTTGAATGGAGTATTATCAAAGAGGAGGATTGGTTAACAAGTTGGAAGAAATATTGGGCTCCTGAATTAGTAGGAAATCATTTTTTAATATTGCCTTGTTGGATAAATCTAAATAAAAAATTTAAAGATAAACAAATCATAAAAATTGATCCCGGAGCAGCTTTTGGTACAGGAAGTCACCCTTCAACTTATCTTTGCTTGGAAAAAATGGAGAATATTTTATTTTCTGATAAAAAGGTATTAGATATTGGGAGCGGTAGCGGGATTTTGAGTGTCGCCGCAAGATTACTTGGTGCTAAAGAGGTTTGTGCCGTGGATAATGATTATTTAGCTATAAATTCAACAAAATCTAATTTCCAACTAAATTTCGGTAATTTAAACAAATTAAATACATATTTGGGATCTTTTAATGAGGTAATTTTAAAAAATCAACTCGAACAATTTGATTTTGTTTTATGCAATATTCTTGCTGAAGTAATAAAAGGAATGATTCCAAATATCTATAAGTGCTTGAGAAACAATGGGGAAGTCATTTTCAGTGGAATTCTGAATTCACAAAAGGATGAAATTATAAAAATATTAATTCAGCATGACTTGAAATTATTGGATGTATCAACTAGAAAAGATTGGGCATGCATTTCTGCGCAAAAAGCCAGCAATTCAACCTAAGTATAAGTTTTTCTTATAGATACTCTTTCATACATTTTATTGTGTCATTTTTTACTTCAAAATCTCACATATCGACCTAATCGATGTTAAAAATGTATTTGATAGGTATTAATTACCAACAATTTTTTATTTAAATGGCTTCTTACAAAGTTACTCTCATCAACGAAGGTGAAGGTCTCAATTCAACTATTGAAGTACCTGATGACCAATACATCCTCGATGCGGCTGAAGAACAAGGTATCGACCTTCCTTATTCCTGCAGAGCTGGTGCATGTTCAACATGTGCTGGAAAAGTTACTTCAGGTAGTGTTGATCAGTCTGATCAAAGTTTCTTGGATGACGACCAACTAGAAGCTGGTTTTGTTCTTACTTGTGTTGCTTATCCAACATCTGACGTAACAATTACAACTCATGCTGAGGAAGAATTGTACTAATTATAAAAATTTAACTTTTCTAAGTTGATTATTGATAATTTCTCTGCCACCCTTTATGAAGGTGGCTTTTTTTTTGTGAATGGATAAATTTGAATTTTTCAAGACTGGCAGTGTTCAATCAAGTTATGGTGGTCAGTACAGTTATAAGGTAATTGGCCCATGTTGCAGACTTTATGATAGGGAAGAGTTACCATGGCCCTGCTCTAGGCTTGCTTGGAGAAGTAAGGAGCCTAGTTGGAGGAGAATAGGGTCTAGGTTCGTTGCTGATATGGCTTCAAGAAAATGTCCATCTTACTCAGTTCAGATTTTGGAGCCTGGATCAAAACCTGTTGAGACAGTAATAACTCTTTTTTCAAAGAAATTTTCTTCTGATATACAAGAATGGTGGTATAGCAAAAAACCAGGCTCAAAAGAACCTGGTAATATCTTCCCTTCTGAAATTGGTTAGCTTTAAATATTATGCTTTTGGCTTTGGTGGCATGTAACCTTTTAAGCCAGTGCATTCAAGACTATCAATTGTATTAACTCCAGTTTGTGAGTTAGTTCCACTAGCTCTTTCACATAATGATTTTCTCTGAGAAAGATCAAGATTTGCATCTGTAAAGTCTGCCCCATCAATAATTGCCCCATCAAAAACACTTTTCATTAGCTCGCCATTGGTAAGATTTGCATCTGTAAAATCGGCATTATCAAAGCGTGTTGCATATGCAATAAGGTCCGTCATATTGGCTCCTTTAAAACTAGAGTTTTTTGCAGTCGTCACACTCATATATGCACCTTGAAGATTAGCTTCTCCTAAATCTTGATTAGATAAATCATATTTAACATATTCAGTATTATGAAGGTCAGCACCGTGAAGATCATCTTTTAGAACGTCAACTGATGAAGGATCACTAGGATAGAGTGCATTTGCAGATATTGGATTAATAAGTAACCCAATAATTAATGGAAGAAAAATAAATAGTCTTTTACAAGACTTATGTAGTGATGAAAAAATAGAGACCATTTCGATCGACATCAAATAGATAAACCTAAGACTATTATTTCATGGGTTGGTCATTTACAACGCTCCTGCTAACGAACTGTTGCAGTTTATTTTATTTCTGCCGTTAGAAAATCTTTGGCAAGGTAAGTATTTGGAAAAACTTTTTGAGCCTCTTTAAGCAAATCGCTTGGAGTAATTGCGTTTTTATTAGTATATCTTGGACTTAAATGAGTAATAATTAATTTTTTTGTGTTAGATAATAATGCTGTTTTGGCAGCCATGATTGTTGTGGAATGTAATTTTTCGTATGCCATACTTTCATCCTCCACTGAAAAAGTCGATTCATGTACGAGTAAATCGGCATTTTTTGATAGTGAAACAGCTGATTCGCTAAACACTGTATCTGTGCAATAAACAAAACTTTCACCTTTTCTAGGAGGTCCACAGAATTCTTTCCCATCGAATGTCCTACCATCCGCTAATACGACTTTTTTACCTTGTTGAAGTTCTGAATAAATTGGTCCAGGTGCTATTTTTAGAGACTCTGCTTTTTTGATATCAAATATACCTGGTTTATCTTTTTCACTCACCCTATAACCATAAGCAGGTATTTTATGTTTAAGGCAGGCACAATTTACTTTTATTTTGTTGTTTTCAAATAGGATTTTATTTTCTGATGCAAAATTTTCAACTTCCACAAAATTTAATGGAAAAGACAATTTGCAAAAACTACTTTTAAGTGATGAATTTATAAAACTTCGCAACCCTGAAGGACCGTAAATTTGAATACCCTCACTATTTCCTGATAAACCTAAGGTAGCTAAAAGTCCAGGCAAACCATAAATATGATCGCCATGCATATGAGTAATAAATATTTTCTTGATTTGCGAAGATTTAATATTGCTTTTCATTATTTGATGTTGCGTTCCTTCTCCGCAATCAAAAAGCCAAACTTCTGATGACTGTGATAATTTAAGTGCTAGGGAAGAAACATTTCTCGTTAAGGATGGGACACCTGAGCTTGTTCCTAAGAAGGTGATATTCACTTATTTATGATATTTTTATTGTTATATCTGGATTAAATTTAGACTTTTAGTCAAACTTAGGCAAATTAAGCATTTGTTTTTAAACAAAGTGATACTTAAATTTAAAAATAACTATAGAAAATGTTGCCTGATAAGTATTTTATTTATTTGTATTTTTCAGAGTGAAAGTGTTTTTGCATCCAGAGAACCAATCATTAGAGTTTTGATATCAAAAAATAACAATTTAAGGATCAGATCAGATAGATCAATTCCTTTAACAATAGAGGGTAAATTTTTTTCACGCAAAAGAATAAAAGGTCTAACTTTGAAAAATGAGAAAAATAAAAAAATTTTATATTTTGATAGAAATAAACAAAAAAAATATGACTTAAAAAGTAATCAAAAATTTCAAGTGAGTTCTTCCGATGGAAGAGGTATTTGGGTAGGTCAGAAGAGATTTGCTGGTAAGCTTAATCTCTTTGTACTTGATTCTGAAATATTGGTAGTAAATGTTTTAGGAATAGAAAAATACCTTAATAGCGTAGTGGGTTCAGAAATGCCAACAAAATGGCCTATTGAAGCATTAAAGGCACAAGCAATTGCCTCGAGAACTTATGCTTTAAAGCAAAAGGGAAATAATTTATTTGATATAGATTCAACTCAGAAAAATCAAGTCTATAATGGCTTGGAATCAAGAACTTATAAAACTATCAGAGCCGTTAAAAGTACAAGATCTTTGGTTTTAACTTATAAAAATAAATTAATTAATGCTTTGTTTCATAGCAGCTCAGGTGGAATGACAGAAAATAGTCAAGATGTATGGAAAAATAAATATCCATATTTATCAAGTGTGAAAGATTTTGATAAAAATAATCCAAAATTTAGATGGCAAAAAAAAATTTCGAGTAATGAATTAATAAATTTATTTCCAAAGATTGGAAGTTTAAAAAATATAGAGATTCTAGATATTACTAGTACAGGGAGGGTAAAAAATATAAAACTTATTGGGGCTTATGGTTCTGATCAAATATCTGGGGTAGATTTTAGAAAAAGAGTAGGCCTGAAAAGTAATTTTATCAGATTTAAATTTTTTGAGGAAGAATTAAACAACAATACTCCTCAAAAGAGAGGGTTGATAGTTTTTGGACAAGGATCAGGTCATGGAGTCGGAATGAGTCAGTGGGGGGCTAAATATCTGGCGTCTAGAGGCCAAAAAGCTGAAAGAATATTAAAGCATTTTTATAAGGGTGTGCAGGTTAAACCTTTTAGAAAAGATTACCTATAGAAGTTATTTAGCATTAAGGACTAATTTTGGATTTATATTAGATTGCTCTTCATTTAAGAAACCTATCCCAAGTAGTATTTGTTTTTTATCTATTACTTTTATGGGTTTTTTGTAGTCAAAAGATTTATTTTCCTGAAAGTAATTAATATCAACTCTAATTGCTCTTCCTGTTTGCCAAAAATTGATTTGTTCTTCGGTACTTAAGACAAATGATGAAATGTGATTAAGAGCAGAAATTGTTGGAATAATGAAATTTTTCGAGTTTTTTTTATCTTTTTCGATATCAGATATTTTTATCGAGTTTTGTTCATCAAAGCCACAAGCTGAAATTCTTTTTAGCTGTAGAAGGCAACCCTCGGAATTAAGAATTTCTCCTAAATCTCTTGCAATTGCTCTTATGTATGTGCCAGCTGAACATTTAACTTTTATTTCTAATATTCCGTTTATTTGGTCCCATTTCATTAAAGTAAGTTCGTCTATTTTTACTTCTCTTGGTGCTAATTCAAAAACTTCATTCCTGAAAGATTTTTTATAAGCCCTCTCACCATTGATGTGCACACTAGATACTTTCGGCGGAATTTGTTTAATAATTCCCCTAAATCTATTTAAGTATTGATCTAATTTTTCATCACTGATTTTAGGCCAACTTTTTTGATTAATTATTTCTCCGTGAATATCATCAGTGTTAGTTCTTATCCCTAATTTAATTTGTCCTATGTAAGTTTTACCCTGAGGTAGATATTGAATAAATCTTGTTGCACTGCCTATCGCGATTGGTAATATTCCTATAACTTCTGGGTCAAGAGTTCCTGTGTGACCGACCTTTTTTGTATTTAGTAACTTCCTTATTTGTTTAACACAATCATGTGAAGTACATCCTTTATCTTTATTAATTACTAAGAATCCATCTTTAGTTTCCATTTTTAATATTAAGAATACTTTGAGAAAGATTTATAACCATCCTATGATTTTGATATTGGAAATTTAGAGAAAGAAATTGAAAAACAATAATTTTATTTTAAAAGAGTTTTTAGACAATGCTTTTAATTTGAAATCACATTTAATGGAATACTTATCTATTAGAGAATGTGATTTAGATGGATTCCTTGCAAATGCAAAGATGAATTTGGCAAATTCACATCCTGGAGATGCTTTGAATGATGTTTCGGATTTTTATACTGAAATAGTTGGAGATCGGCATGTAGCTGATTTAGCTGCTTGGCATCTCACGAGTAGAGAATACATCGCTGATACTTTAAAACTTCAGCAGAGATTTTCTAGAGATTTGGTTTTAGATTTTGGAGGAGGAATTGGAACGCATGCCTTAGCTAACGCTATGTCTTCAAAAGTTGAGCATGTTTTTTTTGTAGATATTAATGAGACAAATAGAAACTTTGTTGAATACAGGGCGAAGAAATTAGGAGTCGAAAAAAAACTTACTTTTTGCAAGACAATTCAAGATACACAAATATCTAAATTTGATACGATAATTTGCCTTGATGTTTTGGAACATCTTGCTGATCCAGCTTCATAAATTGAGATTTTCAATGAGTTTATGGATCCTAATTCTATTGCTTTATTTAATTGGTATTTTTTCAAAGGAGAAAAAAATGAATATCCGTTTCATATCGACGACATTCAAATTGTTGAAAAATTTTTTGAGACTCTTCAATCAAATTTTTTAGAAGTTTTTCATCCTATTCTTATAACTACAAGAGCTTATAAGAAAATTAGATAACTATATTAACTCTTTTTCTATTTCTTAAATTTCTTTTAATGCTTTCGAAACTTACGGTTCCTTCTTTGAGTGCAAAAAGGGTGTCATCTTTACCTTTTCCGACATTAATACCAGGCAAAAAGGATGTACCTCTTTGGCGAATTAAAATTGATCCAGCAGTTACTTTTTCTCCGCCATAAGCTTTCACACCTAATCTTTTGGAATTTGAATCTCTTCCGTTTCTAGTAGAACCTGTTCCTTTTTTATGTGCCATTAGAATTGTTTAATTTGTAGATTTTTCGGATTTTGGTTTAGTTTCCTTTTTGACAGTTTCCTTTTTAGAAGAAGACTTAGGAGCGCTTTTACCTATTGTAATAGATTTTACCATAACTCTTGTAAGTTCTTGTCTGTGTCCCATCTTCCTTCTTGTCTTTTTTTTCGGACGCATCTTGTAAACAAGAATCTTCTTATCTCTTTTATGAGAGACCACTTCTAATTCAATTTTGGCGTCTTTAACGTAAGGTTTACCAACACTTATTGAGTCTTTATCCTTCAAAAGTAAAACTTTTTCAAGTGTTATCTTGTCTTTCTCTTTTGCATTTAACCTGTCTATGTCATAGTATCTATCAACTTCGAACCAAAATTGTTGACCTGAAGTTTCTGCTATTGCATACAATTCATTATTCTCAGAAGAATTGTTTGAGGAGTTTTTAGAATTTGTCATATCTTAAAGACACTACTAGGCTCAAATTAATAATTTGATTAAGCCCAATAAGCAATCATAATTATTTGTTTATTTTCTTATTTTGTAGTGTAATTAGTCAAGGGTTGTTTTAAATCCTTTATATCAATTCAGGAACTATAACGATGGCAGCAAGGAAAACATATATTTTAAAACTGTATGTTGCTGGCAATACTCCTAATTCAATGAGAGCTTTAAATACTTTAAGAGAAATTTTAGATAATGAATTCAAAGGAGTTTATGCTTTGAAGGTTATCGATGTACTTAAGCAACCACAACTTGCAGAAGAAGATAAAATTTTAGCAACTCCAACTTTAGCTAAAATTTTACCGCCACCAGTTAGAAAAATAATAGGTGATCTTTCAGATAGAGAGAAAGTTTTAATTGGTTTAGATCTACTTTTTGATGAATTAACTGAAACTGAATATAGTGGAGATAAATAATATATATAAAACTTTTAAAATTAAAAATAAATTCAAAATTTATTTTATTTTTGTTTAACTAGTACAAAACTATGAATGATAAGAAAATTGGCAAATCAAATAAAATGCAAGTACAAAAATTACCAACTGGAATAGAGGGTTTTGATGATGTTTGTAGGGGTGGATTGCCTGTATCTCGAAGTACTCTCGTTAGTGGTACCTCAGGAACTGGTAAAACTGTTTTTTCTCTTCAATATTTACACCATGGAATTTGTAATTTTGATGAGCCTGGAATCTTTGTAACATTTGAGGAATCACCCTTAGATATTATTAGAAATGCCGCAAGTTTTGGTTGGGATTTACAAGAATTAATTGATCAAAATAAACTTTTTATTTTGGACGCATCTCCTGATCCTGATGGTCAAGATGTGGCTGGTAACTTTGACTTGTCTGGTCTTATTGAGAGAATTAGTTATGCAATTAGAAAATATAAAGCTAAAAGAGTTGCAATAGATTCAATAACTGCTGTCTTTCAACAGTATGATGCTATTTACGTAGTTAGAAGGGAAATATTTAGATTGATAGCAAGATTAAAAGAAATAGGTGTGACAACAGTTATGACTACAGAAAGGGTTGATGATTACGGACCAATTGCTAGATATGGTGTAGAAGAATTTGTATCTGATAATGTTGTCTTATTAAGAAATGTTCTTGAGTCAGAGAAGAGAAGAAGAACTTTAGAAGTTCTGAAGTTAAGAGGTACTATACATATGAAAGGTGAATATCCATTCACTATGGGAATGGATGGAATAAGTGTGTTTGCCTTAGGAGCAATGAGATTAACTCAGCGATCTTCAAATATTAGGATTAGCTCTGGAGTTAAAGATCTTGATGATATGTGTGGTGGAGGATATTTTCAAGATTCCATTATTCTCGCCACTGGAGCAACTGGTACTGGTAAAACAATGCTTGTATCGAAATTTGTTGAGGATGCTTATAACAATAATGAAAGAGCAATACTTTTTGCATATGAAGAATCTAGGGCTCAATTGCTTAGAAATGCTACTAGCTGGGGTATTGATTTTGAAAAAATGGAAAGTGATGGATTATTAAAAATTATTTGTGCATATCCTGAATCAACTGGTTTAGAGGATCACTTACAGATTATAAAAACGCAAATTAATCAATTTAAACCAAAAAGAATGGCAATTGATTCTCTCTCTGCACTAGCTAGAGGTGTAAGTTTGAATGCATTTAGACAGTTTGTAATTGCTGTTACCGGTTATACAAAACAAGAAGAAATAGCAGGCTTTTTTACTAATACTGCAGAGGAATTTATGGGAAGTCATTCAATAACTGATTCTCATATCTCAACAATTACAGACACCATATTGTTGCTTCAATATGTAGAAATAAAAGGTGAGATGGCACGAGCTTTAAATGTTTTTAAAATGCGGGGATCATGGCATGATAAACGAATAAGAGAATTTATCATTACAAATAGTGGTCCAGAAATAAGGGATTCTTTTTCTAATTTTGAACAAATATTTAGTGGTGCGCCTCACAGAGTTGTGCCTGATCAAAATGTTCAAAATGTTTTTAAAGGATTAGATAATAATTAGATAATTTCTTTAATTTCAGAACCTGAAAAAGAATCGGAATTATTTATAGCTTTTGTCAGTAGTTCATCTTTATCAGATTGAGCTAAGGCTAAATCAAACCAGAAAGTTGTTCCTACTCCTAATTCACTAGCCATGCGAATTTCCCCACCGTGTTTTTCTATTATTCCCCGAACTATAGATAAACCTAAACCGGTACCTTGCTCAGTATGAACAGAATTTTCTACTCTATAAAAACGATCAAATATCTTTTCTTGATCAGCCTGCGATATTCCTGAGCCAGTATCAGCAATCTCAATTCTTACTTTTGGAAGTGGCGAAACCAATTCACATTGAGGGGCTGCATCATTAGTAATACTTGGGGGGAAAGCTGGACAGGAATCTGGCCAAGTATAAGCTCTTATAATAAGGGAGCTGTTTTTTGGACTAAATTTCAATCCATTACCCAGTAAATTATCAAGAACCTGTAAAAGTAAATCAAAATTTCCAAGAATTGGAGGAATAGTCTCCTCTATATCATGAGCTAATGAAACATTTTTTTCTGTAGCATTAAGTCTATAATTTCTAAGAGTTTGTTCTATTGCTGGTTTAATGTCCATTTGCTCCAGTTGAACAATTTTCCCAGACTCCAATCTTGATAAATCTAATACATCATTTACAAGTCTTGTTAACCTATCAGTCTCTGAATTTGCAATACCTAAAAATTCTATTTGTTCTTCATCAGAAAGCTGATCTTTTAAATCGTGTAAGGTTTCTACATAACTTTTGATATTAAAAAGTGGTGTCCTTAATTCGTGCGAAACATTACTAATAAATCTATTTTGTGCTGCGTTCAGTTCTACTTCTCTAGTTAAGTCTTGGATTGTTACAGCAATTCCTTTTAATTCAACTTTATTTGTATCTAAAACTGATTGCAAGACAATTCTTAAGGTTCTTGCTGGTTCTCCTAAACTAAATCTTAAATCGTCCTTCTCCTTTTCTCTGTTTAAAATAGATTCTATATTCGTATGTAAGTCGTTAGATAAAATTTCTGGTATTTCATTTAAAAAATACTTACCCTCTAAGAATCTTCCTTCCCAACGAAATAGTCTCTTAGCTGTTGGATTAGTTAGTACTATCTTGCCTTGTGAGTCCAATAATATAGCACCATCAGCCATTGTAGCTATAAGGGATTGTTGTTTGATTTGTGCAGCTTTTAATTCTTCTATATTAGCCTCGTCATAATTTTCTAACTGAGTGGCCATTCGGTTAAATCCATTTAAGAGCTCTCCTAGATCACCCGTCATAGGCAAAGAAATTCTCGATTTAAAATTTCCTTTTGAAATTTCTCTAACACCTCTTACTAATTCTCTGACAGGTCTTGTAATAGTTAGTGCATTAAATACTGCTCCAAGTATTACTAAAACCCAAATAGAGATAAAAACTGCAATGGTTACCTCTCTAGTTAAGGCAGCACTGGCTAGTGCTTTTTTATTGGGGGTGACTCCCAAAGCTAAAGTTCCAAGATATTTGCCTTTCCACAACATTGGGACAAAAACATCTGTTACTTGACCTTGAGGTGTCGCATGCTGCCTAACTAATGGGAATTGTGGTCTTTTTTTTAATTCTGAAGGTAGTTTTAGTCTTCGCGTGAGCTGAAACTGACTATCTGAGCTTGAAGGTGTCGCACTGATCGGTATCCCAAGTTGCACAACATCATCAGCATCAGTAAAGAATATATAACGGAGGTTTCGACTTGATCTCCAAAACTTTTCAGCGACATTTGAAATTTCTTTTTTCTGGTTATTAGCGACTAATTCTGTAACATTCCCAGATAACAATAAGCCAAGATCTCGAGCATATCTAGTATCATTCATTCCTGCATCTCTTTGGATACTATTTAATGCAAAAAAAGTTATTCCTGTCATTAGGAGGCTTACGACAAGAGTGGCTATAGCTAACAACTTTGTTCTTAAACTGAATCCACCCCACCAAGCTATGAGTCCATTAATCCAATAGTTACTATTTATACCTTCGTTTTCAGTGATGTTATATTTTCTATTTTCTCGATTATTGCTATCTAACATTAGCTTAATTCTCCTTAGAAAATTTTTTTCTGACTTGATAACCTATGTCATTTCTGAAGTAAATCCCTTCAAAATGAATTTTTTTTAAATTCTTATATGCTTTTTCAAAAACCATATCGAAATCATTATCTTGGCAGACAATGCTTAAGACTCTTCCTCCATTAGTTAATAATTTTCCATCTTCACTTAAAGAAGTACCTGAGTCAAAAATTTGGCAATCATTTGTGTCAATGTTATCTATATTTATTTGAAAGCCAGTTTTATATTCGTATGGGTAACCTTTAGAGGTAGCTATTACACAACCACTAACTTTATCAAAAGTATTAATTATTTCATCACCAGTTAAGTTTCCCATTGAGCATTTTTCTAAAAGAAATACAAAATTTTGATCCATCAAGGGCATTATTGTTTGGCATTCTGGATCACCAAATCTGCAATTATATTCTATAACTTTGGGCCCAGATTCTGTGATCATTAATCCAAAGTAAATTACGCCTCTATAGTCAATATTTCTTCTATTTAGTTCATTTATTGTGGGTTCAATTATCTCTTTGATAATTCTATTAAGGTAATCTTCTGTTAATAATGGGGCAGGAGAATAAGCCCCCATACCTCCTGTATTCGGTCCTTTATCTTTCTCATTAAGTCGTTTGTGATCTTGGGCGGTGGGAAGTAATGTGTATCTCTTTCCATCGCATAAAGCAAAAACTGAAACTTCTGGTCCTTGAATTCTTTCTTCTAGAACAACTACATTCCCAGAGTTTCCAAATCTACCATTAAAAATTGACTCTGCTGCTTTAAAGCATTCATCTTTTGAATTAGGAATAAAAACACCTTTACCTGAAGCTAGACCATCAGCTTTTACTACCAGTGGAATTGATGCTGAATTGATGATTTTTTTTGCTTCTTCAACAGAATTGACTTTCCAAAAGTTTGCAGTTGGAATATTTGCGTCTTGCATAAATTCCTTTGCCCAAGATTTACTAAATTCTAATTTTGCTCCATCTTTATTAGGACCAAATACTTTAAAATCTTTTTGGCGAAGAAAATCAGCTAATCCATTTGCTAGAGGTATTTCTGGTCCAATTACAACTAAATCTATCTTAAGATAATCAAGCTTTTCTAAAAGTTCATTTTTATTATTTACATCAATTTTTATTCTTTCACATTTATTTATTCTTTCTGAACCAGCGTTACCAGGTATTAAATAAACTTTTTTAACTAATTCATTTTTTTGAATAGCCCAGGCTAAAGAGTTTTCTCTTCCGCCATTTCCAATAATTAAGATATTTTCTAATCTAATTAAACTCCTAGAACTTGGTGAATGAATTCCCATATATTTGTTTTAAAGGTTATGAGGTTTCGATGAATAATCAGTTAAAATGAAATAAAATCATTTGAAGTTGATCTCTAATAATTATGTTAATTACAAAAAGCACTTTAGTAATCATAATGAGGTTTTAAATTAATGAATAATAAATATGAGTTGATATATGAAGGCAAAGCGAAAAAAGTATTTACTCATGATGATGCAAATAAAGTAAAAATTGAATTTAAAGATGATGCTACAGCGTTTAATGCGTTGAAAAAAGAAAAGTTTGAAGGTAAAGGCAAACTCAATTGCTTAATAAGTGCAAGAATTTTTGAGATTCTCATTAAGAAAAATATTCCAACTCACTTTATTGAGCTTGAAAATGAAAACACAATGATTGCAAAAAAAATGCAAGTAATCCCATTAGAAATTGTTCTAAGAAATACTGCTTATGGTTCTTTGTGCAAACAAACCACTATTAAACCTAAAACTTTGTTACCAAAACCATTAATTGATATCTATCTAAAAAATGATGAACTTAATGATCCCCTTATTACAAAAGATAGAATTGAATTAATGAATATAATTAGCTCTCATGATTTAGAGTTAATAATAAATTTAACCCTAAAAATTAATGTTATCTTGAAAAGTTTTTTTGAAAATATTCAACTTCAACTCGTGGATTTTAAATTGGAATTTGGTTATGATTTTAGGAATAATATTATTCTTGGGGATGAAATAAGTCCTGATAATTGTAGATTGTGGGATCTAAATCAAAAAAATGATATAATCGTAAGTCTTGATAAGGATATATTTAGAAATGATTTAGGTGGTCTAATTGAAGCTTATAGTGAAATCCACCGAAGAATAAACGATTTTCTTAAACCTAATTGAACAAATAATGAATTATTTATCTTAATCACAAGTACTATGCAAAAACATTTTTTAAAGTTTGGAAAGGTTTTCGTAAATGTTGCCTGTTCTCCCTTGATTTTGATATCAAATAATTCAGATCTGGCTGCTAAATATTTGCCAAATGACGTTGATCAATCCAAAAGAACCTTAGAAATACAAAATACTAATAATTTTTTATTTCAAGGGATTGAAATTAAAAAGGAGAAAAAATTTCTTCTTGCAGAAAATAATAATGATATTAGTGAAGAAAGTGTTCTTATCTCAGAAATAATTATTGAAGGTTGGGAAAATCATCCTGAGGGTAGAAAACTTGAATTGGCTGCATATGATTCCATGAGCATAAAGCCTGGAAGTATTGTTGATAATCGAATTTTAAATCAAGACCTTAATGCAATATATGCTAGTGGTTGGTTCTCAGGAGTTAAAATAAGCCCTCAAGATGGGCCACTAGGTGTGAGGCTAATAGTAAAAGTAGTGCCTAATCCAATCTTGAAGAAAGTTGAACTTAAACCAAAAAACTCTTTTATTTCTAATGAAAACATAGATGATATTTTTAAAAATTATTATGGGACAACTCTTAACCTAAAGGAATTTCAAAATAAGATAGAAATAATAAAAGATCGTTATAAAAAAGCCGGATATTCTCTAGCTAGAATTAGTCCCCCAGATAGAATCTCTGAGAACGGAGTAGTAAGATTAAAAGTTTCTGAGGGGATTATATCTGACGTAAAAATAAGATTCCCAAATTCTGATGGTGAATTTATTATTGATGGAAAACCTAGAAAAGGGAAAACAAAAGACTGGGTTATAAAGAGAGAATTAAAAACACAACCTGGTACCATTTTTAATAGAAAAATTTTAGAAGCTGATATCGGTAGACTCTATGCCACCTCATTATTTGATGATGTAAAGGTTTCTCTTGGCCCGGATAATTTAAATCCTGGTCAAGTCATAATTTTTTTAGACTTGAGTGAGCAAAGAACAGGATCGTTAACAGGTGGACTTGGTTATAGCAATGGTTCAGGGATCTTCGCATCAATTGGTTTGCAGGAAACAAATGCACTAGGAAGAGCATGGTCTACAAAATTAAATTTAAATTTCGGAGAATATTCAACTACTTATAATTTTTCTTTATCTGATCCATGGATTAAAGGAGATAATCATAAAACATCTTTTAGAACAAATATTTTTTTAAGTAGAGACTATCCACAAGAATTTAAAAGCGAAAATAATGGGCGCATATATGCAGTAGATGATACTAGTACTTCAACTTCTGATACTTTCTCATCAATAGTTTTAGAAAAAACAGGAGGTGGATTTTCCTTCTCAAGGCCATTAAATGGTGGAGATCCATTTAAGATCAGTAAATGGAGAGTTCTTGCAGGAATGAATTTTAAGAAAGTAAAGATGATTGATGGTGATGGAAACATAAAACCTTACGGTGATAAGACTCCAACAACTGGAAATATAAATGATATTATCTGTATTGGATTTACTCCAAATGATGGTTCATGCCCTGAAGAAAATACATTAGTGAGTATTATCGCGAGTACTTCTAGAAATAATTTGAACAGTTCCATTAACCCAACTGCAGGAAATAAATTTACCTTTGGTACTGAACAGTTTTTTTCAATAGGAAAAAATTCTCCAACTTTTAATAGAATGAGAGCATCATATTCTTATTTTATACCGACAAAACTGATCAATCTAACCAAAGCATGTAAATCTAGTAAAGCTACTAGTGAAGATTGTCCTCAAGCTATTGGTTTTCAATTTAAGGCTGGAACTATTCTTGGGGAACTGCCTCCTTATGAATCATTTTGTATGGGAGGAACATCCTCAGTGAGAGGGTGGGGATCTTGTGATTTAGCTGTAAGTAAAAGTTTTGTTGAAGGTACTGCAGAATATAGATTCCCTGTTTGGAGAATGCTATCAGGAGCTTTATTCGTTGATGCTGGAAGTGATTTAGGATCTCAAAATGATGTTCCAGGAAAACCAGGCAAATTATTACAGAAATCAGGTTCTGGTTTTTCGCTTGGAGGAGGGGTTGGAGTAAAAACGCCAATTGGGCCATTAAGATTAGATATTGCTAGTAAGGACCTAAGTGGAGATTGGAGATATACCCTTGGAGTTGGATGGAAGTTTTAAGTGTTTTCTTGGCCTGCTAATTATGATTTCTGCTTTACCTTGGCTGGTGTTATCTCCAGAGAAGGTATAGGCCTTCATAGTGGAGAAAAAACAAGAGTTAGAATTTCTCCGTATGAAAAAGAAGGATATTATGTCTCTTTCAGGGATAAACCTGGCCAGATTTTTAAGTTAACTCAGGATTTAATTGGTAGTACCATGCTCTGTACGGCAGTTAAATTGGGAGGGCGAAATTTATATACTATTGAGCATCTACTATCATCAATGGCAGGGTGTGGGTTAAGTTATATTCATATTGAGGTTGATGGGAAAGAGATCCCTCTTTTAGATGGATCAGCAATCCAGTGGGTTAAAGATTTTGAAAAAGTAGGGATAAAAAAGGCACCTAGACCAGATAATTTCTTTCAAGAGATTAATAAATCAATAATTCTTAATAAAGAAGACTCAGTAATAGCAGCTATCCCTTCTGAAAAAACTACAATTATATCTACAATAAATTTTGCTTATAAAGCAATTGGAAATCAAACTTTTGTGATTGACTTAAATCCAAAAAGTTTTGTTGAAATGATTGCTCCTGCTAGAACATTTGGTTTTAAAGATCAATTTCAAGAGTTAAGTGAACTTGGATTAATAAAAGGCGGAAGTTTGGAAAATGCCTTAGTTTGTGATGGTGATAAATGGGTTAATCCACCATTAAGATTTGATAATGAACCAATAAGACATAAAATTTTAGACTTAATTGGGGACTTGGCTTTGGTAGGGTTACCTAAGGCACAAATTTTAGTTTATAAAGGATCACATTCTTTAAATGCTTTGTTGGCCTCATCGCTAAAAAATTAACCTTATCTTTAATTGTTTTGGAAAATAAATTATCCAGTGAAAATAATCAACTTTCCTCTGAGCAAATACTAGGTTTGTTACCTCATAGATATCCTTTCGCTCTTGTGGACAAAGTCATAGAGCATATTCCTGGGGAGAAAGCGGTTGCAATAAAAAATGTAACTATAAATGAGCCGCAATTTCAGGGACATTTTCCTGAGAGACCCTTGATGCCTGGGGTTCTTATTGTTGAATCAATGGCTCAAGTTGGTGGAATAATAGTAACGCAAATGCCTGATCTCCCTAAAGGACTTTTCGTCTTTGCTGGAATCAATAATGTTAAATTCAGAAAACCTGTTGTACCAGGAGATCAATTGATAATTTCTTGTGAGTTATTGTCTATTAAAAGACAAAGATTTGGAAAGGTTAAAGGTGAGGCGCATGTTGATGGAAAGTTGGTTTGTGCAGGAGAATTAATGTTTTCATTAGTTGATTAGGGATATGGATCAAATAAATACTGAATTAAACTCAAGCTTTTGCGGAGTCAAAGTTCATCCAAATGCTTTTGTAGATCCAAGTGCCGAATTGCATGATGGGGTAATTGTCTCTCAAGGAGCTATTATCGGTCCTGATGTGACTATCGGGAAAGGAACCGAAATAGGACCGAATGCTGTTATTTCAGGAAGAACTCGAATTGGTATTAATAATAGAGTTTTCCCAAATGTTTTTATAGGTCTTGATCCCCAGGACCTTAAATATAAAGGAGCCCAAACTGAAGTAATTATTGGAGATAATAATACTTTCAGAGAATGTGTAACTATTAATAAGGCAACTGATGAAGGAGAAAAAACAATTATTGGAAATAATAATTTGTTGATGGCTTACACTCATATTGGCCATAATTGTGAACTTGGTAATAGGATAGTTTTATCGAATAGTGTTCAAGTTGCAGGCCATGTAAAGATTGAAGATAAAGCTATTATTGGCGGTTGTTTAGGTATTCACCAGTTTGTACATATTGGATATTTAGCAATGATTGGGGGGATGACTAGAGTAGATAGAGATGTACCTCCTTTTTGTTTGGCCGAAGGGCATCCAGGAAGATTGAGAGGTTTAAATAGAATTGGAATTAAGAGAAGTGGTTTAATTGAAAATAAAGATTTTGACTTAAAGTTACTTCAAGGAAATTGGAATCTACTTTTTAAATCTAATGATGCGATTTCAAATTCATTAGAAAAAGTAATGAAAGGTGAATTAGATATTTCATCTTCAAGATTATGTAGTTTTTTAAAAGAGTCAATATCTAAAGAAAGACGAGGACCAATGCCTGTATTGAATATATGAATAAAAAGATATTTATAAGTACTGGAGAAGTCTCTGGAGATTTGCACGGAAGTTTTTTATCAAAAGCATTATTAGATGAAGCTAAAAAAAAATCTATAGATTTAGAAATTTGCGGATTAGGCGGGGAAAGGATGAAGAAAGAAGGTGTAAAAATTCTTCAAGATACTACTTCAATTAGTGCAATAGGAATTTGGGAGGCTTTACCTCTAATTATTCCAACAATAATAATTCAAAAAAGGTTCTACAAGTTACTAAAAAAATATCCACCTGATTGCTTAATTTTAATTGACTATATGGGGCCCAATATAAAAATTGGTACTAAATTAAAAAGGTCTAACACTAAAATTCCAATTTTTTACTATATTGCTCCTCAAGAGTGGGCTTGGAGGGTTGGCAATAATACTACAACAAATCTAATAAAGTTTTCTGATAAGATTTTTGCAATTTTCAAGAAAGAAGCGGCATTTTACAAAAAGAGGGGCGGAAATGTCTTTTGGGTTGGACATCCAATGATTGATTTAACAAAAAAACTTCCATTAAAGAGGGATGCCAGAAATATTTTAAACCTTCGCCCGGATCAAAATATTATACTTTTAATGCCCGCATCAAGACCTCAAGAATTGAGATATATATTACCTACTTTTATGAGGGCTGCTAAAAAATTACAAAAAAAATATCCAAGTTTGGTTGTCTATATTCCCTCCTGTCGAGATGCTTTTGATGAAATATTCAAAAAATCCTTTAGAAAATATCAAGTTAAAGGACTTGTGATTTCTCAAAAAGATAGTGCAAAATTAAAGCCTTATATTTATTCCCTCACAAAAATTGCTCTTTGTAAATCAGGGACAGTTAATATGGAATTAGCTTTATATGGAATCCCACAGATTGTTGGTTATAGAGTAAGTAGGGTAACTGCTTTTATTGCAAAAAAAATTCTCAATTTCAAAGTAAAATTTATTTCTCCTGTAAATTTGTTAGTTAATAAATTTATAATCCCTGAGTTTGTACAAAAGGAGTTTGATGATAAGAAAATTTTCTATAAATCTTGTAGTATTCTTGAGGGAAAGTCAGAAAATATAAAAATTAAAAAAGGTTATGCTTTCTTAAAAAAAGAATTAGGAGAAAAGGGCGTAATCCAGAGAGCTGCTAAAGAGATAATTAATTCTATTATTTGAACTTTATAATAAAAAAATGAAATATTTATTTCCTCTAATAATTGCTCTTTCAATATTTATTAACCCTCTAAACGCTTTTGCAGAGGAATTGATTCTTGGGGGAGGTTGTTTTTGGTGTTTAGAACATGATTTAGAGTCATTAAAGGGGATAAATTTTGTGCAAAGTGGCTATTCAGGCGGGGATTTACAAAATCCTTCATACGAAAATCATGAAGGACATCAGGAAGTGGTTTTGGTGAACTATGAACCTAAATTGGTAACTTTACCCGAGATACTTAGGCTCTATTTCAGAAATATTGATCCTCTGGATGGCAAGGGTCAATTTTGTGATCGTGGAGATTCTTATAGGCCAGTGATTTTTTTCAAAGATGCAACTGAGGAAAGTGATGCCATAGATGCAATTGTTTCGGCTTCTAATGAATTGCGTGTGCCATTAGAAAAAATATCTGTAGAACTAAAATCTAGAGGTCAATTTTGGTTGGCTGAAGAATATCATCAAGATTTTGCTGAGAGAAATGAATTAAAATATAAGTTTTATAGATTCTCTTGTGGAAGAGATCAGAAGTTGGATAAATTATGGGGCCAAAACGCTAGATCAAAAAATATTTGGAATGAATGATTTAAATATAGTTATTTATTTTTAATCCATTGAACAAGAGTTTTCACTCCAAATCCGGTTGCACCTGATGGGTTAATTCCCTTATTCTTGTCAGTCCAACAAGTCCCAGCAATATCAATATGAGCCCATTTAATCTCTTTATCAAAGAATTCTTCTAAAAACAAAGCAGCAGTTATTGAGCCGCCTGCTCTAGGACCTGTATTTTTCATGTCAGCTATATGAGACTTTAAACCTTCTTTATAAGATTTTTGTAAAGGCATTTGCCATAATTCTTCTCCAGATTGGGCTGATGCAGCTTTTAGGTCATTTGCTAGATCATCATTATTGCTCCAGAATCCAGCTACATCATTCCCTAATGCGATAACAATAGCTCCTGTTAAAGTTGCGAGATCAATTATTGAATCCGGTTTTAAATTTGATGCGTAAGTTAAAGCATCAGCTAATGTGAGTCTACCTTCTGCATCAGTGTTATTTATTTCAATTGTCTTACCATTAGATGCTTTAACTACATCTCCAGGATGTACTGCAGATCCATTTATCATGTTTTCGCAAGATGCCACAATAAAATGAATTTCTAATCCCTTCGGTTTTATTGCTCCAAGTGCTTTTGCTGCACCTAAAACTGCAGCGCTTCCGCCCATATCATATTTCATCATTTCAATTTGAGATGCGCCTACTTTCAGATTGTATCCTCCAGAATCAAAGGTTAAACCCTTCCCAACAAGTGCAATTTTTTCTTTGATAGGCCCCTCTGACTTTAAAGTAAGATGTATAAATTTAGGATCTAGATCAGATCCTTTTGCTACAGCTAAATATGCACCCATTCCTAAATCTTCACAATCTTTTGCTTCTAAAATTTTTACTTCCATGCCATGATCATTAGCTATTTGAGAAGCTTGCATAGACATTTCCTGAGGCGTAAGACTATTTGGAGGGGCGGCTACAAGTCTTCTAGCTAGTTCTACACCTTCACATATTTGTGCTGTCTCTTCAAAGCTAATATTCTCAAATTTTTTTGAATTCAAAAACTCAACTTCTTTAAGAACTTTCTTTTCATCTTTTTTCTTATTGAATCTATTGTCCTTATAGGCAGATAATCTAGCTGACTCTGCTAATTGATTTATTTCTAGTTGTGAATTTATAAATTCCCAAGGGAGCAAGATGCTGATTTTTTCATTTTTATCAACAGTTTTCCTAACTAGATTTCCTATAGTGTTTTCTATATCACCTTTATTAAGGTCTTTTGATTTGCCAAGACCAACTATGATTAAAGTTTCTAATTTTTGATCTAAAAATTCAAAGCTTAAAGTTTTTCCTTTTTCCCCTTTAAACTTTTTTTGAGTAACTTTTTTTAGTAATAATTTTGGGTCAATCACAAATTTTATGTTTTCAAGTTGGCTTGCAATTTCTTCCTCTAAAACTCCAAAAATTAATGAAGCCCCTTGCCAGTTATCTAGATTTGTTTGGAATGTGGAAAATTGCATTTTTTAAATGGATTTAATTAACTTTTAATTGTTTGTGAAAGTAGTTGCCCACCTATCTCGAGTTTCTTTATTAAATGGTGGTAACCATAAATATATCAGTTGCTGTTCTAATTTACGTCTTAATTTTAATTCTTTAGGTACATCTAAGAAGAAACGAATATCTTGGTGACTTGAGAATTTGTTATGAGCTAGAGCTTCTTTATAGTTCATGAGGTAATTTTTACAGTCATGTTCTCCCTTCCATCTTTTATTTGCTGAATTTGTTTCTCCTATATAAAGGATTATTTTAGAACTCTCCATCGAGTCAATTACAAAATACATTGCTGGCCCATTGTGTATATATTGATTGGTTCTCCAAAAGTTCAATGATAATGGTTGCAAGGAAAACGGATCAATTTTTCTTTCATAGGAAATTGTATTTATAGGAAGACTTGTTTGGTGCAGATTTTTATTGTTCGTATCTTTTGAAATTTTGAATTGGTGATTATATATTCTATTTCTCCATTCAGTTAGGATTTCGCCTTTGATTTTTAGATTATTTGAGTGTTGAAAATTTATTGATGTATTTACATTTGAACCAAATAATTCAAATTGTCTATTTTGGTTTGAAATATTATTTACGTTAAATTTTTCCAATATTTAAAAAACATGTTTACTAAATTTAATTCTGAAAAAATATAAATCAAAGAATTATTTATAAACTAAAATTTATTAATCTTCTAATCAATTTAAAAGATTCTTGTTATCTTGTAATTGAGCCTTAATCTGCGAAGTAAAAAAATAGAAATGGGATTCTTTGAGTCAGACATCGTTCAAGAAGAAGCTAAAAAGCTTTTTACAGATTACCAAGAACTTATGAAACTTGGCTCTGATTATGGAAAATTTGACAGAGAAGGGAAAAAAATGTTTATAAAAAAAATGGAATCTCTGATGGATCGTTATAAGGTTTTTATGAAGAGATTTGAATTGTCTGAAGATTTTCAAGCAAAAATGACAGTAGAACAATTAAAGACACAGTTAAGTCAATTTGGGATTACTCCTGATCAAATGTTCGATCAAATGAATAAAACCTTAATAAGAATGAAGGATGAACTTGATAAAACTTCTTAAAGTTAACGGTTAAAGCTTTATGACAGATAATTTAAAATTGCCATCATGGCTGTCAAGAGGAATAGAAGAATATTTTCCAATTAAGGGAACAGATCAAACCTTTTCGGAGATAATTGATCATGCGAAAAAAAATAATAAAAAATTAAGGGTTAAACTCGGCATCGATCCAACTGGAACCGATATTCATCTTGGGCACAGCATATTGTTTAAAAAACTTAGGGCATTCCAAGATAATGGACATATTGCAGTTTTAATTATTGGGGATTTTACTGCTCAAATTGGAGATCCAACCGGAAAAAATAAAACAAGAGTTCAGTTATCGGAAAAACAAGTTAAGGATAATGCAAAAACATACTTAACCCAACTAGGGATGGGAAAGCCAGCCAATGAATCTATTTTAGATTTTGATACAAAAGATAGAATTGAAATTAGATATAACAGTGAATGGTTAAAAGGATTAAATCTTAATTTCATAATTGACTTAATGGGGAGTGCAACAGTTAGTCAAATGCTAGCTAAGGAAGAATTTAATAAAAGGTATAATGCGCAAGTTCCAATTTCTTTGCACGAATTCTTATATCCACTATTACAAGGTTACGATTCGGTTGTTGTTCAATCAGATATTGAGCTTGGAGGCACAGATCAGAAATTTAATATTGCAATAGGAAGAGACCTTCAAAAGCATTTTAAACAAGTCCCTCAATTTGGTGTTCTGCTGCCAATTTTGACAGGTTTAGATGGAGTTAAGAAGATGAGTAAATCTGAATTTAACACCGTCGGTTTAACTGAAGATCCTCTTTCAATGTATTCAAAATTAGAAAAAGTACCCGATAATATAATACCCACCTATTTTGAATTACTTACTGAATTAGATTTAAGTTTTCTGGAAAACTCAAATCCTCGTGAATTACAGAGAAGAATGGCTTTAGAAGTTACTTCTTTATTCCATGGGGCCGAAGAAGCATTAAAGGCGCAATCAAACTGCGAAAAATTATTCCTTGGACACAAAGAAAAAGTTGGAGAAATTCCAGAGATTTCTTTAAAAGAAGTAGTTTTTCCAGTAAAGTTTTTCTATTTATTGAGTACTCTAAAACTTTTCAAATCTAGTAGCGAATCTAAAAGATCTATTAAAGGTGGGGGTGTAAAAATTGATAGTCAAAAATTAATAAATCCCGATTTAGTTTTTAATTCAAAAAATGATTTGGAAGGAAAAATTTTGCAAATTGGAAAAAAAATAATTAAGAGGTTTGAAAACTGAAAATTGATGAATAACAGATTTAATTCAGAAGATAAAATAATATTGGCAATTGATGGATTAGATTTAAGTCAAGCAAAATTACTTTTGAGAAAATGTCCTAGTATTAAGTGGGTTAAGGTTGGTTTAGAACTTTTTGTTAGGGAAGGTCCAGGAGTTATTGAAATATTAAAAGGTTTAAATAAAAAAATTTTTTTAGACTTAAAATTTCATGATATTCCAAATACCATGCGTGCAGCATGTTTCCAAGTTTCAACATTAGGGGTTGATATAATTTCTATTCATGCTTCAGCAGGTTTAAAAGCTCTTAAGGATTCGAAAAAAGCATCTTTAGAAGGGGCCACCTCAGTAAGTGTAAAACCTCCATTGGTTTTAGGAATAACTGTTTTAACAAGCTTTTCTCTTAAAGATTTTCAAACTGATCTTGATCGAAATAATTCAATTGAAGAAAATGTATTGAGACTTGCCAAGTTGTCTTTTGATGCTGGATTAGATGGATGTGTTTGTTCCCCTTGGGAGGTAAAAATGTTGAGATCTATTTATAAGGATAATTTTGAACTTATTACACCAGGTATCAGATTAAATATTGACAATAAAGATGATCAAAATAGAATTATGACTCCCTATGAAGCTATAGATAATGGCGCTTCTAAGTTGGTCATTGGTAGATCAATTTCAAAAGCTATAGATCCTGATAAAGCTCTAATAGAAATATTTAAATCTATTAATTCTGATTAATTTTGGATTCTTCTCCCTTAAGCAATCTCGTTATGTTTGTTCTATGTCTCCAGATTACTAATAATGCAACAATTAAACTTATAAAAAAGTAAGAGTGCATAAATTTACCTAGGAAAAAAAACATAAAAATAGGAAGTAAGATTGCAGCTGAAATACTTGATAAAGAAACAAATTTAGTTTTTGTTAGAACTATTAAAAAAATGCCAAGAGATGCGAGTCCAACTTTCCAAGAAAGAGCTAAAAACATACCTAATCCAGTTGCAACAGCTTTCCCTCCTTTACCTCTAAGCCATATTGGCCAAATATGTCCTGAGATAGCGGATATCCCTGCTATAACTTCTATTAATCCTTGATCTGTGTAATATTGAGCAATTTTTACTGCAATAAGGCCTTTCCCAACGTCAATGATAAATACAAAAAGTGCTGGCCATTTCCCAACATTTCTTAAGACATTTGTGGCACCTGTAGATCCAGAACCTATAGTTCTTAGATCTATATTTTTGAGATATTTTCCAATTAAAAAACCTGTCGGAAGTGATCCTAAAAGATAACTTGCAAAAATTATTAAGATATTCATAAAGCTTAGTTTAGTTCAAGATCATTGAAAATTTCATTATCTGAACCAGCAAATGCAACCCATAATGGGAATTGAAGTATTGGAATTTCAACAGAGGTTTCTGCTGCATCAATGATAATAAATGGCAATTCTTCATTCGCTTCTAATCTATCAGCTCTCTCGATGACACCTTCAGGCCTTTCAAAAAGAACAATCCCACTATTAGGTCCAAAGTCATCCCTTGTTAGACCAAGTGAATCTTGAAGAATTCTTCTCCATTCACCTAATCGTTCAGGCTGCGAAGCTAAAATAAGAGTCTGAAATTGATCTCCATATAATTCGCCTAGAATAGATATTAAGCCAGCTGATAACAAGGCATTTTTTTGTCGAGATCCTCTACTTTCAAGAGAACCTCTTCCACCCATGTTAAAGAACCAATCATCCATAATTTCTATATCTGAGGAATCAAGACTCCGTCTTAATTTCCAAGGTTCTGCATAAAAGTCGGGTTGTTCTGTAAAACTTGAAAAGCAACTTTTTATAATCTCTTCATCTGGCTTAAATGTCTCCGAAAGAGCAGGAACATTAACGACATTATTTGTGCTATTGTCTTGCTTTTTCTCATCAAGGGGAGAAGGCTTTACGATTATTGGTTGAGAAACTAATTCAAGTTTCTCTACGTTTTGTGAAAGATTCTGCAAAGCTCCAGTTAAGTACTCTTGAAAGCCTTTAACTCTTTTAGCAATATTATCTGACTGTCCTTTAAAATTAGACTCAATATCTTTTTCTATTTCATTTTTTTTTGTTTCTAACTCTTTTATTTCTTTAACTAAAGAATCTTTTTTTGAAAAGAGATCTCTAAAAATTTCATTAGAAATTTCATCAAAAGATTTAGTTGATTTATCGTTTTTCAGTGTAATTTTTTTATTTTGAGTTGTATTTTTCTTACTAATTTGTTTTGTTTTATCATCTGAAATTGACTTATCTATTTTTAATTCCTTTTCAGGATTATTGTCGGAAATTTCTGTATTGGTCATTTAAATAATTTTGATGATTAGGCAAAGTCTGAATTTTAAGAATTTTTAATTTCCAGGGAGTCAACTTTTTTTATGAGCTCATCTTTTAATTGCTTTGGATTAAATAAAATTGGTAATAAATGAGGACTGGACTTTTCTCTAAAATAAAAAATACCTGGGATAATAGGAAAAAAGAATTTCCATGATATCCAGTTCTTGAATGGAAAAGTTCTAATCTCTTTCCCTAATTGTAAAACGATAAAATCATCATTTGTTATTTTTATTCTTAAGGTGAATGACTGAAGTAATAAAAAAAAGCTAAAAGAAGCAAAAACTATTGTTGGCATAGAACCAATATTCAAAAACAAAAGCATAAAACTTAAAACTATTAGAATGATTGGCAATTGAAATGAAGGAGATATTATTACTGGCTCCTCTTTTTTTGATTTAGTATTAAACATAGGATCATCCAAATAAAATTTGTGTTAGTAATACATCCATTAAAGATACAGTAACGAGAGTCATTACAACTGCACCTGTTGTACTTGTTCCAACTTCTTTTGGACCTCCTTTAGTTGTAAGTCCATATCCACAAGCAATGATTGAAATAATTAATCCGAACACTACAGATTTTATTAACATTGAAGTTAAGTCTGCACTGGTTAAACTCACATTGCCTGATCTTACAGATGTCCAAAAAACTATTGGAGGAACTTTATAAAAAATTGTGCTCCAAATTTGTCCACTCCATAAAGCTACAGATAAAAACAAAAGACACTGTATTGGAGACATTATTACCATCGATAGTAACCTTGGGACTACCAAATATTGGACTGGTTCGGTCCTTAACATGGTTATTGCCTCAATTTGTTCTGTGACTTTCATAGTACCAAGTTGAGCAGCATAGGCAGTTGCAACCTTTCCAGTCATTAAAGTAGCAGTTAGAAGAGGAGCCATTTCTCTTGCCATGCCTACTGCTAATAAACCTCCAATTTCACTTGAAACCCCCATACTCGTAAGTTGTGATGCAACTTGAATATTAAAAACTGTACCTGCGGCAATTCCCGTAATTAATACAATTAATAAACTGCCAGGACCTGACTCCATAAGTTGCTCAAAGAGATCATTTTTGGAAATTTTACCCTTAAAGATAAAATTAATTGCTTGCCCGCCAATGACTAGGCTGCTTAGAAGTCTTTTGAAAAAATCAAGATAGTACATATCTTTATATTAGTTTGTAATTAATTTTCGATCCCATTTTCTCATTATTAAAAGACCAATGATTACCAATATTGAGGGTATAAAACCAATACATAATCTAATAGTTAATTGTGCTGAGTAGCATTGTTCAATAATATTTAGGCCATCTTTATCAACAAAGCATGATTGATAACCTGATAAATACAATAAAAATCCTAATAATTGAACACTAAACGCGATACCAATCTTCTGAATAAGTACCATCCAAGCAGTATATAATCCTGCTGGTTTCTCTGGGTCTTCGTCTATTGCATCAGGAAGTAGTGACCAAGGGATAAGAAAAGCGGTTGAAGCTCCAATGCCAATAAGACAGATTATGAAAATTAAAAGAATGAACAAAAATATGTTGCTGGCATTTAGGAATAAACTATCTTCAGCTCCTGAAATTTTTGATAATGAGGGTAAAAATAAAGATGCTGTACATGAAATAATCCACATAATCGCTCCATAGTTTAACGCTGAAATCCTGTTCAATTTATTTGATACCCTGGTCCATATTTGTAAACCCACTAAAGCGCTAATTTGGAAAGGTATCGGGATCCACTTCGCAATATATGTTGGTACGTTCAGTACATCCTCGACATAAATTAACGCTACTGTTTGCATTAATTGTAAGGCGCACCAGAGAAGAATATAGAGCGTAATAACTTTTAGAAATTTTTTATTTCTGAAGATCCTTTTGAATTGAAGTGTTATAGCTTCAACTTTTCCTGAAGGCCTTCTTGCTTTTTTTGCGAATGGAGCTAATCCCCAACAAGAAATTAATGTTGCAGCAACTGCAATACATCCGCTTATTTTACCCATTAAAAAATATTCATTATTTGCTGATCCTTCGGAACCTAATACTACTCCAGCAATTATTAAACCAGTTAGTCCTGCGATTATTGAGCCAGTAAATCTAGATGCGTTTAGTCTTGTTCTTATTGCTGTTTTTTCAGAAATTTCAGTAGAAAGAGCTGCGAAAGGAAGATTAATACTTGTGTAAGCAGTCATTACGATTATAGAAATTATGGCATAGTAAATAGTCTTGGTTAGTACTGAACCAGTGGGTGTCCACCATATCGCAGCCAAAGAGAAACCAAGGGGAACAGATGCTGCTACCATCCAAGGGATTCTAGGCCCCCATCTTGATTTAGTACGATCACTTAACCATCCAATTAACGGATCATTTACTGCATCCCATATCTTTATTAACATTAATAATGATCCTGCAATTATTACTGGTAAACCTGCAGAAATAAAGAATTTGAAAAGAAAAAAACCAAATTGTGTCGCGACTAAACCTGTGCCTGCATCTCCTAGCCCATAAGAGAACATTAATCTTGTTGTTGATCTATAAATATTTTTTTTCGAGTGTGAATTTTCCAATCTTTTTACTTTGTTTATTGTTTGATAATGTATTATTGCAATGGTAATTCTATTACTTAATGCGGGCGTGGTTTAGTGGTAAAACCTCAGCCTTCCAAGCTGAAGATGCGGGTTCGATTCCCGCCGCCCGCTTTTAGAATAAATTATTTTTTGCCCCAAATACTTCTTCTGAAATGATTAATAAAGAGCTTCTACTCTTTATTGAAACAGATTTTTCATTAATAGTTAAGGGTTCAAAAATCTCAGACATGCTAGTGTCAATAACTTTTAACCAATTATATTTACATTTCGGCAAGGGGAAATCGATACTTTTTGAATATGCATTTAAACCTATCCAAACCAGTGGACTAGTATTGCCTTTATTAATGCTAAAGGCAACTGTGTGAGACCAACTACTCCAATCGGGGCTATCTAACTTTGTCCCATGCCAATGATATGTTGGAATATTTTCATTGGTTTGATTATCAGGGAAGAATGATGGATTGAAAATGTTTATTAGTTTTTTTCGAATTTTTATAACGTATTTAAAATATTCTAATAATTCCAAATCTTTTTGACCATGTTCCCAATTCATCCAGCCCAATAAATTATTTTGGCACCAAGAATTGTTGTTCCCGCCTTGTGATCTTCCTATTTCATCACCCATAAGTATCATTGGAACACCTTTAGAGATAAGTAAACTAAGAACAAGATTTTTTTGTTGTCTTTTTCTTAAATCATTGATTAATAAGTTCGTAGTTGGTCCCTCAGTACCATGATTCCATGAATTGTTATGGTTATCTCCATCTCTATTTTGTTCTCTATTGGCAAAGTTATGTTTTCTATTGAAAGTTACTAAGTCTTTTAGAGTGAATCCATCATGTGAAGTAATAAAATTTATCGACTTTGGAAAAATATTATCTTCTTTATAAATAGATGGCGTCCCTTTTATTTTGTCGCTCATATTCCAAGCTGTATCTTTATCTCCCTTCCAAAATCTCCTCAAGTCATCTCTAAAATGACCATTCCAAGTGAAAGTATTCTTAGATGGGAAATCACCTAATTTATATAAACCGCCACAATCCCATGGCTCACTTATGAACTTGATATCGATAAGTTCTGGTTCACATTCTATATCTTCAAAAATTGGAGGATTATCAAGCGGTGAAAGATTTTCTCCTCTTGATAGGGCAATTCCTAAATCAAATCTAAAACCATCAACTCCTAATTCACTCGCCCAACATTTTAAAGATTCAATTATAAGTTTTCTAACTAATCCTCTGTTTGCTGCAATAGTATTACCACATCCTGAGACGTCCTGATAATTTTTATCTTTTCCAATAAAGTAATAAAGATTTTCATCTATACCTTTCCAAGATATTGCAGGCCCTTTTGAATCACCTTCGCAAGTGTGATTGTATACAACATCTAAGATGACTTCAATGTCTGCTTTATGACATTCCTCTACAAAACTTCTGAATTCCTCTCTATTCTTTTCGGGGGATTCATTCGAAAGATATTCAAAATGCGGAGTAAACCAATTAATTGGACTATATCCCCAAAAATTTTTTAGACCATTTGGGGCATCAGTAGGATCAAAACAAAAAATTGGAAGTAATTCAATTGTTGTAATACCCAGTTCTTTGAGATAAGGAATTTTTTTAAAAAATTTCTTAAAACAACTTTCATCTTTATCAGTTGATTCAGTGAAAGCTTTGATATGGAGTTCATAAATAATTGTTTCTTCCCAAGAATGTTTCGGTCTTGGATAATCTTTAAAATTAAATAATTTTCTATTGCAAACAACACTTTTAAGGCAAGAATTAGTATTTTCTTGATTTTTTAATGCATTTTCTCTTTTATAACTTCTCCATCCGGTAATACCCCTTGAACATGGATCAAGTAATACTTTTTTTTCATAGTTATTATTAATCCCATTATTTTTTTGTTTCACTCTAAAAGCATAAATACAACCTTCATCTAGATTTTTTATTTCCGCATGCCAATATGGGCCTGTATTATGAGTCTGATCTAATTTGAATGTGCTTTTGGGTGAAATAGAGTCCCCTTTCTCAAACAATAAGATTTCTACATATTCTGCATTTGTGGCTACTAAGGAAAAATTAATCCCTTGTGAAGTTAGAGAACTCCCTAAAGGAAATGGTTTACCTTTATTGAGATGAATCACTTTTTCTTTATCATTGATTAGTTAAATATTGAGATAATTTATTTAAATTACTGATATTTGAATAATATATGCAAAATTTAAAAAAAAACTCAAATTTAAGGCTTCACTAATCAACTTTATTAGATCTTGGAGAGTATTAATTTTCTAATTAATTACAATTGATGCATCCATCTGCTCAGTGAATAAAACGATTTATAGAGAAAGTTTAATTATGAGAAAACTAGATTTTTCTTGATTTCAAAATACAAATTGTGTCTTTTCCTGTGATGAGAAGGAAATATATCTGAAAATTAATAAAACATAATAAATAGCTCAAATTCTTAAATTCACCCCCCTTTGACATTTTCCCTATTTGCTAAATGTAGTTAAATTTTTAATGATAAATCTAGTGCCACCAATGCTTTTTGCTGTTTTCTAAATGGAAAGGCTATTTTTTATAAATGAAAAAGCGCGGTTATAAGAAATAAATAATGTTGCTAAAAATGTCCCTAAAATTTGTATAAAGCTTTGCGCCGCCGGCATTTTCGGTTGCCGTATTTGAATTTGCTCCATATGATGTGAAAGTTCGAGGTTTAAACTCGATTTAAATCTTTTTTTAACCCCTAGCTTTAATTTAAATTTCAATGAACAAAGCTGATTTAGTAAATCTTGTAGCAGCTCGTACAGAGCTCACAAAAACTGATGTTTCTTTAGTTGTTGATGCAGCTATTGAAACTATTGTTGATTCAGTAGTGGAAGGCAAAAAAGTCTCTTTACTAGGATTTGGTTCTTTTGAACCAAGAGATCGTTCTGCAAGACAGGGTTTAAACCCTAAGACAGGCGAAAAAATAGCAATACCCGCTAAAAGAGTTCCAACATTCTCTGCAGGTAAACTTTTTAAGGATAGAGTTCAAGGGTAATTTTTTTAATCTATTTCTTCCTTTAATAAAAGGGTGCTCTTATAGGGCATCTTTTTTTTTAATCGCAAAAAGATGTAATTTGCTCGATGCCCAATACTCTTAATGATGTATCCAAAATTTTGAAATCTTTAGAAGTAATGAAATGTTTAACTATTTTATTCCTTAAATTTTTGTTGTTATCTAATTTTGTTATGGCTGAAACAATACCAACAAATTCTAAAATTTTAAAACAAACTAGTGATTGTTTTAAAGATTCTCGAACCCAAATATGTAAAGAATTAGTTTCTGAAATAGAAAAACTTCAATTAGTAGTGTTTGACCAAAATAGATTCAAATGTCAGTCAAGTTTATTGGGGCTGCAAACGGAAATTATTGAAGCTTATTTTTTTAATAATTTCTCAAATGAGAGAATTTCATTAATGATTCCATATGTGATTAAAAATTGTTAATTATTAAAATAATTTATTTTTTTGGAATATTATAAATTTGTTATTTAATTTGTAATGGTAAAAGGTTTTTCTGATAATGAAGTTAAGAATAATACTCAAAATACTCAAATAAAAGAAAAAAAAGGCTTAGCAGGTTTTCTTAAAGGAAAGAAATTTACTTACACTTTGCCAGGCAAAAAACAAATTAATATTTTTGGATCAATAGTAATAGGCTTAAATATCATTTTAGTATTGCTAGTCATCCTTTATTTAAAGAATCAAGAATTCCATGACTTTGTGTTTAATGTTGGACGTTAGCTATATTTTTAGATCGAAAGATTTTATTAGATGATATATTTAAATTTTGGAATATCTCATGAAGGTAGTTAATTTAGTTTTTAAAGTATTTTTTTTGTTTATAACTGTTCTATTTTCGATATATTTTCTAACAGGTTATGACTCTGCTTTTGAGGCAGACCAAAATTGTCATTCGTATCTTTCAAGTTACGATAACCCATCTGGAAATTATGGTTGTGACCATGATACTGAGACTCATCAGTGGATACTTTACGAGTCCAATGAAAGTAAAGAACCAGCAAAAATTATTAAGAAATTTAGGTACAAGTTTTTATAAATCAATTTTCTTATAAAAAAACTTTGCAGATATAATAGAAATAACAGCCGTAATTGTGAAAGTAAGATATTGATATATGCTTCCTTCTAAGTAGATTTTATTTTTATATAGAGGAAAATCGACTAAAGATCCTATAGTACCCCAAATAATAACCCAAACAGATATGTATAAGAATACTTTTATTGGATTAGATTTTTTTGCTTCCATTTTTAATTAATACCAAAAATTGAAGAAGTGACAGGTCTGCCGCTAAAAACTAACTCGGTTAATATGAGCATTAAGAATCCGATCATTGCTGCTCTACCATTTACAAGTTCAGCACTGCTATTAAATCCAAAAACATTCTTTACTTCATCACCCTGATTGTCTACCCATTTTGAGTATTCATTATCAGTTGATGATGTATCAGCAGTAAAATCATCATTTTGATTTTCTATTGGAGAGCCGTTTTCTTGCATAGAGTCTTTATACTTTATTCTAGTAATTTTAAAACTAGTTTATTATTAAATTAAAGTTGAAATTATAAAAAAAATTAAGACAAAAATTATTATCCATAATAATTGTAATCTCAAGATTAATTGACAAATTAATTTAATTTTTTCTCCAGTGCAATTATCTCCATTCGCATTGATCTTTGGCTTTTTAATAATCTCATTTTTATATTTACTTTTTCCACCCAATGTTATTCCAGAAATATAAGCAAATATAGCTTCTGAAATCCCAGCATTAGGCGAATCATATTTTTTACCATCAAGATAGCTTTTTTTTATGATTGATCCATACTCATTAATTTTGGGACTAACTAAAGGTAATGTAATTAAAACTAATCTTGAAGGAACAAACGTGAAAATATCTTCGATTTTTGCACTGAAAAAACCTAAATATCTAAAATAATCATATCTGTAACCTATCATTGAATCTAAAGTACTTATGGCTTTATAAGAAAAACCAAGTGATAAAGGCCCTGGCAGAAAAATTGAAAATTTCATAAAAAAAATTCCAATAAAAATCCAAAATAATGGCCCAAATATTCCATCAACTGAATTCTCGGTAAGACTCTCCGTACTTGATCTCAAAAGATGTTCTAAAGTAGATGAACTTACATCCCTACTAACTATCCTTTGTACCTTCTCTTTGATTATTCTCTTATTTTGGTCATTAATTTCTTCGCATTCTATTAGCTCTGCAATCTCTTTCACACTTGAAATAAGTCCCTTAGTCGCAATGCAACTTGAAAGTCCAAAAAAAATTAGCAATCCACCCAAAAAATTATTTCTTGAATGCACATAACTGAGTTCTATCAATTTACCTAAACCAAAACTCATTCCTATGGTGGATATAGCTACTATTAAACCTCCCCAAAACAATATATTTTTATTTTCCCCAAAATTATTTATGAGGTAATCAGATATTTTTTTTATGTAAAAGCCAATTGCTTGAACAGGGTGGATTAAGAATCTTGGATCGCCGATTAATAAATCAAAACCAATCGATCCAAGGAATATTAAAAATAAATTTATTTCAGCCAACTGAACATCGAGCGCAAACCTTTACCTACTTTCTCAATTTCATGTTTTGAGTTCTCTTCTCTTAATTTTGTCATTAAGGGTTTGTTTTTATCGCATTCTTCCACAAAATTCTTAGCGAAAGTTCCATCTTGAATATCTTTTAGAATTTTCTGCATTTCTTTTTTTGTATCACTATTGATTAGTCTTTTACCACTTACATAATCTCCATATTCTGCAGTATTTGAAATGGAATCTCTCATTTGAGATAAGCCTCCCTTCACCATTAAATCAACAATAAGTTTAACTTCATGTAAGCATTCGAAGTAAGCAAGTTCAGGTTGATATCCTGCCTCTACAAGAGTTTCGAAGCCTGATTTGACAAGTTCTGATAATCCTCCGCATAAGACAGCTTGTTCGCCAAATAAATCAGTTTCTGTTTCTTCTTTGAAGTTTGTTTCAAGAATTCCTGCTCTCGTTCCGCCAATCCCTTTAGCGTAAGCCATAGCCAATGATCTTGCACTCCCAGAAGAATCTTGCTCTACTGCAAACAATGCTGGGACTCCTTGACCATTTTGATATTCCCAACGAACAGTGTGTCCAGGTCCTTTTGGGGCAATCATTACAACATCCACAAAACTAGGAGGTTTGATAAGTCCGAATCTTATATTGAAGCCATGAGCAAAACTTAATATCTTTCCTTCTTTTAAGTTTGGTTCTATTTCTTTAAGATAAACATCTTTCTGAAACTCATCTGGAAGGAGAATCATAATCCAGTCTGCTTTTTCGCAAGCTTCAGAAACGCTAAAGACTTGTAGACCATCGCTAATAGCTTTGCTTTCAGACTTACTCCCTTTATATAATCCAACAATTACATCCATACCGCTATCTTTAAGATTTAGGGCATGTGCATGACCTTGTGATCCATATCCAATAATCGCTATTGTTTTATTATTTAAAAGACTTAGATCTGCATCTGTGTCGTAAAAGAGTTGGGTCATTAGTTGTAGCTTCTTTGCATTTGATAATTAATATTTTAGACATTAAGGTGGAAATAAACCAAAAAAATTATTAATTTAAAAAATTAAAATTAAAATATTAATTTAGAAAGTTTAATACTGATTTGCTTCACTTGGATGTGTAATAACTCTATCAATTAATCCATAATTTTTTGCTTCTTCCGCACTTAGAAAATAATCTCTATCAGTATCCTTTTCAACTTTCTCAAATGATTGGCCTGTCATATCTGCCATAGACATGTTTAACATATCTTTAATTCTTAAAATTTCCTTAGCTTCTATTTCAATATCACTTGCTTGGCGTTGAGACGTCCCTCCTAAGGGTTGATGAATCATTATTCTGCTGTGGGGCAAAGCAACTCTTTTACCTTTTGTACCAGCTGCTAATAAAAACGCTCCCATGGAAGCTGCAAGGCCTACGCATATAGTTACCACATCACTTTTTACGTATTTAATAGTGTCATAAATTGCCAAGCCAGCAGTTACTGATCCTCCTGGGCTATTTATATACAGATAGATAGGTTTGGAATTATCATCAGAATCTAAATAAAGCATTTGTGCAACAAGGCTATTAGCAATACCATCGTTCACTTCTTGTCCAAGAAAAAGAATTCTTTCAACACCTAGTCTTGTATATATGTCGACCCATCTTTCGTATTGACTTCCTGGAAGTCTGTAAGGCACGCTTGGAGTTCCTATTGGCATGATTTTAAAATAGTTTTGTGAGTGTTAAATTTTATTTGGTAGATCTTTTTGACTTGTGAGTATTCTATCGATAACTCCATAATCTAGTGCTTCTTGTGGGTTGAGATAACTCATCCTGTCAGAGTCTTTTGAGAGTTCTTCGATGGTCTTTCCAGTATTACGAGATAAAATCTCCAACATTGATTTTTTATTTTTCAAAACTTCCTCAGCTCTTATTTGGATATCGGTTGCTTGACCTCTTGCTCCGCTTATAGGTTGATGCAAAACAATAGAAGCATGTGGAAGAGCGGCTCTTTGTCCTTTAGTGCCAGATGAAAGAATAACTGCAGCAGTCCCCATTGCTTGTCCGATACATATCGTGTGAACTGGAGGCTTAATGTAGCTTATTGTATCGCAGATAGCGAAAGCTTCTGTTTCAAAACCTACAGCGTCACCAGTGTACCAACTTGTCCCAGTTGAATTGATATAGAAATAGATTGGTTTTTCTGGATCCTCAAACTCTAAATAAAGAAGTTGAGCAATGATTAGCTCAGTGACATCCATTCCTAGTTGTCTTTTCGCATCATCATCTGAAAATAATGGTAAGCCAAGATAAACAATTCGCTCTTTCAGTAAAAGAGAGGGTAGATCTGGGGGAGGGGTCCTCATGACGGTGTTTTCGCCGTAATAAGGAGCAGATACAGTCATTTGTATCACGAAATTAAGATTGAACTGATTCTAGCTAGATTTAGCCCTGTGTCGCTGGTGATTTAAAAGATTTGTTTGACTCAGGATTATTTATTAGTTTTCCAAAGACCATTCTTCCAGTAGGAGTTTGTAATGCTCCTGTGATGACAATATCTAATCTGCTTCCAACAAAATTCTTTGCCTCATCAATAACAACCATTGTGCCGTCATCTAAATATCCAATACCTTGCATTTTTTCTTTGCCTTCTCTCACGATTTTTATATTAAGTGACTCTCCTGGTTGTACTTCTGGCCTTAAAGCAATAACCAAATCACTCAAATTCATAACTTTTAATTCTTTAACTTCAGCGATCTGAGAAAGATTATAATCAGCCGTAATTAAAGTTCCTGTCATATCCTCAGTAATTTTAAGGAGTTTTTCATCTACCCCATTACCTTCATACTTTGTTGGGTTTATTACAAGTCTTCTACCATATAAATCTCTTAATTCTTTTAATAACTTGAGACCTCTTCTGCCTTTCGACCTTTTTTCATTACTGCTTGAGTCAGCTAAAGTTTGTAATTCATCAATTACACTTTGAGCAACAATTAATTGTCCCTCCAATAAGCCGCAACTTAATAGACCATTGATTCTTCCATCAATAATTACGCTAGTATCTAAAATTTTTGGACTTGCAGCAGGGAGAATTCCTTCATTGATTAGATATGCATCAGTGTTATTTGGATTGAATAATCTCAATAATGTCCTCCCATGGGTATCTGCCAACTTATAACCAAGCACTCCAAAGAAAATGTTACTTAATATTGCTGCTAATGGTTTTGCGAAAAAAACTTCTCTAGGGAAGGGTATTAATAGTATTGGAGCTAGTAGGAGATTAGCAACAAGTAATCCTAAAATTAATCCAACTGACCTACTTATTAGTAAGTCCGTAGGCATTGTTCTTATTTGATCAAGAAAAGTCTTTCTAAGTTGAAGGAATACAAAACCTGCTGCTAAACCTACAAAAAAGCCAATTATTGCTAAAACAATTCTAAAACCTTCTACATTAGATACCTGTTTAAGTATGTCTACTGGCAATAAATCAACACCAAGCCACCCTGAAGCAGCCCCAGACAATACAAATAAAATTAATACTAAGATATCTGTCATATCTATAATCTACTAGGATTTATTAATTGAGTAAATAAGGATTTTATTTTTTTCGATCCTTAATACTTTTTTGGCGCTTAAAAATGAATTTAGATTATGAATAAGTTTCCAAAAAGTGCTTATGTGCACATTCCTTTTTGCCACAGAAGGTGTTTTTATTGTGATTTTGCAGTTATTCCACTAGGAAACGAAGTTGAAACTTTAAAAGGTTATGGAAGCAAAACAGTTAATGAGTATTTGCAATTTTTATATAAAGAAATATTGTCGATTAAGCATAAATCACCTCTATCGACAATTTATATAGGAGGTGGAACTCCATCAATTTTAGATCCTGCTCAAATCAAAGAATTAGTTGATCTTTTTAAAGAAAATTATGGAATTGACTATGGTGCTGAAATCACTATGGAGGTTGATCCAGCAAGTTTTACTGAAGATGATCTTTTCGGATTCATAAATGCTGGGATAAATAGATTTAGTCTTGGAGTACAAAGTTTTAATAATCAGATACTTCAAAAGTCGGGAAGGCGTCATTTGAAAGAAGATGCAGAGAAATCTTGTTTATGGTTGAAGAGAGAATATGATTCTGGGTTAATAAAAAGCTGGAGTTTAGACTTAATTCAAAACTTGCCACTAAGTGGATTTAAAGAATGGCAAGATGATTTAAAAAAAGCAATTACATTTTCACCACCTCATCTATCTATTTACGATTTAAATATTGAAAATGGCACTGTTTTTAAAAAATTAATTAATTTAGGCAAATTAAAACTCCCAAGTGATGAAGAAGCTTTTAGGAATAGTGAATCAACCCATTTAATTTTAAAAAAATCAGGGTATTCAAGATATGAAATCTCAAACTATTGCCTTCCTCGACATCAGTCGAGACATAATAGAGTTTATTGGAGTGGTTTAGGCTGGTGGAGTTTTGGTCAAGGTTCCACTAGTTCACCTTGGGGGGAAAAGTTTACTCGACCAAGAGTTAGTAAGGAATATAAAGAATGGGTAACTAAACAAGACGAATTTAATTTAGATTCATCCTTAACTAATAAGGAGTTTGTTTATAAAGAACTTGATGAGAAAATAATGTTGGGATTAAGACTCAAAGAGGGTGTAGATATCAAAAAAGTGTTTAAAGAACAAAACTGGGAAAACAAAAAATTTGAAAGCAACTTAAGTAAATTGTTTGAAGAATGGGAAAAATTTCTTGAAAGTGGACTTCTTGTAAGAAAGGGGAATAGATTCTTTTTAAGTGAGCCTAATGGCATGGAACTTAGTAATCAAGTTCTTGTTTCTATGTTTAAGTGGTGGGATGAGATTAACTAAGTCTTTCAGAGACTACCCATTCTTTTAATTTGTCCTTCAATAGTTTCTTCCCTTGGATAATTGGTTGGCAAAATGGGGGTTGATTATCATTGAGGCCTAACAAATCTGCAGTAACTCTTACTTGCCCATCGCAGTAATTACCTGCGCCGATACCTATTGTGGGAATTGTTAAAGAATTTTGTATTTCCTTAGCAAGCAAATCAGGAATATGTTCTAGAACTATTGAAAAACATCCTAATTCTTCAAGAATTGAAGCCTCTTTCTTAATTTTTTCTTGGCTTGCTTTGCTTTCTCCTTGTTTTCTTAATCCAATATTTAGATAGCTTTGTGGTGTAAGACCTATATGACCCATAACAGGGATTCCCATTCTTATTAATCTAGAAATAACTTTTTGTATTTCTGGTTCAGCTCCCTCCACTTTTACAGCTTTTGCATAAGTGCTCTGAATGATTTTCCCTGCATACTCAACAGCCTTATCCTCACCACATTGGTAAGTCAGAAAAGGCATATCTGAAACGACTAGAGGTTGTTCCTCAATTCTTTTCTTAAATCCTCTTGAAACAGCATTAGTATGATAAATTATATTTTCTAAAGTTATTGGCAATGTCGATTTGTATCCTAAGCAGACCATTGCTAATGAATCCCCTACTAGTACGAGATCTACATTTGCTTGTTCTGCAATAGATCCTGATATGGAGTCCCAAGCAGTTAGTGCAATGATTTTGCGAGATTTTTTTTTATAATTAACTAGGTCTGAAGGTAACATAACAAATTTATGTATCTTTTTTAATCAAGAATTGCTAAGATATTCCTGACTCGGCCTTTCGCGGTTTTAACGCCTAAACCTGGTCAGGACCGGAAGGTAGCAGCCACAAGGGATGCTTGAGGCAGGCGAGATAACCGAGTCACTCTATTTTACCTTTTAACCTATATCTTTTTTATTTTGCCTTAACCTCAAAAACTCAGGAATACTCGCTCCAGATTCTTTATTGTCGGAATAATTATATAAGGGTTGATTAGATAATCTGTTTTTTATTCTTTGCTGGTTTAATGGTTGGGTTGTTTCAAATCCTGTAGCAATTACAGTAACTTGTATCTCACCTTCCATTGCCTCATCGACCACTGCACCAACAATAATATTCGCTTCTTGATCAACAACATCATAAATAATTTCAGATGCAGAGGTCATGTCTTCTAAAGTCATGTCTTTGCCTCCAGTAATATTTATAACGCAGCCTTTGGCTCCATCAATTCTTGCTGCTTCTAATAAAGGACTATTCATTGCTGCCTGTGCTGCCTCTATAGCTCTCGATCTTCCTGAACCTATACCTATTCCGAGAAGTGCAGTGCCGGCCTCAGTCATAACTGATCTAACGTCTGCAAAATCAACATTAACTAATCCCGGGCAAGTAATTATGTCACTAATGCCTTTGACTCCCATCCTTAGAACATCATCAGCATTCCTAAATGCTTCTTGAAGAGGAGCTCCTGCTATAACGTCTTTTAATCGGTCATTTGGAATAACTATAAGAGTATCAACGTTTTCAGCTAGTCTTGCGATCCCCTCCTCTGCTTGACGCATTCTTCTTTTCCCTTCAAAAGAAAAAGGTTTGGTTACTATACCTACTGTTAGAGCCCCACTTTGTTTGGCTACTTCTGCAACAACAGGAGCAGCACCTGTACCAGTTCCTCCACCCATTCCAGCGGCTATAAAAACTAGATCAGATCCTTCTAAAGCTTGTTGAAGCTCTTCTTTGGATTCTTCGGCTGCTTTTTGACCAATACTTGGATTCCCGCCTGCACCTAAACCTCTAGTAAGGTTTTGTCCAAGTTGAACTCTACTTTCTGCAGAAGATTGTAGGAGGGCTTGGGCATCGGTATTGAGGACTCTAAACGAAACACCTTCTAAATCACTATTTATCATTCTATTGACTGCATTACTTCCACCACCACCTACACCAATAACTTCTATTTTGGCATTTTGGCTTGGAAGGATTTCTCTCGATTGATCAAAGTTTGGATTGTTACCGAAGCTCATCTCTTAATAGGAATCTTTTACTAGTATTGGGTGCATTATGAACTTACTGCGCTCATATGTAGGAATTTGTTGAAGAAAATCCTAAAAATATTTATTTATTAAATATTTTGTTTTTAATGCAAAACCCATATCAACACTACAATAATTAAAAAAAATTACTCAAAATACTTTTTCAAATATTAGGGTTTGAACACTTTTATTTTTGGTTTATCTGGATTAGTAAGATCAATATTATCTATTTTTTTTGAAAAGCTATTTTTCTTAAATTCATTTTTAAGATTATTGATTATTTGTAGTTGATAGTTGATTAAATTTGGCTTAAATCCTAAGAATATCGTTTTTAAATCTTCTTCCTCAACAGTTAGAAAACCATCGGATGAAAAAGTTATTTTAACTATTTCTAATTCATAATTCTCTATAGCGATAAAAATTTTAGATAATATTTTCTTAAATTTTTCTTTCCATCCAAAAACTTGTATTGTTAATTTATTCAAATTTTTTTTATCTACATTTTGGTTATTTATAAAAAAACCATCTCTATCAATGAAGCCTAATATTGTTTCGTCGTTCAATATCCTCTCACCGTAAGCTATTGGAATTCTTGAAGTAATATAAACTTTCAAACCAAAAGGAAATAATTCTCTGTTTACCGAAACATATTTAAGAGATAAATTTTGTTTTAACTCCCTTTCTAACAAATTAGTTTCAACAAAAATTAATCTAATTGGAAAATTTAAAGATGAATTTTTTACCAAATCACTCTGCGAAAAAAATTCACTACCAGAAATCCTAATATCCTTGGTACCAACTTTTTTGAAAGTTTTTATGCTTAATATGCTTGTTAAAAATAAAAATAAAATTAGAAAAAAAAAACTTTTATTTTTGATCCTTTTTTGGTTTTTCACAAATCACATCGAGCTTTTTCCATCAGTTGATCCATCCATTCTCTCGCTCGCTCTGCATCTGAAAATGGTACATCCATCTCTTTACCATCCCCTACTAATCTCAACCTGCATTTACCTTGAGATTCACTTGTTAGAGGAGCTTCCCCTGAAGTTAGAGCCATTAATTCAACTAATTCCAGTTTCTTGATTATAAAACAATCTTTTTCTTCAAATTTACCAGCTTCAAATGCGCTCCACTTTAACTCACCATCTTTTAAGGACGCTGCACCTGAACTATCTAACTTGCACAATTCAGAATCACTTGCCCAACTTCTAAAAAGATTTTGCCTCCTTCTTTCTAACCATCCAAGTGCAGTTAATAAAATGAAGATTAAAAGTAATGGTAACCAAAGTAGTCCATGCAACATTTTATTTAAATTACAAATCTAAAGATATATCTACCAGTTTAGCCACAAGTTGTTCAATTTTTAAACCTGAAGCTTCCCAAAGCATTGGAAACATACTGTTTTTTGTAAAACCAGGAATTGTATTTATTTCATTTATTAAAATTTTATTTGAGGATCTTTCTATAAAGAAATCTACTCTTGCAAAACCGAAAATATTTAGTGCTCTACAACTTTTAATAGCAATGTCTTTAATTTCTTTTGCGATTTTAGAATCTATTTCGGCTGGGATAATTATTTTATTATTTGAGTTATATTTTGAATCGTAATCATACCAATCACTTTCGTAATTTATCTCGCCTATCTCAGAGGTTAAGAGTTTTGAATTCCCAATTATTCCGCATTCAATCTCCCTTACCTCTAAACCTTCCTCTATTAAGATTCTTGGATCTATTTCCCGAGCCTTTTCTAATGCTAGTAATATTTCCGATTCATTTTTGACTTTGGAGATGCCAAGAGATGATCCAGAGTTCGATGGTTTAACAAAAATAGGAAATTTTAATTTTTTTAAAATTTCATTAATTATTTTATTTTTTACTTGCTTATCGTTGAGATCTTTATTTTGAAAAACTAGATAATTAACTTGTGGAAGATTGAGATTTGAGAAAATTGTTTTCATCAATATTTTATCCATTCCAAGTGCAGAGCCAATAATTCCGCACCCGACTAAAGGTTTCTTAGTAAATCTAATTAAGCCATGAATTGATCCGTCTTCACCATTAAATCCATGTAAAAGAGGAAACCAAATATCAATATTTTGAAATTCAATTCCGTCAAGGAAGTTAATTTTTTCTTGATTAAAAATTTCTTGTTTTTTTGTTTTATAGTCTTCAATTTTACCAATTAGGATTTTTTCTGAAATATCACTATCAAGCCAATCTCCATATTTGTTTATGTAAAAGGCTTTAACTGTAAAACGTTCTTTGTTTATTTGTGCATTAAATGCTTGAAAAACTGTTTTTGCAGAGGATATCGATACTTCATGTTCATTGGAATCTCCGCCAAATATTAACCCAATAAATTTTTTCTTTCCCCCGATCATTTAAAAAAATTTATAAAGAAAGTTCTCCTGTTAAAGAAAAAGGTCTTGCTTCATTTATCCTGACATTTATCTCATCTCCCAACGAAAAATTAAAGTTAGTGTTTTTGGGAATCTCTACGAAAGTTAATCTATTTGTTCTAGTTCTACCCATCATTTGAGAGGAATTTTTTGGATTTAAACCCTCAATTAAAACGCTTTCGATATTATTGATATATCTTTGATTTCTACTCTTAGCAGTTTTCTCGACTAAATCATTAATTTCCTGTAATCTAGCTTTTTTTACCTCTTCGGAAAGTTGATTAGTCCAAACTGCTGCAGGCGTATTTGGTCTTGGAGAGTATGCTGCTGTATTTACCTGATCAAAGCCAATTTCTGATATTAGTTTTAAAGTATCTTGATATTGTTGTTCGGTTTCTCCCGGGAAAGCAACTATTGCGTCAGCTGTAATTGAAGCATCTGGCATTAATGACCTTATGTTCTCGATAATATTTTTATACTTTTTAATAGAATATCCTCTGGACATTTGCTTTAAAATTTCATCATTTCCACTTTGGAAGGGGATATGGAAATGTTCACAGACTTTATCCAGTTCATAACAAGCTTGAATCAACCTTTTTGAAAAATATCTTGGATGACTAGTAGCAAATCTTATCCTGCGAATTCCTTTAACATCATGAATATAATACAAAAGATCAGTTAGGGTATTCTCTTTTCTCCCCTCTTTTGTAGTTCCTGGAAGGTCTCTACCATAAGCATCAATGTTCTGACCCAAAAGAGTAATTTCTTTAAAATTATCATCAGCTAATTTTTGTATCTCACTTTTTATCGCAATTGGATATCTTGATTGCTCTTTTCCTCTGACAGAGGGGACTACACAATATGAACATCTTTCATTACATCCATAAATGATATTAACCCAGCCACAAATAGAGCTTTCTCTTCTGGCACTTGTTATATCTTCAGAAATGAAGGTTTCTTCTGTAGCAGCAACTTGATTTCCTAAATCAACTTTCTCCAGAAGATTCTCAAGATTATTTACGTGTTGAGGCCCCATAACCAAATCAAGTTCTGGGACTCTTCTTAGTAAGGATTCTCCTTCTTGCTGAGCAAGACAACCTGCAACAACAAGTTTTAAGCTAGGTGTTTTGTGCTTTCTTTTTGCTTGTCTTCCTAGAAAGCTATAAACTTTTTGCTCTGCATTATCTCTAATAGTGCATGTATTGTACAAGACCAAATCGGCATTTAATTCATTATCTGCTCTGGTGTATCCCATTTTCTCTAATGTCCCAGCCATTCTCTCAGAATCAGCCTTGTTCATTTGGCATCCAAATGTGGTTATCCAATAACTGCCAGTAGTTGAGTTATTTTGAGTTTTTTTTTCGTCTGATTTTGTTTTTGTTAGCACTTTGCTAGGAATTTTTTATGATTCTTTAATTAAAAAATACAAGTTAAATAATTTTGCTGCAATATTTTTGAGGGCGAGCGAGGGGATTCGAACCCCCGAATAGCGGCGCCACAAGCCGCTGCCTTAACCACTTGGCGACGCCCGCCTCACATTTATAAATTTAACAACTCAAGGGGAATTTTTCATAGTTATTTTTATCTTTTAGCGAAATTTGAATTATTTTCTAATTCAGTAAAGTTTTCTTATGATTTAAAATAAAAGAAAATTTAAAAACTTGAGTAATTCCGGCACAGCTGAGGTTCTTATTCCCAGAAGCCTTTGTTTAATAGAAGATATAGATAACCTCATTATCGATTTAGAGGATTTATGTTCAGTTTCCATTAGTTGGGAGTATGGATTTGTTTCTGAGTTAAAGCCTTTAAAAAATAAAGTTACAAAACCAAAAAATATTTTATTCCCAAGATTTATTGAAACGCATTCGCATTTTGATAAATCTTTTACATGGGCAGACTTTCCTAATCTGGAATCAAACTATGGAGGAGCATTATCAGTAAATCTTGAAGAACATAAAACTAGAACTACTGATAAGGTTCTTGAAAGAGTTGAGAAATCATTAAAACTTGCAATACAAAATGGATACCGAGCTATTAGAAGTCATATTGATACTTACAAAAGTCAGTCTTTTGATATTTGGATTGAACTTTTTAAATTACAAAAAAAATTTTCATCTGAGTTAACGTTACAATTCGTTGCTCTAGCACCATTGGAATTCTGGGATACAACTAATGGAGAAGATTTGGCAAAAATGTTTTCCTCTAATGGAGGTATTTTAGGAGGTGTAATTGTTCCTCCTTTCAATAAAAAAGATACAAGTAAATTTCTCGCAAAGATGCTTCGTCTAGCTAGTAAATATAAATTAGAAATTGATTTGCACATAGACGAATCGATCATTGAGCCTGGAGCGGGAATAAAAGTTTTATTGGAGACAATCGAAAATTTAAAAATTAATAGTATTCCAATAACTTGTAGTCATTTGAGTAGTCTTATTTCTCTAAGTCATAGAGAGATTTTAAATTTAGGAGAAAAAATGTCTGAGAAAAATATTAAAGTTGTTGCTTTACCTCTAACAAATTTTTGGCTGCTCAATCGAAGTAATCAAAGTACCTCATTAAAAAGACCAGTTGCTCCAATAAAGCAATTACAAAAATCACACGTGGATGTATCTCTAGGTAGTGATAATGTTCAAGATCCCTGGTACCCATTTGGTAATTTTGATCCTTTTTATATGTTGTCTTGCTCGATACCTATGCTTCAATTAAATCCCTGGGAGAGAATGACTCTATCTTCTATTTTTTTAGCTCCAAGCAGATTATTAAACTTAAAGTGGGATGGTTTAATTAAGAAGGGATGCCCTGCTGATTTTGTGATTTTAGATGCACAAAGATGGGCAGATGTTTTTTCGAGTTCCTTAAAAAGAAAAGTGTTTATAAAAGGCGATTTATATTGCTAATCCGCTAATTTATATACAAAACAATAAGAATCTAATTGATGACATCAAATACTCTTAAATTTATAGAAAAATTTAGGGAAGTTAAAAACTTAGAGATTATTGAAAGTCAATCTGACATAGTAAGACTTTCAAAAGATTTTTATAACTACTCTCCAGTCCTTACTGAAAAATTAGACAAATGTATTGCTGATTTAGTGGTAAGACCTAGTGATCATAACGCAGTAAAGGAAGTAGCAGAAATTTGTTGGGAATTTTCTATCCCACTTACTTTAAGGGGTTCAGGTACAGGTAATTATGGACAAGCTGTCCCATTGTTTAAAGGAGTTGTAATGCATATGAGTCACTTTAATAAGTTAGAAGAATTTGATCCTGATACAGGTTTTGTAAAAGTACAGTCTGGCTGTGTTATGGGAGATTTGAATAAACAATTAGAGAAATATGGGAGGGAATTGAGGTTGCTTCCTAGTACTTGGAAAACTGCAACAATTGGAGGTTTTATTGCAGGTGGATCAGGAGGTATTGGTTCAATTAGGTGGGGATTTTTAAGAGATCCAGGAAATCTTATTGGTTTAGAAGCAGTAACGATGAATGAAAAACCTGAATTATTAAAATTTGATGCTGAAGAATCCGAACCTCTTAATCATGCTTATGGGACTAATGGAATAATTACTTCTTTACTACTTGCTACTGATATCAAACGTAAGTGGTATTCAATAGTTATCGACTGTATTGAATTTGAAGAAACAATAGAAATATTAAAAAATCTCACCAGCGCAGCAATTGATCTGAAACTAGGAGCAATTCTTGAAGAAGAAATTGTAGATCAAATGCCAAAATGGTTTAAAACTAATTCTAGAACTCACAAGATACTAATTCAATCTAGTCTTGGAGGAATAAAAACTATCGAGCTAATTTGTAAAAAATTCAAAGTTCAATCTACCCTCCTTGGGGAAGAAGAAAAACTCGTCAATGGAATTTCTGAAGTCGTATGGAATCATACAACTCTTCATATGAGGTCTAAGGATAAAAATTGGACCTATTTACAGATGCTTTTGCCACTTAATGATGAACTAAAATTGATTAATTTTTTGAGAAAAAAATGGGGAAGAAAAGTTCTTTGGCATTTAGAGGCAGTTTCTCAACAAGGATCACCAAGATTAGCTGCTTTGCCTGTATTAAGGTGGAATGGGATAGATGAATTGAATGAAATAATTGAAGATTGCAAGAAACTTGGTGCGTTTATTTTTAATCCCCATGTTTTAACTGTCGAAGGCGGAGGCCTAGGAGTGGTTGACGCGGATCAAGTAAAAGCGAAATTAAAATTTGATCCTAAAGGGCTATTAAATCCTGGGAAATTGGAAGGTTGGGAAGTAAAGGAACAATTTAATACTTAATATTTCTGTTTATTTGTAAATTTAATAAATTCAGCAACTAAAAAAATAGAACCCGTTAGGACAGGATGATTAGCTGGCCATTTTTCTAGGGAAAATAAATAATCAATGGCAAGTTCAAATTTTTTAAATTCAATTGTTTTTTGAAGGTCAATTTCTTTAATCTGAGAAAGATCTTTTAATTGCCAACTAGGTTGGTTTGGCACTGGCACAAGTAATAAGTGATCATTTTTCTTTAGAAGCGTTTTTAATATTGCGTAAAAATCTTTTTGTCTTTGGACACCTAAAATCCAATAAATTCCTTTATCTTCATTCTCCCAATTATTTCGCTCATGAGAGAGAGCTTTTGCAGCAGGATAATTATGCGCACAATCTACAAGAATTTCTTTGTTCAAAAAATTTATTATTTCTAGCCTTCCCTTCCAAGATGTCTTTTTAAGACCTTCAGATATGTGTGTTCCCTTAATATTAAATCCCAAATTATTCAACGCTTCTATTGCTCCAATAGCTACTGAAGCATTTTGCTTTTGAAAAATTCCTTTTAAGCCAAGCTCATAGCTTTTCGAAATTGAATCTTTCCAGATAATTTCTGCTCCAACCTCTTTAACTTTTTTGGTTATTAAATTTTCAACTTGACTATTTTGTTTGCATGAGATGACAATTGAGTTTTTTTCAATAACTGCTAATTTTTCTTCGGCAATTTTTTCAATAGTATCTCCAAGAAATTCTTTGTGGTCTAAGCCAATATTCCCAATAGCAATTATTGGTCTAGATTTATGGGCTGTTGTCGCGTCTAATCGTCCCCCTAAGCCAGCTTCAAGAATGAGCAATTCAACTTTTTTATTGTCAAAGAAATTTAGTGCGCAGCAAATGATTTTTTCAAAAGGAGTTAATTCAAATGTTGAAACTTTCTCTTCTATTAATCTATAGATTTTTTCAAAATCAGTCTTGTTAATATTTTTTTTATTAACTCTAATCCTCTCGCATACGTCCAAAAGGTGGGGAGATGTCGTTACACCAAAATTTCTTTTAGCTTCAAAAAGTATATTTTCTAAATATGCCGCGATTGATCCTTTCCCATTAGTTCCAATAATTTGTATCGCAGGGATATTCTCGCAAGGATTACCAAGATCTTGAAGTGCTTTTTTAATTCGTGATAAACCTAATTTGATATTATCCCTTTCATATTTGGGTGATAATTCAAAAAATTTTAAATTTGCATTTTTCAAAATTTAAATTGCTATAAATCTTCAAAAATTGAATTTAGCTTATCCAAAAGAATATTTATTTCTCTTCGCGATATAACTAATGGTGGGACAATCCTTACAACGTTCCCTCCTGCGGGAACTACCAGTAATCCTTTATCAAAAGCTTTTAATGTAATTTTTTTTGCATCAGCATAATCATCATTGATCACAAGACCTTGTATTAAACCTAAACCTCTTTTTCCGGTAATAATTTTTGGAAATTTTTTTGACAATGCTTCAAACCCAGCACTTAATTGTACCCCTCTTAGATAAACATTATTGATAAGATTTCTTCTATTTATTTCTTCTAATACAGTTAGGGCAGCTTTACAGGCGAAAGGGTTACCCCCAAAAGTGCTTGCATGATCTCCTGGAGAAAAAATGTTAGCTTTTTCTTTTACCAATAATGCTCCAATTGCATGACCTCCTCCTAATCCTTTTGCAAGGGTGAATCCATCAGGTTCAATTCCTAAATTCTCATAACCCCACATTTTTCCAGTTCGACCTACTCCACTTTGGACTTCATCTAAAATAAGAAGAGAATTATATTTATCACATATATCTCTCAGGCTTTTAAAAAATATTTTACTTCCTGGAATTACGCCACCTTCTCCTTGTATTGGTTCAACTAAAACGCCGGAAATTTTTTGATCATTATTTTCACACTCTTCAAATAATTTTTTTACCGAACCAAAATTATTAAATTTAAAAAATTTGAATCCTTGAATCATTGGTTCGAAACCTTTTTGATATTTAGGCTGTCCAGTAGCACTTAAGGCTGCCAGCGTCCTTCCATGAAAGCTTGATTCTGCTGCGAGAATAATTGATTCTTTACCTTTATTTGTTGTATTCCCGTATTTTTTAATTAATTTAATTGCTGATTCAATTGCTTCTGCACCACTGTTGCAGAAGAAGACGCTTTTGGCACAACTTATATTCGTTAAAGTTCTGCTTAATTGTTCTTGTTCTTCAATGTTGTAAAGATTGGAAATGTGCTGAATCTTTTTAAGTTGACTTGATAATCTTCTTCCTAAAACTCTATCGCTATGTCCAAGACTGCAAGTTGCTATACCAGCTACTGCATCAAGATATTTTTTACCTGTTTTATCCCACAACCAACAACCCTTTCCTTTTTTAAAAGATATATCGAATCGACTATAGGTTTTCATCAAAGTGGGAGCGGTCGGACTTGAACCGACATACCCGAAGGTGCCGCATTTTGAGTGCGGTGCGTCTACCAATTCCACCACGCTCCCAAGGCTTTTGAAAAAATGAACTTTTTCATTATAACAAAAATCAACTTATTGACTATTGTTTTGGTCAAGGAACAGTGATCAAGATTAAGTTTGTTAATAGTTAATCTTTTTGATAAAAACATAGAATTATATTTATTGCATTTGCTGACAAGAAATAAGGAAAAAAAGAGTATTTAAACATTTATGATACATTTTTGTGATTAAATACTGTTAAAACTCTTTTTTTTGAGGCGAAAGCTTCATAAATAGTAATATTGTGTTATATTTGCTAAAAAAACAAAAATGTCTAACTCTCAAGCCAAAAAATTATCTCTTAAATTTGTCCCTTATCTTTTTATAGCAGTAACTATATTGACAACATTCGGATCTAATAGTGGAACTTGGGCATGAAAGAATTCAAATTTGCTGGTTTAAATAAAATTTGGTCTAATCGCTTTTTAGTTTTGTTTATATTATTTCTGGGTTGTATTTCACTAATCAATATTGCTTATGTTTGAATGAACTTTTTTTAGTTTTAGAATATTATTGGCAAATATTTAAGCTGCTTCGAGTTTAGAAAGATTCTCAGATTTAGGTTCAATTTTATACCCATTTTCTTCAAAAGTAGTTTTACTAATCTCTCTGATAATTTTGATACCTGAATTTTTTAATTTTAATTCAAAATTTTCATAACCTCTATCTAAATGTTCTAATCCATAGATCTTACTACTACCTTTTGCGATGATTCCTGCAATTATTAAAGCAGCTGATGATCTTAAATCTGAGCCAACTAGATTCATCCCATTAATTGTTTTAACGCCTTTGATGTAAGCTACGTTTTTGTTTAGTTTTATGCGGGCACCCATTTCGTTAAGTAAATAAATATGATTCATTCTGTTTTCGAAAATTGTTTCGGTTATCTTTGATTGACCATTTGCGATTGTCATTAGAACTGTAAATGGTGCCTGCAAATCAGTAGGAAAGCCTGGAAAAGGAGCTGTTTCAATATCTACTCCTTTAATCTCTTTACTCTTGATAGAAATCGAATTACCTTTAATCGTAATTTTACTCCCACTCTCTTGAAGCTTATTAGTAACAGCTTCAAGATGATGTGGAATTACTGGATAAATTGTTATTGAAGAAGAAGTTGCAGCAGCAGCTATTAGAAAAGTTCCAGCTTCTATTCGGTCTGGAATTACTTTATGGGTACATCCGTAAAGCTTATTAACACCATCAATAATAATTGTTTCTTTACCGGAGTCATAAATCTTTGCCCCCATTTTATTAAGCATTTGGCATAAATCTTGAACTTCAGGTTCTCTAGCAGCATTTTCAATAGTAGTTCTTCCTTTGGCTAAAGATGCTGCCATTATTAAAGTTTCAGTCGCACCTACACTTGGACAATTTAATTTAATATGAGTGCCATGAAGTCTATTCTTGTTTCCCCTTGTTTTTGCCTTGACAATTCCCTCTTCAATAATAATGTCTGCTCCTAGTGCGATTAATCCATTAATGTGCTCGTCTATTGGCCTTGAACCAATATTACATCCACCTGGTAACGGTACTTGAGCCTCCCCAAATTTTGTTAATAGTGCACCTATACAAAAGAAACTAGCTCTTAATCCTTTAACAAGTTCATATGGAAGTTCTTTAATCGAAATAGTTGTTGGATCTATTTCTAGTTGGTTGTTTTTACGAACTAAATTAACTCCTAAATTCTTTAGGATATTACCCATTTTTTCAATATCAGTGAGAAAAGGTACATTTTCAAGAATTATTTTTTCATTAGTTAGTAATGATGAGGCTAATAAAACTAAGGCGGAATTCTTTGCACCACTTATTTCAACTATTCCATTTAACTTGCCTTGGCCAAGAATCTTTAAATTTTGCGATTTAAGATATGACTTTGTTTTGCTTCCGCAAATCATTCAGACTTAATTTATTAGGTTCATCATGACAAACTAATAATATTAAGTCCACCCTATGTAACGTCATGAATATTAATTAAAAGTGAAAATGTATTTTTTGATTTCTTGGAAAATAAAAATTTAATAAATAATTGATCAAAATATTTATTTAATTAAGATATAGTTGATAACAAATTTTTCAAATTACTCATAGAAAATACTTTTTTAAAAATAACTAGTAAAAACAATAATCTAGTTAAAAGATTTAGATCATTTAAAAGAGGATCATCTCCAAAAGATCAAGACTTTTTTTGCATAGAGGGTACACATCTCATTGAAGAATTGCTGAAGTCTGGAAAAAATCCCTCTAAGATTTTACTTACCGAAAAATGGCTAAGAAAGAATCAAAATCTAAGCAAAAAATTTCATGAGTCATTAATAAATATTGTCTCAGAGGAAGTCTTGGCATCTGCGATTTCAACAATTAATCCAGATGGGATAGCAGCTTTAGTAGAGATTTCAGCAATACCTAATTATCAATTTAATAGAAAAGATGATTTTGTTCTTGTTCTCGACAGAATTCAAGATCCTGGGAATATGGGTAATCTATTTAGAACCGCTTTAGCTGCGGGTGTTAATGCAATTTTTTTAGCTGGAGGTGCGCACCCATTAGGCCAAAAGGTATTAAGAGCATCCTCAGGTGCAGTTTTTCATCTGCCATTTTTAAGATTTGATGGAATTGAAGAAGAAATATTAAATTCTTTACTTAAGTCTTTGTCTGAATTATCAAATGTAGGATTTAAGATTTTCTCTACTAGTAGCCATAATGAGAGTTCAAAAAAACCTTCAAAACCTTACTGGGAAGTTGATTGGTCTAGACGTACCGCATTAATTTTGGGTAATGAAGGTCAAGGTATTAATAAAAAAATTCAAGAGGCTTATAATGAAACTATTACAATTCCGCATAGTGAGATTGTAGAATCATTGAATGTGGCTTGTGTTGCAGTTCCGTTATTACTAGAACGAAAAAGAGTCGCATACAACTCTAAATAAATAAATAAAAAGTGACTGATTCAAGTTTTGATTTTGATTTAATCGTAATAGGAGCAGGATATGGAGGTTTTGATGCCGCTAAACATGCTGCTGGTAAGGGACTGAAAGTCGCAATAGTAGAATCTTCTGATATGGGAGGCACTTGTGTTAATAAGGGTTGTGTTCCATCTAAAGCTCTTTTGGCTGCAAGTGGAAAAGTTAGAGAAATAGCTAATTATGAACATTTAGCTAAATTTGGTATACATGCTTCACCAGTAAGGTTTGAGAGATCAAAAATTGCAGATCATGCAAATAATTTAGTTTTAAATGTTAGAGAAAATTTAACAAAGACTCTGAAAAGGAGTGGAGTTGAAATTATTTTGGGCATTGGAAGAATTGAAGGAAATCAAAAAGTAGGCATAAGAGATAAAAACGGAATTGATAAAATTTTCACATGTCAAAATATTGTTATAGCAACAGGCTCTTCTCCATTTGTGCCCCGTGGAATAACTTTGGATAATAGGACCGTATTTACTAGTGATGATGCGGTTAAACTTGAGTGGCTTCCAAGATGGATAGCAATTATTGGAAGCGGATATATAGGTCTAGAATTTGCGGATGTTTATACCGCTCTTGGTTCTGAAGTTACCATGATCGAGGCTTTGGAGAATATTATGCCAACATTTGATCCAGACATCACTAAAATTGCTAAGAAGAACCTTATTCAAGCGAGAGATATAGATACAAAATCAAATGTCTTTGCGACAAAAATAAATCCTGGATGTCCTGTAAAAATAGAACTGACGGATGCAAAATCTAAGGAAGTTGTAGAAACATTAGAAGTTGACGCTGTACTAGTTGCAACTGGCAGAAGTCCTAATAGTAATAACTTAAATCTTGAGTCGGTTGGTATCGAAACAGTAAAAGGTTTCATTCCTGTCGATGATCACATGAGAGTTAAGAATGGTGATAAAATAATACCTAACATTTGGGCTGTTGGAGATGTAACGGGCAAACTAATGCTTGCCCATACAGCTGCAGCGCAGGGTACTATTGCTGTTGATAATATTTGCGGTGGTAATGTCGAAATTAACTATAAAAGTATCCCTGCAGCAACCTTTACTCACCCAGAGATAAGTTCAGTTGGTCTCTCAGAAGTTGAAGCTAAAGAGATATCTGCAAAAGAAAATTTTACTTTGGGAGTTGTCAAAAGTTTCTTTAAGGCAAATTCAAAAGCATTGGCTGAATTGGAGAGTGATGGATTGCTAAAGTTGATTTTCAATAAAGATAATGGGAAAGTATTAGGTGCTCATATTTTTGGGTTACATGCAGCTGATTTAATTCAAGAAATTTCGAACGCAATTTCAAGGAACCAAGATGTAATTGAATTATCTAAAGAAGTTCATACTCATCCTACTCTTAGTGAAGTAGTTGAGGTCGCATATAAACAAGCGGCTTCTCAAATAAAATAATATCTAGAAATAATGGAGATAAGACGCAGGCCACCAAATCCAACAGTAAGGGTAGAAAATTTAGAATATGCTGTACCTCATCGAGAAGCACAAGCAAAAAATATTCTGGAAGAAATTGTATGGCACAAGGATATTGAAATTAAAAATTTTAAAAAAATAGTTTCTTTAGAAGATCTCATCAAAAAGATTGAAAAACTTCCTACTCCCAAAGATTTTTATAAAAATATTTTGGAATCAAAAATAAAACCAGGAGTTATTGCTGAAATAAAAAAAGCTAGTCCGAGTAAAGGAGTTATTAGAAAAATTTTTAATCCTGAAAACATAGCAATTTGTTATGAAGGATTAGGTGCATCATGTATCTCAGTACTTACCGATAAAAGATTTTTTCAAGGTAGTTATGCAATACTCGAAACTGTAAGGAGATCAACTAATCTCCCTCTACTCTGCAAAGATTTTATTATTTCTGCTTATCAAATTTATAAAGCAAGGGTATCTGGCGCTGATGCAATATTATTAATCGCTGCGATTTTAAGTGATGACGATTTAATTTATTTAAAGAAAATTGCTGACAATTTAAAGATGAGTGTTCTTGTTGAAGTCCATAACTCTAATGAATTAGAAAGGATTCTAAAATTAAAATCTTTTAATTTGATTGGAATAAATAATAGGGACTTAAAGACTTTTAAAACGGATTTAAAAACATCAATAGAATTGATGCATACATATGCAGATATATTTTTAAAACAAAAAATTATTCCTATAAGTGAATCTGGAATTAATTGTGCCGAAGATTTAGAATTGCTTAGATCTATTGGAATCAAGGGAGTATTAATTGGTGAAACTTTTATGAGAGAAACTGATATTGAACAATCGTTCAATAAATTATTTAACTCGATTTAATATTGACTTAAATCGTGCTATAAAATTAAATAGACAGAGTTGTACTGAATATATATGCAGGCTGTAATTTTAACAGGTATAGTTGCTGGATTTGTGCATGTAGTTAGTGGCGCTGATCATCTGATTGCAATGGTACCAGCAGCAATTAATAATCCCCAAAAAGCTCTTAAAAATAGTTTCTCATGGGGCTTAGGACACTCTTCAGGTGTCCTCTTGTTAGCTTTTCTAGCGATTTTTATAAAGGATATTACGCCATTAAACAAATTTTCAAATATTGCCGAATTTCTAGTTGGAATTTCTCTCCTAATTGTTGGATTATTTGCTATAAAAAATTCTTTTCAATTAAGCATCCATTCGCATTCCCATAAGCATGAGAATGGAATTGCCCATCGTCACTTTCACTTTCATGTTAAGGAACAAAAAAAAAATTATAAGCACTCACATGCTTTGACAGGTTTAGGTTTGCTACACGGTATAGCTGGAGGTTCTCATTTTCTTGCAGTCCTTCCTGCTTTAGCACTACCTTTAACAAGCGCTTGCTTATATTTGATTTCATATTTGATTGGTTCACTAGTAAGTATGAATCTTTTTACTTGTTTAATATCTTTTACCACCTTTAAAGCCAGTCAAAAATTTATTAAAAGATTGATAGCTGTAGCAGGAGGGCTTTCCTTTTCTTTGGGATTATTTTGGATTCAAAGAAGTGCTTCTATTTTTTTGAATTAAAAAATTTTTTAATTTAGGAATAATTAATTTAGAGGTGACAATCCCAATTATTTTTTCATTATTGATTAATCCAAATTTATTACTATCTTCGCTAAATTCAAGATTGTCGCCAATAACCTCAATATTGTTTTGATTCACTGAATTTATTCTTTTTATTATTTTTTTATTTTTAAGTGGATGATTAAAAATAACTATTTGTCGATTTTTAAGTATTGATTTATTTTTTTTATAATTTTTAAAAAATACAATATCCCCTTCCTTTAGGTAAGGTAACATCGACTCACCACTAATAATGGCAGTTTTTCTTAAACCTAAAAAAAATAAAATAAGATTAAAAAAACTTTTGAAAATAATTCTGGTTAACTAGCTTTTACAAAAGCGTCTGATCTTCCTTTTGAAGCCCAGAAAATACTATGAATTTTTTCTACATAAACCATGAGTTCCTCAGCTTGAGCCAAGTCAATATTAACTTTGCATGCACTGCATAATTTGGCTGCCTTCCAAATGGTTTCATGTAAGTCTGGATAAGTTTCTAAGTGAACAGGTTTAAAGTAATCTGTCCATAAAATTAGAATTTCTTTCTTAGTTTCTTTTGCTTGCTCTTCTTTAACTGCGACATATCTAGAGAAAGTATTACTGTATGCAGCCCACTCTGCTGAATCAGTGCTAGAAGGAGCTTCTAACGCAATAAGTTTTTTTGTCATTGATAAAACTGCTTCAGCTGCAACTCTCGTAGATGCTGGGTCGTAAACACCACAAGGACCGTCACAATGAGCATGGACAGTAATAGGTGATTTTTTATCTAGAAAAGAATTGATGAATTTACTTAACATTTCAATTATTTGATGTTGTATATATACTACTTGGAGATTAACTAAATTGAAAAGTCTTAGATATTTTTCTTACTTAATTTAATTGACTTTTAATAATTCAACTTCAAATATTAAAGTCGCATTAGCAGGTATTACATTTCCTGCGCCTCTCGATCCGTATCCAAGCTCCGGAGGTATTGTTAATTTTCTTTTACCTCCAACTTTCATGCCTGCTACACCTTCGTCCCAACCTTTTATAACACGTCCTGCACCTAGGGGAAAGCTGAATGGAGCTCTTCCGATACTGGTATCAAATTGTGTCCCGTCTTCTAGAGTACCTGTGTAATTAACAGTAACTGTTTGCCCAGTACTAGCTTCATCTCCTTCCCCATTTATGATATCTGCAATAATTAGACCACTTTCTGTAGTCCTTGAATTGCTGTCTGATGATGTTTCTTCTGCCATAGCGAAAAGTATAGGATTTGGATCTGATGGGTCTAATTCAAATAAATTATTATTTGAGACATTTAATGATTTAGCAACAGGTGGTTTTTGTGCTGACTGAATTTCTGATTCGGCAGCATTGACAACTTGTGGTGAATTAAATTGACTGAACAGAGTTAATGAAACACAAAAAACAAAAACTGCAAAACTAATAAAGACTTCTTTCACTTAAATTTTGAAAGTTACTAAAACTAAGTCTACAGAATGAAGGTACAATAAATGAGTGATTATAAATTTAATTTCGTAATTTTAGATTGTTAATCCCAACTCAAGTTAAAAGTTTAAGACAATATTTTTACCCTTGTTTAGGAGGAATTTTAGGAGGAATTTCTGTTTCAACTCACTTTTGGCTGGTTTTTATGCCAATATCCTTATTTATTTTGTGGAAAGGAAGTGAGAGAAAAATAGCAAATTTTTTGTGGGGTTTTTTCTTTGTTTTGATAAGTCATTCATGGTTATTTGATCTTCATCCATTGACATGGCTTGGGTTTTCATGGCTTGCAAGTTTAATAATCGCCCTTTCAATATTATTATTTTGCGCTTTTTTGGGTGGGATATTAGTTTATTTATGGGGTTTGTTAGTTGAAATTATTCTCTGGAAAGAGGATGTTTTTAAAATTAAAATATTGCCTTTAACTGTAAAAGTATTTTTTTTATCTTTGATTTGGGGGATTGGTGAATTGATACTTTCTCAAACACCTTTTTTTTGGATAGGTTTAGGAGAGAGTCTTATCCCAGGTGATATTTATCTTGCTGGTTTGGCAAGATGGATTGGCGCAAGTGGTTTATGCGTTTTACAAATATTGATTGGATTTTGGATTTTTTTTAGTCAAGGTAGATGGGAAAGAAAACTTCATTTTAAAAAAATATTTCTTTTAGGACTTTTGGTTATTATTTTCTTGCATTTATTTGGAGGTTTAATAACTCCAATAAAAAGAAATTACGAATATCCAGTAGCTATTTGGCAAACTAATATACCAACAAGAGAGAAGTTAAAAATAAATGATGAATTTATTAAAGAAAAACTATCTATCGCTCAACAATATGCTTTATCAAACAAAGCAAAAATTCTTGTTGCGCCTGAAGGAACTCTATCTAATAATTTTTATTTATCTCAAGGCATTAAGGTTAATACCTTGGCAGGAGGTTTCAGAAATTCAAATAATGAGTTAAGAAGTTCTTTACTCGGATTTCAAATTGGAGATAAATCTTTTACTTCATTTATAGATAAAAACAGACTTGTTCCAATAGGTGAAAAAATACCTAGATTTCTAAATAGTTTTTCAAGAGGATTATCTGCAGTAGGAGGAATTCAACCAGGCTCTGATTCAAGATTGTTTGATCCTAAATTTACACCCCCACTAGCAGTAGCTATATGTTACGAAATTAGTGATGGACTAAAAATAAGAAAGGCTGTTAATAGCGGTGCAAAACTAATAGTAACTTCAGCAAATTTAGACCCATATCCAGCTAAGCTTTATAATCAATTCCTATCTTTGGCTAGATTAAGAAGTATTGAAAATAAGAAAAATAATTTACTAGTATCAAATACCGGCCCTTCGGGTTTAGTTCAAGATGATGGAAAAATAATTCAACTTCTAGATTTAAAAGTGGAGCAAAATAAAATAGTGTTTCCTAATTTTTCATCCGAAAAGACTTTCTACACAAAATTTGGAGATAAACCTATTTTGTGTTTGTTTTTATTTTTTATGGGATTAAATATCTTTTGGAAAATTAATTAATTAATCCACCACCTAATAAAATTTCTCCTTTATAAAAAACTGCTGCTTGTCCGGGCGTTACTGAACTTTGACTTTCTTCAAAAATTAATTTAAATGTTTTAGTTGGATTATCTAAATTTTTCAAAGGGATTAAAGTTCCTTTTACTGGATGACTTCTATATCTGATTTGTGCTTCTACTTGTATCTCTTGCTTAGGTTCTTCGATTGAAACCCAGTTAACCTTAGTAATTATTGCTTCTTTACTAAATAGATCACTTTTATCTGCTACATAAACTACGTTTTTTACCCTGTCTAAACTTTTTACATACAATGGTTCAGGCCAAGCGATGCCCAAACCTTTTCTTTGACCTACCGTAAAGTGCTGAATACCATTGTGTTTTCCTAGGACTTTCCCATTTACATGCACAATTTCTCCTTCATTGGGTTCAATGTGTTTGTCGATAAATCTCTGCATTGATCCATAATGCTCAACTAAACATAAATCTTGACTTTCTGGTTTTTGAGCAGTTCTAAGACCTAATCTAAGGGCTTCCTTTCTTGTTTCTTCTTTTTTCATTTCACCAAGGGGAAATTCTAATCTGCTTAGTACTTCTTGTGAGAGAGAATAAAGAAAATAACTTTGGTCCTTGTTTTCGTCAGCACCTCTTAGAAGAAGAAAGTCCTCAAATACAAAGCTCTTGCAATCAAGTTTTTCAGCATAAGATGATTTTTTTATCCTTGCGTAATGTCCGGTCGCAATATAAGTAAAGTCTTTTTTGTTTATTGCGTAATTAAGCATCTCTTCAAACTTCACATTCTTGTTGCACATCGAACATGGAAGTGGAGTGAATCCTTTCTCATAGCTTTCAGTAGTTTTTTTAATTACCTCTTTTTTGAAAATTTCTCTTGAGTCTATTATTTTATGGTTAATTCCCAAATCTTCACAAAGGCCGGCAGCATCTACTAATCCTTCAGAACAACAGGAGCCTTGTCCTTTCATTAGCCAAAGAGTTAGTCCCTCAACATTCCAGCCTCTTTCTACAAGAAGAGCAGCTGAAAGGGAACTATCTACGCCACCAGAAAGACCTACAATAATATTTTTCTTCTTCTTAGTTTTATCATTAGAAGAAAAAAAGTTCTCTAATTTTTTATCCTTTTGTGTCTTTAACATGGAAGTTTAAATTTTTGAACAGTTCTCCAAGTGCTTTGTACTAATTATGAACGAAATTGTATGGCCAACAATTGACTCTAAACATTTAATTGTTGATTCAAAGCAAATGTTGATATTAGAGAAAGAAATGTTTTCTGATGGAATGCCTCAAGAAGCATTGATGGAAAAAGCAGGTATTCAAATTAGTAAATGGCTCTTGAAAAGGAAACCTCTTCTAAAGTATGGAACAACTGTTTTTATAGGTCCAGGGCATAATGGTGGGGATGGTGCAGTAATAGCTAGAGAGCTTTTTTTGAAAGGTTTTTTAGTAAAGGTATGGTGTCCATTTCCTATAAAAAAAACATTAACAAATAACCACCTTAATTATCTTACATCTATTGGTGTCACAAAATTAGTAGAGCCCCCTGATGCAAATGGTAGAGAACTTTGGATTGATGCTGTTTTTGGTAATAATCAAACGAGAAAAGTTGATAATAAATTAATTAAACTTTTTAATAAAAAATTTCATAACAAATATGGCAAGGTAATAAGTATTGATATTCCAACAGGATTATGTCCTGATAAAGGAGAGCCTTTTTTAGATGACGCAGTAAAGGCAGACCATACCTTGGCAATTGGTCTTAATAAGATTGGATTGATGCAAGATTTTGCATTACCTTTTATTGGAGAATTGCACCATATAGATGTTGGGGTGCCTATTAGTAAACTTTCCAAAGTTGATAAAAAGATTTTTAAGGTTACTTACAAAGATTTAAAAAATATTGATTTACCTTCTTTACCAAGAAATTCCAACAAATATAAAAGAGGTAGAACATTATTAATAGCTGGAAGTGAAAAATATCCTGGTGCTGCATACTTAGCATTAAAAGGGGCGATATCAAGTGGAGCAGGCTATATCTCGGCTGTCCTGCCTGAGTTAGTTGCTGAATCTATTTGGCAAGTTGCTCCAGAAATAGTTTTAAAGGGTACTATGCAATGTAATCAAAATGGAAATGCATCTTTATTTAGTGCATTAAAAAATATTGATTTAAGTGCATTTGATTCAGTAGCTGTTGGCCCAGGAATAGGAATTGATAATGATGATTGGCAAAAAGCAAAAGACATTCTCACTGGTTTTGAAGGATTATTGATCTTGGATGCGGATGCACTCAATAGAATTTCAGAATCTAAATTATGTTCAAAATTCTTCTTAGAGAGAAGATTTAAGACATGGATAACACCTCATAGCAAAGAATTTTCGAGGTTATTCCCTAATATCAAATGCGAGACTAATGTTGAAAAAGCTCTTAATGCTGCTAAAGAATTTAACATAAGTGTTTTGTTAAAGGGAGCTAATAGCATAGTCGCTGAAAATAAAAAGGCTTGGCAACTTTTTGGGACTGATTCACACACAGCTCGAGCTGGATTGGGTGATCTTTTATCTGGATTTATAGCTGGTAGTTCTGCGATTGATTTAACCTTTTGTAGAAACATAAAAACAGATTTTTTTGCTAAATACGTGCTTTTGCATTCATTTGCTGCATCAAAGTGCAAAAAAGGGTCAAATGCTTCTGTTATTGGTGACGAATTATCAAAATTAATGAGAAATAAAAAAATGAGACAAATATCTTGAAAGAAACAATTTAAGAGAGTTATTTATAGTTTTAAACACATAAGTGTACAAATATAACTTGAAATCTGAAGCGCGCATTAAATATTTGGCTATTTCTTTAAAAGTGTAGGAGAGTTTTATTACCTAAATTAGGTCAAAAATGGTTTCATCATTACCAACACAAGCAGAACCACCCAAAAGGAGAAGTAATGATCCAATTAGTTGGTATTTGCAGAATATCGGTAGAGTTCCTTTATTAACACCTGCCGAAGAGATTGAATTGGGAAACCAAGTCCAGAAGATGATGATTCTTACAGAAGATGGACAATTAAATGAAAAGATTAATGATTTTACAACCCAGCAAAAAAGAACTATAAAAATTGGCCGAAGAGCTAAAGAAAGAATGATGAAAGCTAATTTAAGATTAGTTGTCAGCGTGGCCAAAAAATATCAAGGTAAAGGACTAGAATTACTTGATTTAGTACAAGAAGGTTCTCTTGGGTTAGAGAGGGCTGTTGAAAAATTTGATCCGACAAGAGGTTATAAGTTTTCTACTTACGCCTTTTGGTGGATTAGGCAAAGTATGACAAGAGCAATTGCTTGTCAATCAAGAACAATCCGTTTACCTGTTCACTTAAGTGAGAGGTTAGCTTCTATTAGAAAAGTTAGTAGAGATTTGGCTCATAAACTTGGTGCTATGCCAAGCAGAATTGAAATTGCAGAGGCAATGGAGATTGATGTTGAAGAATTGGATTCTGTTTTAAGACAAGCTTTATCGACAAGTAGTTTAGATGCTCCAGTAAATGGTGATGATGGCAGGAGCTTTTTAGGTGATTTAATTGCAGATAGTAATAATGAAGAGCCTTTAGATCAAGTGGAACAGAAAATGCATCAAGAACAACTCGGTAAGTGGTTAAGTCATTTAAGCGAGCAAGAACAACATGTTCTTAAACTAAGGTTTGGACTTGATGCCAATGAGAGGCATACGCTTGCAGAAATTGGAAGATTATTAGAAGTTTCTAGAGAAAGAGTAAGACAAGTTGAACTTAAGGCACTAAGAAAATTAAGGAATTTAACCAGAAAATTACCTAGCGGTATTTGATCTAATCTTCTGCCCAAATATATTTGATTAATTCTTCTGAAGGAGGTTCAGGAGCTTCAATTGCATTTTTAACTGACTCCGATATTTCTGCATCAATTTTCTTTTCAATAATTTTTAATTCTTCTTCCGTAGCGAATTTACCGTCAATAATTTCTTGAGCTAATTTCTTAATAGGATCTCTTTTCCCCCAAAACTCCTTCTCTTTTTCAGACCTTAATTCATCTGGATCTGCAAGAGAATGCCCTCTATATCTATAGGTTAAACATTCTAAAAGTGTAGGACCTTCTCCTGCCCTAGCTCGCTCAATTGCTCTTTGTGCGGCCCCTCTTACTGCTAATACATCCATTCCATCAACTTCCTCGCCGTGCATGCCAAAAGCAGACGCTTTTCTCCAGATTTCAGGATTACTAGTAGCTCTATCATGAGCCATACCAATAGCCCATTTATTATTCTCAACAACAAAAATTATTGGTAATTTCCATAACTGGGCCATATTTAAACATTCAAAAAACTGCCCATTATTGCAAGTCCCATCCCCAAAAAATGCTGCAGTTACAGCATCACTATTACTATTTCCAGCAACTTCCTTTCTGTATTTACTTGAAAAGGCTGCCCCTAAGGCAACTGGAATTCCCTCTCCAATAAATGCATATCCTCCGAGTAGGTGATGCTCTCTTGAAAATAGGTGCATGGATCCACCTCGGCCTTTGCTACAACCAGTGGATTTACCAAAAAGTTCACTCATTACTTCAAATGAGGGGACACCCGCACTTAGTGCATGAACATGATCGCGATAGGTACTACAAAACCAATCATGTTTCTTTTTCATAGCGCCAATTACTCCCGTGCTTATAGCCTCTTGACCGTTATATAAATGAACGAAACCAAACATTTTTCCCCTGTAATACATTTCTGCACACTTATCTTCAAACCTACGACCAAGCGTCATGTCTTCATAAAGGAATAATCCGGTTTCTCGATCTAATTCGGCTTTTTTTATGTCTTGAAGATTTGAGATTCTCTCTACGTGTGTTTCCAAGAAAAATACCTTAACGAAGTTTTGATTTGTTAACATTCTAAGCCGTGATGGGCGATTTTCATGATTTTTTTTAATAACTCTGTAAGACCTTGTGAAAAAAATTTTTAACTTGATAAAATTTGTCTAAGAATTTTCAATAGGATATTTGTTTGGAACTTCCTTTAGACCATTTTCGTTTAATTGGCGTAAGCCCCTCTGCAACTTCTGAGGAAATATTAAGGGCGTTTCAATTGCGGTTAGATAAAACACCTGATGAAGGTTTTACTTATGAAGTTTTAACCCAAAGATCTGAGCTGCTTCGGCTCACTGCCGATCTTCTTACAGATCCAGAAAGCAGAAGAGAGTACGAAAATTTGTTATTAAATGGGAATTCTGGATTGGATTTCTCCTCAAATAGAGAAGTAGCAGGATTAATACTTCTTTGGGAATCAGGTTCACCAAAAGAAGCTTTTAAAATTACGAGAAAAGCATTGCAACCCCCACAAACTCCAGCTTTAGGAAGTAGTAGAGAAGCTGATTTAACATTATTGGCTGCTTTAACAGCTAGAGATTCTGCAATTCAAGAACAACAGCTTAGATCCTATTCGAACGCGGCAGACTTTTTACATGAAGGTATACAACTTCTACAAAGAATGGGAAAGCTTGGAGAATTAAGAAAAGAACTTGAAGAAGATTTGGTTGCTTTGCTTCCTTACAGAATTCTAGATCTACTTAGTAGAGATCTAAATGATCAAGAGTCTCATAAAAAAGGCTTTAGTATGTTGGAAAATTTAATAATCAAAAGAGGAGGTTTGGAAGGTAATAATAAATCTGAATATAAAGATTATTTAAATCAGCAAGAGTTTGAAGCTTTTTTTCAACAAATTAAGCCATTTTTGACAGTGCAAGAACAGATTGATTTGTTTCTTGAATTACAAAAAAGAGGATCATTAGAAGCAGGATTTTTAGCATTTCTATCCTTAACAGCTATTGGTTTCTCTAGAAGAAAGCCAGAAAAATTATTTGAAGCGAGGAGAATTTTAAAAAAACTAAATTTATCAGGTCTTGATTCAATGCCTCTAGTGGGTTGTTTAGACTTGCTTTTAGCTGACATTGACCAAGCCTCTGCAAGGTTTTCAAGTAGTTCTGATGAAAATTTACGTGATTGGCTTAATAATTATCCTGGAAATAAATTAGAAGCGATATGTATTTTCTGTAAAAATTGGTTAGAAAATGATGTTTTAGTTGGGTATAGAGACATTGACTCAAAAGAGGTGGATTTAGATTCTTGGTTTGAAGATAGGGAAATTCAAGAATTTATTGAAAAATTAGAAAAGAAATCAAAAAAAATTGTAATTAGATCAAATCTTCAAAACCAAAAAACTGAGAAGGAATTATCCACAAAAACGACTGAAGATTTTGATAATATATTGGGGAGTATTGATGAAAGAAGATTACCTTGGCCTGGTGGCATAAAACAAGGCTATGAAAAGGTTGAGGCCAAAGAGATAGAATTCAATGAGGAATACTTTAAGAACAAACCAATTGAGTTTTATAATTTTTTAATCGAAAAAATTGCTGAATTAAAGTTTAGTTTTGGGGAATTCTTAAAGGATAAAGAGATAATTAATCGGTCGCCGTATTTAATTTATATCTATGCGTTTTTGATATTATTTGCATTTGGTATTGGTATTGGATTTTTAAGAAATAATTTAAAAAAATCAATTCAGGACGAATCTATTGCTGAAAAACCCTTAATTGCAAAAGATAAAAATCAAAAGCTTACTGAGAAAGATATTTTTCAAGAAATAAAAAAAAATCCTTCAAGTAAATTGAATTCTATTTCTGAGAAATCTACTTCAATTATTTCCTATGAATTCAAAGAACTTAATACTGCTTCACCTTCTTTAGAAGAAATAAGGAATTTAATTAATGGATGGCTTCTTAATAAAAGTAATTACTTAGCGGGAAAGGGAGAAATTAATCTTTATAAGATTGTTAGTAAAGGTCTAATTGATCGAACAATCGAAGAAAGACAGAACGATATCAAGAAAGGAATTTATAAGGAGATTAATTCCCAAATACGTAAAATTGATTTGGAATCGCAAACTTCATCTCGGATAGTTGTTTTAGTAGAATTGAATTATATAGAGAGGCTAGTAAAGAATTCTGGAGAATTTATTAATGAAACATCTTTAAATCCCCTTAAAGTTAAATATATTTTGGGGTTTTCAAATAAATCGTGGAAATTGGTTGATTTCGTGAGCGGCTTGTAATTACAAACTTCAAGATCATCTATAATAATTAAAATTACTTTTTAATAATGTTTGATGAACTCTCTTCACGCTTTGAAGACGCAGTAAAGGGTTTAAGAGGCGAAGCAAAAATTAGTGAAAATAACATAAACGATGCCTTGAAGGAGGTTAAAAGAGCACTCCTTGATGCAGATGTTAGTTTGTCTGTAGTAAAAGAGTTTATATCAGATGTCAAAGATAAAGCTATTGGGGAAGAAGTAGTTAGGGGCGTAAACCCAGGTCAAAAATTTATTGAAGTTGTAAATAAAGAATTGATTAACATTATGGGGAATGAAAATTCTCCATTAAACGAAAATGAAAATAGTCCTACAGTCATTTTGATGGCTGGACTTCAGGGAGCGGGTAAAACAACTGCAACAGGAAAATTAGGACTTTATTTAAAGGAAAAAGATAAAAAAGTTCTTTTGGTGGCTGCAGATATTTATCGACCGGCAGCTGTAGAGCAGCTTAAAACATTGGGAAGTCAATATGAATTGGAAGTTTTTTCAGCTAAAGAAAAAAATAGCAAGCCAGAAGAAATAGCAAAAGAAGCATTGAATTTTGCTAGGGAAAATGATTTTAATTCGATAATTATTGATACCGCAGGAAGACTCCAAATTGATGATTCCATGATGAGTGAAATGGTTCGAATTAAAGAAGTTTCTAATCCTGATGAGGTTTTGCTTGTTGTTGATTCAATGATTGGGCAAGAAGCTGCAGACTTAACAAAATCATTTCATGAAAAAGTAGGAATCACAGGGGCGATATTAACTAAGTTGGATGGTGACTCAAGAGGTGGAGCTGCTTTATCGATAAGAAAAATAAGCGGTAAACCAATCAAATTTATAGGTGTAGGTGAAAAAATAGAGGCATTGCAACCATTTCATCCAGAAAGAATGGCCAGCAGAATTTTAGGTATGGGGGATGTGTTGACACTTGTTGAAAAAGCACAAAAAGAAGTTGAACTTGCTGATGCAGAAGCGATGCAAAAGAAACTTCAAGAAGCGACTTTTGATTTTAATGATTTTGTAAAGCAAATGAGATTAATTAAAAGAATGGGTTCACTTGGTGGATTGATTAAATTGATTCCTGGAATGAATAAAATAGATGATGGGATGATAAAAGATGGAGAAGATCAACTTAAGAAAATAGAATCTATGATCTCGTCAATGACTCTTGAGGAGAAACAAAAACCCGAAGTTCTTGCGGCTCACCCCTCAAGAAGACAAAGAATCGCTCAAGGTAGCGGTTATGAAGCAAAAGATGTAGATAAAGTTTTAGCCGATTTTCAAAGAATGAGAGGTTTTATGAAACAAATGTCTAACGGAGGAATGCCAGGAATGGGAGGAATGCCAGGAATGGGAGGTATGCCAGGGATGGGAGGAATGCCAGCAATGCCAGGAATGGGAGGTATGAGTGGTAATAAGCCAATGAAAAAACAAAAAAATAATAAAAAGAAAAAAGGTTTTGCCGATTTGTAGTTTCTATATTTTTACCTTTAAATGATATTATTATTAAAAACGCATTAATTTAAAATGATTAAATTGCGCCTTAAGCGCTTTGGAAAGAAAAAAGAGGCAAGTTTCAGAATTGTTGCATGCAACAGCACTTCCAGAAGAGATGGTAGACCTCTGCAGGAACTAGGTTTTTATAATCCAAGAACTAAGGAAACTAGGCTTGACACAGAAGCTTTAAGAACAAGACTTACTCAGGGTGCTCAGCCAACTGGTGTTGTGAGAACTTTATTAGAAAAGGGAGGGTTATTAGAAAAAACAGAAAGACCCTCTATCTCAATTGGTAAAGCAAAGTTAGAGAAGGAAAAATTAGCTAAGGCTAAAACTAAAGAAGAAGAAAATGATAGTAGCAAAGTTGAAAGCGAGGGTAATGAAGCTTAACGCTAGTGAGTTGATAAATTTTTATTCTTATTCAATAACTAGATGAAGGAAGTTTCCAAAACTGGTCACTTCAAAATAGATTTGCCAAGCTCTGATGCCGCTACTGCATTATCTGGACCTGGTAATTCTTTCTTAAAAAAATTTGAGTCTCTTACTGGAGTTTCTTTAACTATAAGAGGCTTACAACTGGAGATGAACGGTGTCATATCTAAAATTGAGAGAGCATCAGCATTAGTAGAACTAACAAGACCCATTTGGGAACAAGGGTTAGAAGTCCCTGAGGTAGATCTTAAAGCGGCTTTAAGTTCTTTAAATATAGGCGAATCATCTTCACATGCTGAACTAGGAAAAAAAATACTTGCGCGTTCCAAAGAAGGAAGATATTTGAGACCAAGAACTATAAGGCAAAAAGAATATGTTGAATCAATTGAAAACTTTGATCTTACCTTTGCGATTGGTCCAGCTGGAACTGGTAAGACATTTTTAGCAACTGTTTGCGCGGCACGACTATTGAACGAAAAAAAAATTGAAAAAATTGTTTTAACCAGACCAGCTGTAGAAGCTGGTGAAAGTTTGGGATTCCTACCTGGTGATTTGCAACAAAAAGTAGATCCATATTTAAGACCCCTATTTGATTCTTTACATAGTATTTTCGGGATTGACAGAACAAATTCGTTAATTGATAAGGGGATTATTGAAGTTGCTCCTTTAGCATTTATGAGAGGCAGAACCTTAGACAACTCCATAGTTATCCTAGATGAAGCACAAAATACTACTTGCTCTCAAATGAGAATGTTTTTGACCAGATTAGGAGAGAGATCAAAAATGGTTGTAAATGGAGATATTACACAAATTGATTTAAAAAAAGATCAGGAAAGCGGCCTCATCGAAGCATCTAGAATTTTCTCTGAAACTCAAGGTATAAAATTTTGTTATTTAACTGTTGAAGATGTAGTTCGTCATCCTTTAGTTCAGAAAATTATTGCAGCTTATCAGTAACTTCATAACTCTGGAGATCCGTACCCTGAAATTTTAAAAATCGAGTAGAATAAGATTATTATTTAAAAAAAAAATGCCAGCAAGTAGTAATTTCAATCAAGCTATTCGTGAAGCACAAACTAGTTCAATTGTTGGACCTAATGTTGTTCAAAAAGCTTTACCTTACGTAGGTGGAGGAATGGTTCTAACTTCTTTAGGCGTCTTAGCAGGTATCTCACTCATCGCGACAAATCCTGGGCTTTTCCAGCCTCTTTCAATAGTTGCATTAATTGCAGAATTGATTTTGTTTTTTATAGCCACAAGTGCTGCAAATAATGCTAATAATGCGAAGGCCCTACCCTTGTTGACAGGATTTAGTTTGTTAACTGGATTCACCTTAAGTGGAATAGTTGCTTTAGCAATAGGAACAATTGGTATTGGTTCGGTTGGAACAGCTGCCTTAGCCACTGGTATAACTTTCGTTATCGCCTCTTACACTGGCCAAAGAATGAGTGATAGTGTTGGTCAAGCACTAAGCGGAGTAGTTGGTCTTGGATTGATAGGTCTGCTTATAGCAATGTTTGTCCAATTAATTGGAGGATTCTTTGCTCCAGGAGTTTTTGGAGGTTCAGGTCTTGAATTGATAATTGCAGGTTTTGGAACTGTCTTATTTGTTGCGATGTCTTTTGTTGATTTTTATACAATGCCAAGAAGATATAATGATGATCAATATCTTGCAGGGGCTTTAGGTATGTATCTTACTTATATAAATCTTTTTGTTTTTATATTGAGATTAATGATTGCACTACAAGGTGGTGGAAGAAGAGATTAAACACGTTACGTATAGAACTAACATAAAGCGTAGATTTGTTTCTACGCTTTTTTAATGGGCGATATCAAGTTTAATGGGCGATATCAAGAATTTGTTTTTTTATAAATTCCTTTTGCTCTAAGTCATATTTTACTGAATTATCAAAACTATTGCCCATATCATCTAAGTCTCTAAGGACTTGATTGACAGACTTTGTAACTGACTTGGTTTCTAGCAGTCTTAAAATAGCCTTACATCTATCTGAAATATTTTCTGATGTTATCTCATATTCATGATTATCATCTCTTCGATGAATAATAATTTGAGCGGAACTCATTATTAAATTTTTTACTACTATTTCTGTTACGGCATCACCACCTTCGTTCAGTTTGTAAATTAGTGAAAAAGGAAGTTTATCTAACAAAAAACAATCTTTATCTGACAAAGCGTATGCAAAAAATCCTCTAAGTCCATTTTTTGTTTTAGTTAGCTCTGCGATTCTATCTGCTAAAACCTCTTCGCTGAGTAAATCTTCACTCCACTCTTTGCACCATTGTGCGGATATGTTTATTGCTTGCGTGAACGAAGCTTCTTTTAAATTTATGGTTTTTTTTTCCATTTTTGATCAGAATTTTATTATTGATGCATTAAAAGTCTTTGGCCAATTATAGATCTGGGTTTGTAACTTTACTAGGAAGGCCAAATGTGGGTAAATCTACGTTAATAAATAAATTGATTGGAGAAAAAATAACAATTACTTCTCCAATAGCGCAAACTACTAGAAATAAATTAAAAGGAATACTTACTACAGACAATGGGCAAATAATTTTTGTTGATACGCCAGGTGTTCATAAACCTCATCATCGACTTGGAGAGATATTAGTAAAGAACGCAAAATCTGCAATTAATGGAGTTGATATGGTAATTTTTGTAATTGATTCAAGTAAAGAACCTGGTAGAGGTGATGAATATATTTTGAACTTTCTACTCGCAAATAAAACTGAGTTTATTGTTGCATTAAATAAGTGGGATTTGGTTAATAAAGAATTTAGGAATTTACGATTAGATCAATATAGAAGATTTTTTGGAATTAATAGAAACTTTCAAATTGTAAGTGCTTTTAAAGGAGAAGGATGTCCTGAACTAGTGGATATGGCACTTAATTTTCTTCCAGAGGGACCAAAACTTTATGGCGAAGAAACCATTTGTGATCAACCATTAGATAAATTATTATCTGATTTAGTAAGAGAACAGGTATTAATAAATACAAGAGAAGAGGTACCTCATAGTGTCGCAGTAAAGATAGAAAAGAGAGAGGAAATGAAAAGAAAAAATGGCAAAGTTTTTACAGCTATTTTGGCTACTATTATTGTTGAAAGATCAACTCAAAAAATAATTCTTATTGGAAAGAAAGGTTCAATGTTAAAAATGATTGGTCAGTCAGCAAGATCAAATATGTCAAAATTAATTGATGGTTCAATTCACCTAGAGTTGTTTGTGAAAGTTGTTCCAAATTGGAGAAAAAAAGAATCAAGGTTAATTGAGTTTGGTTTTGAGGAAGAATTCTAGATGAGTGGTTTTAATTTTGATGTAATTACATTGTTCCCTAAAGCTTTTGAATTAATAAATAATTTAGGGGTCATAACAAGAGCTCTAGATAAGAATTTGATCGATGTAAATTTATATGATTTAAGAGAATATGGAGAAGGTTCTTACAGACAAGTAGACGATAAGCCTTATGGAGGAGGAGCAGGAATGGTATTAAAACCTGAACCTATTTATAAGGCATATGAATCAATTAGAAAATCACCTAAAAGTAAAACTTTGCTGATGACCCCTCAGGGTAAAGTTTTAAAGCAAAAGGATCTTGCGAGATGGTCCACTTTTGATCAAATAATAATTATTTGTGGCCAATATGAAGGTTTTGATGAAAGGATTAGATGTTTAGCTGATGAAGAGATATCGATAGGCGATTATGTCCTTTCTGGAGGTGAAATTCCTGCTATATCAATAATTAATGGTTTGACTAGGTTATTACCAGGGACTCTTGGTGATCCAGACTCCTTAGTCGATGAGAGTCATAATTCCTCTTTATTAGAATATCCTCAATACACAAGGCCTTTAACTTTTAAAGATATGAAAGTGCCAGATATTTTAGTAAGCGGTAATCATGAAGAGATTAAATCGTGGAGAAGAAAAAAAAGTTTTGAAAGAACATTGGAGAGAAGAAGTGACTTAATTTCAAATGAAAACTACAAAAAATCCCCACAAAGTAAGAGAATAATAAAAGAAAATAATCAATTAATGAAATTTAGAATAGGTAATGGATACGATATTCACAGATTAGTAGAGGATAGAGATTTAATTATTGGAGGTGTAAAATTACATCACCCTGAAAGTTTAGGATTAGATGGGCATAGTGATGCTGATGTTTTAAGTCACTCAATAATGGATGCATTATTGGGAGCTCTTTCGTTGGGCGACATAGGAAAGTATTTTCCCCCATCTGATGAAAAATGGAAAAATGCTGATAGCTTGTTTTTGTTATCAAAAGTAATTGACTTGATAAGACAAGATAGTTGGGAAATAAATAATATTGATAGTGTTCTTGTTGCTGAAAGGCCAAAAATCATGCCACATATAAAACTAATGAAAAAAAATATTTCTGAAATTTTAAATATTGATGAAAATTTAATTGGGATTAAAGCAACCACGAATGAAAAATTGGGTCCAGAAGGGAGAGAAGAGGGTATAAGTTGCCATTCAGTAGTTCTTCTTGTGAAAAAATGAGATTTAATTTAAATTTGAAAAAAAAAATTCAAAGATTTTGTTTATTATTAATTTGCTTAGTAGTTTTAATTTTTCAATCTGATATTCCCAATTTAAAAGCTCTTACAATGGATAATTTTCAAAGTGAAATGGTCATAGAGGAATTAAGACTTAAAGTACCTGCTGATGTAAAAGCAGCTTGGCTAAATGCGGAAAAAGAAATATGGGAGCCATGGTTATCTTCTCAAGATGGTTTTTTGGGTAGACAATTATTTTGGGATAAAGAAAAAGAAGAAGCTTTAATATTGGTAAATTGGAAAAGTAAGAAATTATGGAAAAGCATACCAATCTCAGAAGTAAATGTAGTTCAACAAAAATTTGAAGATAATGTTAAAGCTGCTCTAAATGTAGGCGATAATCCTTTTGAATTGATTTATGTGGGAGAGTTAGACAAACAAAGATGAATTTTGATATCAAGTTTGATTTTCAAAGAAGAGATAGGATTGGACTCATTGAGGCTATTTGGGGGCAAGATAAGAGTATCGACCAATTAGAAAGATTATCTGAAAATGTATTAAGTAAAAATGAGGTTGTTTTCATTACTAGGATTAATAGTGAAAAAGCTAATTATCTTTTAGATTTGTATGATGATGCACGATTCTATAAAGAAGCAAATTGCCTAACAATTGGGGAAAATTTTAATAAAATAATTACAAATAAAAAAGTTGCTATAATTTCAGGCGGATCTAGCGATTTGGCCGTAACACTTGAAGCACAATTAGCGCTTGAAATTTATGGAGTGAATTGTCAATCTTTTATAGATGTTGGAGTAGCGGGACTTCATCGATTGATGAGTCAGTTAGAAGAAATTAATAAATATGATGTATTAATAGTTTGTGCTGGAATGGAAGGAGCTTTGGCAACAGTTGTGGGCGGATTGTTAGCTCAACCGATAATTGCAGTACCTGTCTCAGTAGGATATGGCGTTAGCAAGGATGGAGAAACTGCTTTAAATAGTATGTTATCAAGCTGTTCTCCAGGTATTGCAGTTATGAATATAGATAATGGTTATGGAGCAGCAATGGCGGCTCTCAGAATTATTAAAAGTATTTCCTAAATAATCACTTTTTTTCTATTTCTAATAAGGTTTCTATCCATAAATTTAGTTGTTTTGATAGCATTCCTTCTTCTCTCATTTTGATTGCTTTTATCACGACTTCTGTATTTACCCACTCTGGAAATCTTTTCGGCATTTATTTTTATGTTCAGTATTTTTAATTTGGTACAAATTTTTATAAAAACAAGGTCTAAGTAACAAATTTAATCTTTTATGTTTGATTTTGTACCTAATCTAGACAGCTCAGATGAGGTATGTTCACTTTCTACATTTTTTAATCTTTCAATCAGCTCGGAGAGATCTTTATGAGCCAACTCCCCATTTTGCTCCCATTTTAGAGATCTTGAGTTGCTATCAATTTTTTCTTTCATTGTTAAATTTAAGTATTAAAAATATAAAACGAAAAAAGAAGAAATTTGGTTATTGTTTCAAGCCTAAACTTAAAATAATATGAAGATTTTTAATTTTTAAGAATTTATCTTTTAACCACCGCCAACTATTGAAACGATTTCTAAATTATCACCATCTTTAAGCTTCACTTTTTCCCATTTCATTGAATTTATAATTAAATTATTTAATTCCACTACAATTGTGTTTGGTTTATATCCCATATGGTTAAGAACTTTAGATAGTAGAGCATTTTCTTGATCAAGTTCTATTTTTTTTTCTTCTCCATTTACCCTAATTTTCATGAGATAACTCTTTTAGAATCATAATAGCGACTTCTTTAGGATCTTCAGAATTCATTAATTCCGAAACTAAGGCAACTTTTTTAAACCCATTTCTTTTTAAATATGAAATATTACTTGACTTGATTCCTCCGATAGCAAACCAAGGAATATTTAAATCCTTTGTCAATGTTTTGATATTTTCAATACCTAAAGGTTTTTTATTCTTTTTTGTTGTAGTTTCAAATACTGGACCTATTCCTATGTAGTCACAACCCTCACTAATAGCATTTGAAATATCAATTGCATTATTTGCACTTATGCCGATTATTTTTGAATATCCTAAAAGTTTTCTTGCCGTTTTAAAGTCTAAATCGCCTTGTCCAAGATGAATTCCATCCGCTTTAGATGCTAGAGCTATATCAAGTCTGTCGTTAACGATAAACAAAGAATTATATCTTTTACATAGATTTTTAATCTGAATTGCTTCTTGAAGATGATCTTGATCAGTTCCCGTTTTAAATCTATGCTGAATAATTTTTACTCCCGCAATTAAAATCTCTTCTACTATTTCTAATAAATTGTCCTTTTGATCTGTGATTACATATAAGTCATTTTCTTTTAATATTTTCTCCGACTTCTTACACTTGCTATAACTTAATAAGTCAATTTCAATAGTATAAATTTCATATCTAATTTCAGAAGCGATTTTTGAAAGCTCATTATTCTGCAGCCTTGAGAATTCTTCTATGACTCTTAATGCTTCTTGAACCCTAGCTGAATTAGAACTTATAATTTGCTCAGAAGTTTTTCTGTTGATTTGCTCTTTATGAGTCAATCCTTTACATTTGTCTTCTATGTGATTTCTAGATTGTTTATAAACTTCTAAATGATTTTTCCCTAAAATTTGTCTAAAGTTTTTAATCTTTTCAACATATTTTTCTTTTCCTAGACCAAATCTAGCCCAATCCTCTAATACTCTTAATCCTTCTCTAGCTCTATCTAAATTAGCATCAATAATTTGATAAATTCTTAAATCTTCAGCGTCTTTACTATTGGAATTAAGCATTTGTAATTTATTTTTTGTAGTTTTTTAAAATTTCTAGAGCATTATCTCTATCTTTTTTAATTTGATTAGAAAGTTGATCTATATTTTTAAACTTGATTTGAGATCTAAGTTTTTCAACTGGTTCTACAGATAGATTGAAACCATAAAGATCGATATCTTTATTTATTAAATGAACTTCAACTGCAGATGGCAATAAAGGATTTATTGTTGGTTGAGAGCCAAGATTCATAACAGATTCAATTTTTTGGTTAGAATTTTCTATGATTGTCCAAGATGCGTAAACTCCTTCTCCAGGTAAAAATTTTCTGCCATCTATTTCAAGGTTTGCGGTAGGCCATCCTATACTTTTCCCAATTCCTTTACCTTTAACAACCTTTCCATTAAAACTATAAGGCCTATTGAGAATTTTGAAAGCATTTTTCAGATCACTTTTCTCTAATAGATCTCTTATTCTGCTGCTGCTGATTCTACCTTCCTTGTCTTCTAAGATTGGAGTAATTTTTAGTTTAATTTCAGTATCCTTAATCAAATTTTTTATTGTATTTATGTCTCCACTTCTTCTGAAACCAAATTTAAAATTAGCACCTACAGAAATGTTTTTTGCTTGTAATTGATTTATCAAAATATCTTTTACGAATCTTTCTGCACTTAATTTGGATAGTTTCATATCAAAGGGAATCAGAACTAATTGTTCAATTCCTAGATCTTCAAGAATAGATAGTTTTTCATAAGGGAGATCAAGTCTCAGACGAGTCTCTTTATAAAGAACTTCTCGGGGATGAGGCCAGAAGCTTGCAATTGTTGGGGTATATTGATTCTCTTCAACTACACTTTTTATTAATTGTCTGTGGCCAGCATGAAGGCCATCAAAACTTCCAATAGCTATTGAAGTAGGATTCTTAACTTCAGATGGCGATATTAAAGAGATCAAAAGATTACGTGCAATTTTATGACTTTGATGGCAAATTTGATTAGATTATAGTTTATTAGATCAAATGAATGTCTGACAAAATTGATTTTCAGTCCCTTTCATTTGGAATGCGACGCATTGGATGGATACGCTTTTGGGTTCAGTCCATTTTAGGTGTTGTTGTTGCAGCTGTTTTGCTTTTTTCAAATGTTGTGAATAATAGCGAAGGGCAGCTTAGCTTAGCGCCTGGTCTATCACTTACAACAGTATCCTTGATTTTACTACTTTTTAGTCTTTGGCAAGGTTGGTTAATAGTTAGAACAGGAAGAGCAATCGCAAGTAACGCAAGACCCTCAAGAGGACAAACAAGTAAATTGATAAAACGAGGACTAATAGTTGATTTATTAGGAATTTTGTTTGGATTAATTGGATATCAAGCTCTTATGGGTGCCTTATTTATCCAAGCATCTTCTCAAACAACTGGACAATTGATAACAGCGACATCTGATATCCCAATTACTGGTCTTGAAATATTATCAGTTCTTAGTAACACGCAAGTTATCGCGGCTCATTTTTTTGGACTTTGCTTTTCTTTATGGCTTTTAAGAAGGATTTACAAATGAATTATTAATTTTAGGTAAGTCATCTAAGTTACCTCTCCAAAATAAATCTGGTTCTACAGGTGTAAGAGATATTTTATTTTCTTGTATTTGCGATACGTCACTTGGCCATTTCTTTGGACCATAACCTTTTGATTTAAGATCTAGAACTACCTCACCAGCGAGCCAATAATAATCATCCCCCCTTGGGTCTTCTCTTTTGGAAAATTGATTTTTATATTTTCTTACTGATAATCTTGTCCAGGATAATTCTTTTATTTTGCTTTTTTCGCAAGGGGGTATATTCAAGTTTAATAAAAGTGAAGCAGGCCAACTATCATTAATTGCTTGTTCGGCAATATTCATTGCAATTTCTCCTGCAAATTCAAAATTCTTCCATTTAAAACTAGCAACACTTATTGCCATGGAGGGAACATTTTCTAAAGTGCCTTCCATAGCTGCAGCGACTGTACCTGAACAAAAAATATCTGTCCCTAAATTTGGCCCGTGATTTATTCCAGATAGTACTAGATCAGGTTTATTATCCAAGAGTTCAGATAGTGCTAATTTGACGCAATCAGCAGGAGTGCCAGAACATCCCCAAGCTTCAATTCCTTCCCCAAATAATTCGTCAGCTTTTTCAACTCTTAATGGAGATTGTAAAGTAAGACCATGCCCGGTAGCTGACCTTTCTTGGTCAGGACAAACTACTTTTACCTTATGCCCTCTTTTTTGCGCTGATTTTGCTAAAGCTCTTATCCCCGCTGCAAAAACACCATCATCATTGCTAATTAATATATTTAACGGTTTCATTAATCAATAAATTTTATTTATGGACGATATTTAAGTAAGATAAAGCAATACTTATTTTTACTATATCAGTGAGTCAGATTGAATCATTAAGTCAAATTGAGGAAAAACTAAATAATCTTTCTCTAACAGCAAAAAATAATATAAGTAATGCTAGTACTCATGAAGAACTGGATCAATTAAGAGTTTCCTTGCTAGGTAAAAAAGGTGATTTATCAATTATCTTGAAAACAATGGGTCAATTATCCGCTACTGATAGACCAGTTGTTGGACAGAAGGCAAATTTAATAAAAATAAATTTGCAGGAATTAATAACTGAAAGAAAAAATCAACTAAATAGTGAAGCCTTAGATAAAAAGATTAAAAAAGAAAAAATTGATGTAACTATCCCTTCAATTGGAACACCTCCTGGGAATAAACATCCTTTGATTTCAACTCAAGACGAAATAATAGATATATTTTGTGGTTTAGGATATTCAGTTGAAAGTGGCCCTGAAATAGAAACTGATTTTTATAATTTTGAGTCTCTCAACATACCCAAAAATCATCCCGCAAGAGATATGCAGGATACCTTTTACTTAGATGAAAATCGACTTTTAAGGACCCATACTTCTCCTGTTCAGATAAGGTACTTAGAGAATAATCCTCCTCCAGTAAGAATTATTGCTCCCGGGAGAGTTTACAGGAGAGATGCAGTAGATGCTACTCATTCCCCTGTATTTAATCAGATTGAGGTTTTATGTATCGATCAAGACATTAATTTTAGTCATTTAAGAGGAACAGTTCTAACATTTTTAAAGGCCTTTTTTGGAGATATTCCTGTAAGATTCAGAGCTAGTTATTTCCCATTTACTGAACCTTCTGCAGAAGTAGACGTCCAGTGGAAAGGTAAATGGTTAGAAGTAATGGGTTGCGGAATGGTTGATCCAAAGGTCTTAGAAAAATTAGGAATAGATTCTGAGAAATGGACTGGTTTTGCAGCAGGATTAGGAGTTGAGAGATTTTGTATGGTGAGACATCAGATCGACGACATCAGAAAATTTTATACAAATGATATTAGATTCTTAGAACAGTTCTAATAGTATTTAATTTTTAAATTAGGATTGTCCAACAAATTAGTTTAAGATAGTCCTAGTTTTAATTTTTTGATTGGTACGTAAAGCAGGACTAATCGTTAATGATGGAAAGGAACTAGCTGTTCAAACTGCAACTTCTGTTCAAAAAAAATTGGAAAAATCTAATTTTGAAGTTGTAAGAGTTAGTAGCTCTGGGGGGATGGTTGGTTTCGCAAATCCTGATCAACATGTTCGTCCTTTGGGATATACGAATTGTGTTCCTGAAGGGTTTGATTCATCAATGGAATTTGCAATTGTTCTTGGCGGAGATGGGACTGTACTTTCTGCTGCAAGGCAAACGGCACCTGCTAAAATTCCAATTCTTACAATAAATACTGGTCATTTAGGATTTCTTGCGGAAGCTTACTTATCTAATCTAGATGAGGCTATAAATAAAATAATTGCAGGAAATTGGGATATTGAAGAAAGAACTTGCTTTATAATTAGTGTAATGAGGAATGATCAGAGGAGATGGGAGTCTCTTTGCCTTAATGAGATGGCTCTTCATAGAGAGCCTCTAACAAGTATGTGTCACTTTGAAATTTCTATAGGTCGACATGCTCCTGTGGATATTTCAGCTGATGGAGTAATTTTATCTACTCCAACTGGTTCTACCGCCTATTCTCTAAGTGCAGGAGGACCAGTTATCACACCTGATTGTCCAGTCGTGCAATTAACTCCAATTGCTCCACATTCATTGGCATCTAGGGCATTGGTTTTTAATGATTCAGAGCCAGTAACTGTTTTTCCTGCAACTCCTGAAAGGTTAGTAATGGTTGTTGATGGCAATGCCGGTTGTTATGTTTGGCCTGAAGATAGGGTTCTAATAAGAAAAAGTAAACACTCAGTAAAATTTATTAGACTTGAAGATCACGAATTTTTTCAGGTTTTAAGAAATAAACTAGGTTGGGGTTTACCTCATGTGGCTAAACCTGATAAATAACAATTACTTGAATTTATTTTTTCCCTTTTAATAGAAAAACAGGATTATTGGGTTCTAGTCTCATTCCCTCCGTAATACTTAAGCTTTTATAGGTCTGAATTAAATTTAAATTTGTTTTGAAATTTTTATCTTCTAATTCCTCTTCCAATTCTTTAATAGTTTGAATATTAATTATTGGGATAACGATAATGTCTCCAATATCCATATCTTGAGCTAGTTTATTAATAATCTTGAGTTTAGTTTTTTTGTCACATCCTCCAATTATTAATCTATTAGGTTTTTCAAGAGAACTTAAATTATTCACATTCAAGGTGTAATTTATGTCTTCCTCAAAAATAAATTTTGGTTTGACGTCAAGCCTTTTAGAGTTTTCTAGTATTAATTCTTTTGAGCCAATCCTTTTATCTATACAAAACAAATCCAAATTAGGCCTTAACTTTAGTGCCTCTAAACCAATTGACCCACAACCTGCTCCTATATCCCAGATGACACCATTTCTTGGGAGCTCTAAAGCAGCTAATATTTGAACGCGAACCTCCCTTTTAGTTAATAAGTTTGGTCTATCATCAAAAGTCTTAAAAATATGGTCACTGATTCCGAAAAGAGGGAGATTATTATTTGAGTAATTTTTCTTTTTATTTTTAAGAACAACAATGTTCAAACTTGATATATCAGATGGTAATGAATCTTTAAGATTTAATTTTCTTATCTTTTCATTCTCGAAGCCAATCTCTTCACAGAGCCAAAAATCATAAAAATCAATAAGATTTAATTCTGATAAGTTTTTTTTGATTATTTCTAAACTTTTGTTATTTGAATCTGTAATAATAGCCAAAGTTGATGGCCTTGTTTTAAGAGCCTCTACTAACCTATTTGAATCTCTGCCGTGAATACTCACATTAACAGTATCTTGCCATGGGATCTTTAATTTACTAAATGCTAATTGAATGCAAGTATTTGAAGGGTAGAAACTTAATTCATCTTTTGAAAAATTTTCTAGTAGTATTCTCCCAATGCCAAACCAAAGTGGATCTCCTCTGGAAATTAAAATTACATCTTTTTTTTGTGATCTAAGCCAGTGAAAAAGTTCCTTATTACTGTTGCTCGAAAAAAATAATTTCTTTTTTTCTAAACAATTTTCGCTCCAGGATTTTATTTCTTCAAAATATAAATTTGGAACTGCAATTGAAACTGTCTCTTGAAATAGATTTTGTAATTTAAGGGGTAAATCCTCAAATTTATAAGAATTAATTCCTACTACATGAATTTTTCTTTTTTCAGTCATGAATATTTAATTAAAAGAAACTTATCTATTTGAATGTTTTATTAAATTATCTTATGATTGTTCGAGCTTTAATAATAAATCAATTGTCTGAAAGAAGAAAGAGATTACATGATTTATTATTAACTTTAATAAAAAAAGATAGTGAATTCGAGTTTATTGAAGAAGATTCTAACGATTTAACATCTAACTATTCTGAAAAAGACTCTTTGAATTTATCTCGAGTTATAAAAAAAAATCGTAAAATAATCAAAAGATATCAAGCTATTGTAAGAACAGCTGTTACTCTTGATGCCCTGATGGATTCGGAAAATGAAGAAAATTACAAAATCAAATAAAAATATATTTTTAAAAGGAATATTACCTTTACTTTTACTACTATCCTTCATTTTTAACCCAATAAAAGTATCCGCAGAAGTTGCAGAAACAGAAATAAATGGGGAATTAATGAATGCTAGCAGTGAGTTTTTAAGGGATTTGGACTTTGAGACTTGGCAATTAGTAGCTTATAAATCACCTCTTTTTGAAGATAAATTGATCTTGAGAGTAATAGGATATCCAGGGAATCTTAGGATTGATCATCCCACTCAATTGAGGGTTGAATCAGGGAGAAAACAGTGGCTTTTAGATGACAAAACATTACTTAATGTTGAATTAGCAAATGATGGAAGACAAGCTGCAGCAGAATTCGATCTTAATGAATTGATTAAAAATTTAGATAAAAATAGACCATTAAGATTATCTTTGTCGGGAGTTTTTTCTGAGTTACCTGTTCCTCCCTTTGTTGTTAAAGAGTGGAGATCAATAAATTGAATTTGATTTTTGGAGATGACTGATAAAAATGTGAGCCATACAAAATGGATGAAAAGAGCAATTTTTTTAGCTTCTTTAGGTAAAAATACAACGAGTCCAAACCCAAGGGTGGGAGCAGTGATAATTGATAAGAATGGAAACCTTATTTCAGAAGGGTTTCATTTCAAGGCAGGGATGCCTCATGCAGAGGCAATGGCTTTTAATAATTTAAAAAAAGATGCTAGAGGTGGGTCAATTTATGTAAATCTCGAACCTTGTTGCCACCAGGGTAGAACACCTCCATGTGTAGATAAGGTGATATCCTCGGGGATAAAAAAGGCTTACATATCTATCGAAGACCCTGATATAAGAGTCGCTGGTAAAGGTATAAAGCTGCTAAAAGAAGCTGGAATACAAGTTCACTTAGGATTATGTAAAAAGGAATCCCTAGATTTAAATAGGGCTTTCATTCATAGGAATATTACTAAAAAGGCATTTGGTGTTTTTAAATGGGCAATGAGTATTGATGGAAGAATAGCTTTAAAAAATGGAAAAAGTAAATGGATTACTAATGAAGAATCACGGGCATTAGTACACTCTTTTAGATCAGAATTTGATGCAATAATCATTGGTGGAAACACATTAAGAAGAGATAATCCACTCTTAACTTCCAGAGGTTCCAAAAATCCTGAGCCTTTGCGGGTTGTGTTTACAAAAAGTTTAGACTTGCCAACAAAATCTAATCTTTGGGATTGTAATAAGGCAAAAACATTACTTATTTATGATTCTTCAACAGCAAATGAAAGCTACCTCTCAAGGATTCCAAAATGTGTGGATGTTGAAAAGGTATCATCAGATAATCCAGAGTTAATTTCAAAAATACTAGCTAAAAGGGGATGTAACAAAGTTTTGTGGGAATGTGGCCCTAGATTGGCTACCGCCGCTATTAAATCTAATTGTATTCAGGAATTTATAACTTTTATTGCTCCAAAAATTTTGGGCGGAGAAAATAGTATGAATCCTTTTGGTGATTTTAAATTTGAAGATATGCATGAAATTATTAAATTAAGTGATTCACAGTTTAGTTTGATTGGAAGTGATATATGTATAAAGAGCTCATTCAAAAATTAATTTTTACAATAATTTCTATGCGTCAAAGTACCGTACGGTTCTTACCCCAAAAAAAAATACAGATACGGAAATTCATCGTTTAGTTTATAATAAAAGCAAATTTGTTAACAACTATGCCAATAAGACAGGATGATAATCAACCTAATAGAAGATTTGGAATTGTAAATATTATTTTGATAGGAGTTGGAGCATTACTTCTTTTTAGTAGCCTGTTCCCTAACCAAAATATGCAAATACCAAGAGTCCCTTACTCATTATTTATTGATCAGGTTAATGATGGGGAGGTTAAGCGTGCCTATATCACTCAAGAACAAATTAGATATGAGTTAAATGGAGCTGAAGAAGGTGCACCCTCTGTTTTAGCAACAACCCCAATTTTTGATATGGACCTTCCACAAAGGTTAGAGAGTAAAGGGGTGGAATTCGCTGCCGCACCTCCCAAAAAACCTAATTTTTTCTCAACCATATTGAGTTGGGTTGTTCCTCCTTTAATTTTTATTCTTGTTTTACAATTCTTCGCCAGAAGAAGTATGGGTGGAGGAGGTGCTCAGGGTGCTCTTAGTTTTACTAAAAGTAAAGCAAAAGTTTACGTGCCTGATGATGAATCAAAAGTGACATTTGCTGATGTAGCTGGGGTTGATGAAGCTAAGGATGAATTAACGGAAATAGTTGATTTTCTAAAAAAACCTGAGAGATACACAGATATCGGTGCGCGAATACCAAAAGGGGTACTTCTTGTGGGACCTCCAGGAACAGGTAAAACTCTTCTTTCGAAAGCTGTTGCGGGAGAAGCAGAAGTTCCTTTCTTTATAATTTCAGGTTCTGAATTTGTCGAGCTTTTTGTTGGTGCAGGTGCTGCAAGAGTAAGAGATTTATTCGAACAAGCAAAGAAAAAAGCTCCATGTATTATCTTTATTGATGAATTGGATGCTATTGGTAAAAGTCGTTCTGGATCTATGGGGGTCGTTGGCGGTAATGATGAAAGAGAACAAACTTTAAATCAGCTTCTTACTGAAATGGATGGATTTGCTTCAGCTGATAAGCCAGTTATAGTACTTGCTGCTACTAACCAGCCTGAAGTCCTCGATGCTGCACTTCTTAGACCAGGAAGATTTGACAGACAAGTTTTAGTTGATAGACCAGATTTGTCTGGTAGAAAAACTATATTGGAGATATATACCAAAAAGGTTAAACTAGCTGATTCAATTGACTTGGACTCTATTGCACAAGCTACTAGCGGGTTCGCTGGAGCCGATTTAGCCAACATGGTAAATGAGGCTGCTTTACTTGCGGCTAGAGCTAAAAGGAAAAGTGTAGAACAACAAGACCTTAGCGAAGCTATTGAAAGAGTTGTGGCGGGATTGGAAAAGAAGAGTCGTGTTTTGCAAGATGATGAAAAGAAAGTTGTTGCCTATCACGAAGTCGGTCATGCAATAGTTGGTCATCTAATGCCAGGAGGTTCAAAAGTTGCCAAGATTTCAATTGTACCAAGAGGTATGAGTGCACTTGGTTATACTCTTCAATTGCCAACAGAAGAAAGATTTTTGAATTCTAAAGAGGAATTAAAAGGACAAATAGCTACACTTCTTGGAGGAAGATCAGCTGAAGAGGTTGTTTTTGGAAAGATTACTACTGGAGCCTCAAATGACTTACAAAGAGCAACTGACATAGCAGAACAAATGGTTGGTACATTCGGAATGAGTGATATTCTTGGACCCCTTGCTTATGACAAACAAGGTGGAGGTCAGTTTTTAGGGAATGGAAACAACCCAAGAAGATCTGTAAGTGATGCTACTGCTCAAGCAATAGACAAAGAGGTTAGAGATTTAGTTGATGATGCACACGAAACAGCACTTAATATTTTGAGGAATAATTTATCTCTTCTTGAATCGATTTCTCAAAAAATTCTTCAAGAAGAAGTCATAGAAGGGGATGAACTCAAAACTCTTTTGGCAGAAAGTAAAATGCCTGCATAGTAGAATTTACGTTTTCATGGAAAGTTAGATGCTAAAGCCAATCAAGCTTGCTAACAAAAATTTTTTATCAAGCTTGGATACTTCAAGTGAGGAATTTTTACATATTTTAGAAATCGCTAATAACTTTAAAAATAAAGATTTAAATATCGAATTAAAAAATAAAGTTTTAGGACTGATTTTTGATAAGGCCTCTACTCGTACAAGGGTTAGTTTTCAAGTGGCAATGTCAAGGCTTGGTGGCACTACAGTTGATCTGAATCCCACTACTTCCCAAATTGGGAGGGGAGAGCCAATTAAAGATACAGCAAGAGTTTTAAGTAGATATTGTGATGTTCTTGCGATTAGAACTTATAAACAATCTGATTTGGAGGAGTATGCAAAATGGTCTTCAAAACCAGTTATTAACGCCCTTACAGATTTGGAACATCCCTGCCAAGCTTTAGCGGACTTTCTAACTATTAAAGAAGAGTTTATTGATATTAAGAATGTAGTTTTGACATTTATTGGAGATGGGAATAACGTCGCTAATTCTCTTATTCTTTGTGGAGCTTTATTAGGTGTTGAAATTAGGATTGCATGTCCTAAAGGTTATGAACCTAACTCGTTGTTGATAGACAAAGCATATGAAATATATAAAAATAAGAATTTATTGACGATTACTGATGATCCCAATACTGCTGTTTCAGGAGCAAATGTTCTTTATACAGATGTTTGGTCATCTATGGGAGAAGAAAATCAAAAAGATGAAAAAGAAAAAGTTTTTAATGGTTTTACTATTGACAGTGATTTAGTTAGTAAGGCTGATAAAGATGCAATTATTCTTCATTGCCTTCCTGCGTATAGATCCAAAGAGATAACTGATGAAATATTCGAAAGTCATAAAAGTAGAATTTTTGATCAAGCTGAAAATAGATTGCATGCTCAACAAGCTCTTTTATCTTGCATTCTCCAGTAGGAATACTTGCGAACAAATTAATAAAAGGGTACAAATGTATTAGAGTACATTTGTTTTATGGAAACTTGTTCAGAGGACGATCTTACCCAAGCTCAGAATGAGCTCTATGGATGGATAAAAGATTATATGAAAAACTTTCAACATAGCCCATCCATTAGGCAGATGATGCAAGCTATGGGATTAAAATCTCCTGCTCCAATTCAAAGTCGCTTAAAACATTTGCAGGAAAAGGGATATATCTCTTGGCAAGAGGGTAAAGCAAGAACTATGCAGATAGTAGATGAAATTATAGAAGGAGTACCAATTATGGGTTCTGTGGCAGCAGGAGGACTAATTGAAACTTATTCTGATGTTCAAGATAATTTGGATATTTCTGATGTTTTAAAAAAGAAAAATGTTTTTGCACTTACCGTTAATGGAGATTCTATGATAGATGCATATATTGCAGATGGAGATATGGTTTTGATGGAGCCTATTAAAGATTCATATTCTCTTAGGAATGGAACTATTGTTAGTGCAATGGTTCCAGGATTAGGTACAACTTTAAAGTATTTTGTTAAGAGAGGAGGAAAAATATTTCTTGAAGCAGCAAATCCAGAGTATGAACCAATCGAGTTAAATTTAGATGAAGTTGTTTTTCAAGGAAAATTATTAGCTGTCTGGCGAAAAGTTTAATTTTAGGTAAATTCATATTTTGAAAATATAAATATCAAAGTTTAAATTGGTATATTTGAAGTCGTGGGGCCATAGCTCAGTTGGTAGAGCACCTGCATGGCATGCAGGGTGTCAGCGGTTCGAGTCCGCTTGGCTCCATTAGGATTTACGCTAGCTATGTCAATTTGTTTCTATGAAAATAAACAAGAATACAATATTTATCTTAGTGCCTAAATATGTATCAATATGTGTTCTCTGCGAGGAACTCTGTGAGCTTTAACCCTTGCGTATAGGTAAAAGGGGTATTTAGTATTTTAATTCTTACGGTCTATACAAAGCTAATTTAGAAAAAGAAATTGCGAGAAGATATAAAGCACGAATAACTCCTTGCTTGTTCCATTACTGAAATAAAGGTTAAGTTTTTGAACAATATTTTAAAAAAATCTATAGGTCAATATCTATCCAACTTTTTTCTAATTTCTAAAAGAAAAGAACAACTATAAAAATATTAGTAAGATTTTTCATTGTGCAAAATTAAGATGTATCTATAATAATTTATAGTCTCTATAAAGTTTAAGTTATGAAGATCCTTAATTTAGGTTGTGGAGCTAAAACTTCAGATTCAGAAGATATAGTTAATATAGACTGGTCTATTTTATTAAGATTGAGAAAAAATAATCTTATGAGATTTGCATCATTTTTTTTAGGAGAAAATCGTATAAAAAGGCTTAAAGAATTACCTAATAATATTCAAGTCCATGATTTAAGAAAAGGCATCCCTTTCAAGGAATTCAGTGTTGACGCTGTTTATTCTTCCCACGTTTTAGAACATATAGACAGGCAAGATGTACCTCGTTTTTTAAACGAAATTTTTAGGGTTCTAAAACCTCAGGGTATAATCAGGATTGTGGTACCGAACTTTTCTTATTTATGTTCTGAATATATCAAAAATTATAATAAATGTTTTGAATGCAACAACTCAAGAATATTGCATGATAATTTTGTAGCAGACATAATAGAGCAATCAGTTAGGAGAGAGTGTTCAGGCACCTCAAAACAGAAAAAATTTCCAAGAAAAATTGAAAATTTATTTTTTGGAGATGCAAGAAAGAGAGGAGAAACTCATCAATGGATGTACGATCAATTTAATTTAAAAAATCTTTTGTTAGATGCTAGTTTTCAGGAAATTAAAGTTCATTCCTTCCTAACAAGTGATATTGCTGATTGGGGAAGATATGGTTTGGACCTAAATAATCAAGGTGAGGAATATAAGCCAAATTCACTTTATATGGAGGCCAGAAAAATTTTTTAAATATAATATTATTTTTAATAACTTGAATAAAATAAATTAGTAAATAAGTAGTATAAACAAAGATGAACTAGATAAAGTTGAGTTAGAATTGAAAATGAATCATAAGCAAAAAGGAAATTAATAAACTTAATTCATTAGATAATAATTGATAAAGTTTTAAAAGAAATCAGAGTAGAAAAATAAAAATTAAAAGAAAAGGATCCCATGGAACAATCTAAAGTTTTGAAAAATATCTAATGCCTACAAACTCCTAAAACAAAATTCAAAAATTGACAAATTACGGACTATTTTCCAAGGACGACAGTTGGAGCTTTTGAGGGAACTATTGAAATAAACGTTTCAGAAAACTTATATTCTTCTTTAGTTTTCCTTATCATACTGGCCCACATTAAAGCAGCTTAAGAATCATCAAATGTTGATAAGGAAAAAGTAAAGATAAATAGATTAAAAAATTTTTTGAGACTTAAATTTAAAGGATAACTTTATTGTCAAAATAGATACTCAAGGGTAAGAATGGGATATCCTTGGGGTGAAGATTCAGTAATAAGTCTGCCAATTTGTAAGAGAATTTAATGCGAATTATTGATTGAAGAACTTTATAATGCCCAAAAAATTAGATTGAAATCAAAAATTTTTTTTAAAATAAAGGATTTAAAATTTGGTTATTTTATCCAGGGTTAACTGGTAACATTAAAGGAAAACTTCTTCAAATTGACACTTTATTTTTTAAAGAAAAACCAATTTATAAATATTATTAAATAAATATTTCATAAATTAATTTGTTTCGCTGAATTAGATACAGTAATTAAAATTAATGGTAAAGTTATTAAAAATTAAATAAGTTGACAAGAATTAAACATATTGATGGTCTTCGTGCAATTGCAATAATAGCAGTAGTGTTTTATCATGCCTTTCCAAAAACATTCCCAAATGGATACTTAGGAGTTGATTACTTTCTTGCCATTAGTGGTTTTGTAATATCAAAAAAATATTTTTTAGACGAAGATAAATTTTCTTTCAAGGAATTTTGGTCTAAAAGAATAACTAGACTATACCCTCAAATGCTAGCTTGAGTTGGGGTTTGCCTACCAGTAGCATGGATGACTATGCATCCTGATCATCTCAAAATTTTAGCCAGAGTTCTATTGCAACATTAATTGGAGCTAATAATTTCTTACTTTACTTGGCAGGTGGATATTGGAATTTCTCCAACGAATTTAAGCCATTATTTAATACATGGAGTTTAGGACTTGAAGAACAATTTTATTTTCTAATAGCTATAACTTTTTCTTTTTTTCAACGCTTCAAAATATCTAAAGAATTTATAAAAAAAGTTTTTTTATTATCTTTTTTTATAAGTTTAATTGCAAGTGGTTTTGGTGCAATATATTTCCAAAGTGCTAATTATCTACTTCTCATAGGTAGATTTTGGGAATTTGCAATTGGTATATATGCTGCTTATCTAGCAAAGAAAAATTTAAAGTGGATTACAAATTCAATTACTAATATTTGCTTTTTATTGATAGTAATTATTCCAATAGCAATACCAATAGAAACTTCTAGATATGCACCTAATCCTTTTTTATTAATTCCACTGATTGGGGTCTTAGTTATTTGCGCTAGTGAAAACAAATCAGTATCTACATACTTACTCTCTTCAAAAGTATTTGTTTATATTGGTTTATCAAGTTATGCGATATATCTTTATCATCAACCATTGCTTGCATTTACAAGGCTAAACTCCTTCAATGGTCTAAATACTTTAGAAACCTTCTACTTGGTTCTTGGATCATTTTTAATAGGATTTTAGATGTATGAGCTCATAGAGAAAGGAAGGATATTTTATACTTTAAAAAAAGGAAAAATTTTTATATTTAACCCTAAAATTCTTCTTTTAATATCAGGAATAATTTTACTAATAAATGTACCAATTTTTTTTAACAAAGGTTATTTTGTTTTGAGATTTCCTTATATGCTGTTGGATGGAAAACCTCCAGCTGGATTTCTGGGGGGGAAAGGATATACAGATCATCCATATATTTATCTTGAAAAAAAGTTTCCAAAATTTAATAATGACGAACAAATTAAAAATGAAGTTCATCAAGTAAATATTTTGTTATTTGGGAATAGCATAACTAGAGATTTGATTAACTCATTAGAAATAATAGATTCTAGGAATGATGAAATAAACTTTAATTATTCTTATCATCGTTCATTAATTGAAGAAAAAGAGATTTTAAATGAAGCAGATATAATTATCATTCAATTAGAAAATAAAGGTAATTTAGATTTCAAAGTTGATGAGCAGCTTTTGGGTAAATACAAAAACTTTTCAAATAAAATAATATGGTATAAGACTAGGGAATTATTTGCTAAGAATATAACTCCAGTAATTTTTAAAAAGCAATTGAGTGAAAGAGCTAACTTTAAAATAGAAAATATAGATTCTTATTATTGCAAAGAAAATGATGTCCTAACAACTAAATTTAAATCAAACAATAATCCATTAGTTTTTATTGATTCTCAATGTGCATTTAATGATGAAAATGGAATGAAAAATTCTAACATCTCAGGATGGCCAAGTCTATACATTTGATGGGATGCATCTTAGTTATGCTGGCGCTGAAAGACTTGCCAATATTTTGACAAAATCAAATATATTCAATAAGATTTTTGGTCTATAAAAAGATCATTTATTTTTAAATGTAATTTATTAATGGGTAGAAAATCCAAAAAATCAATTATCCTTGAGGCAAATCCTGCAAATACTTCTTTTTTAGAAATATTTAAAAAAGAAAATTAATATCTTAAAAAAGCTTACTGCTTAGCTTCCAAAAGTAACTTTTTTCATTCCAGAATACCAAAATAATAAATATGGAAACCACGAAAATAGTCATGGCTCACATCATAAAAATATATTCAAAACCACAAATAATTTTTGTAAAGTAGAATCTATAAGAATGGAAAGTTTTATATCTTTATATAAACAAAATGTAAATGCATTAATCAAAGTGGATATAGAAGGTAATTGAAAAGAGTATGCTTAAAAATCTTTTATAAAAATTTTATTAAAGTATAATTATTTTGCTAGAAATAAATATATAAAAGGACTGTATCTAACAATAAATTTTTTTGGAAGCTGGATTAAAAAAATTTAAAGAGGATGTATTGAGAAAATCTACAAACTATATGTAATAATTAAAATTTCGTAAATAATATTTATTTTTTTAATAAAAATTAGGGTTAATTTAAAGATCCTAATAGACCTTCAATTAACTGATTTTGGATATCTTCTTATTTAATAAGATTATCAGCAAGAGACTTTAAATTAATTAGATTAGTTACTTGAACTACTTCCTGATCCACCTCCAGATCCTCCAATAGCAATACCTGCCCCTATAACTAATAGAGGTAAGATACCAACTGGACAATCTCCATCTGTAATAACTTTACCTTCAGATAACAGATTATCTGTCTTGATACTATCACCCTTTGTTTTGGACAAATTTGTATTTTTCCAAACTATTTTTTTTCTTTTAATTACATCAGCATCTGAAATTAAGAATTTTTGATTTTGAACTTCTACGTATCCAGAATAATCAGTTAAGGAATTACAAAATTTAATTACTAAACTACCTCTTTTGTTAACTTTTTTTACTTTAACTTCTTCAATTGTGTCATCACCATTTGCTAATAATAATTCCGAAGCATAAATTGATACTTGTTGGAATGGTATTAAGGAAAGAAATGAAGCAAAAATAATTTTATTTAGGTTCATTATTGTAATTTTGTAATTAAAGAAATATTAACACAAAATATAAAATAAGAAAATTTTATTTTTTTTAAAACTAATTAAGTATTCTATTTTACAAATTTCTAGATAACTATAAAATTTTTGCTTTTATTTAAAATTTGAAAATAATAATCCCTCTAGCATTTTTTAAAACTTATAGATTTTTTTTAAATCAAATTTCTATTAATCCAATTGTTTGAAATTAAATGTATAAAAGTAACTTTCAAATTGTTTTTTTAAACATATTTTTCTTATCTATGCTTGAAATTTTTAAATTTAGGTTATGGATCTAAGACCTCTGATTCAAATGATGTAATTAATATTACTGGTCTATTTTTTAATTGTTTATAAAAATGTAGTAAAAATAATTTATTATTATTTTAATGAAATTTAATTTAAGTTATTAACAATATAAAAGATAGATATTGAAGTTTTTTTTCTTAAAAAGAAATACTTAAGCTGCTATATAAACGCGTATCACAACTGTTATCTATGCATGATTTCTGATTATAGTCTGGAAATCCAGGAATAAAATCAGTGGCATAAATAGAAATTGAAACGCTTGAATCTTTAAAAGGTCTTATTCCTAGGCCTATCCCATAACCGTATCCAAACCATTCAGAATTTACTGAGATTCTATCGTTAAAAGCAAGACTAATAGAGCTAATTGGACCCCACTGACATTTATTTGTCTCATTACCAGTTAAAGTATTACTACCAAGGCAACTACTTCTTCCCAAAAAACCATTACCTCTGTATCCGTAGAAATCAGATCCAAATCCTGAATTAAAAAATAATATAGATGGAGTTTGAGAATCATTTAATTCTCTATAAGTACTAAAAATTAAGTAGTAATTTCTGCCTAAATCTGTCTTTTTATCAAAATGAATGACATTTTCTCCCCCAATTGCAAAAGACCAATTTTGATTTAGTTTCCAAGCAGATTTAAATCCAAGACTTTGAGCTTCGCCAAATTTTGTTCCTTTATCATTTTCTATTCCTCTACTTGATAAGCTTTGTGTTGTATGTTTAAAACCTAAACTATAATTCTCTTTTTTAATAGGGAAGTAATCAATATTTAAAATTGCGTCCGCACAATGGCTCAGGTCACCATGACATCCTCTTGTTTTATTCAATGTACGAATGCTAATAGTAGATGATTTAAAATTATCCTCAACAAAACCATGTGGCACATAATTAGAAATTTCTGGGTAAGGATAATTATTCACAGTTATACCCTGTCCAATTCCCTTAATAACAGAATATTTGTGTGTTTTTTTAGATAAATTTTTTTTATTGATGGTTTTATCAAAATTATCTTCAGAATATTTCCATTTTAATACTGGCTGTTTTAAATTTTCCATATTATATTCCCACTTATTTTTTGATTTTAATTCAACCAAAGTAGATAGAGTAAATAAAAAAAATACAAAGAATATTTTAAAATTTTTTAAAAGTTTAAAAAATAAATTTTGATTCATTGATCTGATTTAAATTAAATATCTATTCGATGTAAAGACTTCTGAATTTAATTCAGATGAAAAAAGGTCTTCAATATTTGATTTAAAGAATATGTAATCAGTAATTGTAACAACTAATTTATTTGCTGAAGCTTCAGTATGTTTTATTTTTTTCTGCATCAAATTTTATTGTTTAATGATATTTCTCTAAGCAATAGTAATTGTTCGTTGGTTGGATTTGTTGTTTTATGTATTCTCATTAAATACTCTAAAGCATTATCTAAAGGTAATTTCTTTTCGCAAATAAGCCATGCCATGCAAATCAAAGGAGATCTTTCTATAGATTGCATACAGTGTATAAAGGTAGGCCCTTTTTTTTTTATTTCTTTTATTATTTCAATCGATTCAAAAATTTGTTTTTTTGAAATTTTATGACTTGATCTATGATCAGGTAATTCTAAATGCTTATATTCAAAATCCACAAAAATATCTGTTGGATGTACATATTCAATCGAATAACATAAATTCAAGATTGCTTTTATACCTTTTTCTTTAAGGAAATCTATATTTTTTTTATTAAGTGGAGCATTACCCAAAGCTATCTCATTTTGTAAAAGCCAATTGAATATAAACTCTCTTTTAATAGTTTCCATTATCTATCAAGCCAAGAAATGAAATCTAAAACTTTATTACGAAACTTTTTAATTTTTGAGATTAAAAAATTATCTTTACTATTTTCAAAAGTTAAATTTCTTTTAGTAAATTTATCTCTGATTTTATTGTCAGCGTAGTAGGAAATGTAGTTTGAATTATATCCATAATTATTTGAATAATTAGAATAACCGTAATACCTATTTTTAGAAAATGTTTTTGGTTTTTTGATTTGATTAGAAACGAAACCAATAAGTGGTCTGTTAGTTTTCTTTAGCTTGTTTTTTGCAAGTAATGGTAAGTCCATGTCAACATTATTTAAACTTACAACCATTAATAATGAATCACAATATTGAGCAATAAGAGTTGAATCTGAAATGCTTAGGATGGGGGAGGTATCTAAAATTACATAATCATATTTATTTTCTGATCTAATTGTCTCAATAAATTTTTTCATTGAATCAGAACCTAGAAGCCTTGTAGGATCAGGAGGAATTGAACCTGAAGTTATGACATCAAAATTATCTTGAGTTGGAACAGATTGTATATATTTTTTATAGTTATCTGAGGAATCAATTAATAAATTAGAAAAGCCAATTAAATTATCAAGACCCAATCTAGCGTGAACTTGAGGTTTCCTAAGATCAGTATCAATTAATAACACGCTTAATCCTAATTCAGATATGGTTTTAGCAAACATAGTACTTATAAGTGATTTACCCTCAGAAGGTATACAACTTGATATAGATAAAATTTTTAATGAGTTTTGAGTATTTATAAACTTAATAGAGGTATACATTCCTCTGAATGCTTCTTGATAAAAAAATCGTTGATATCCTAAATATGATTCAGATGATTTCTCATTTTTAGTTGCATTTAATTTATCTTCAACGTTAAATATAGATTCATTATTTTCCCTTAGATTAACAAATGATTCAATATAAGGTAGTTCAGCTAGAAGCGGTAAATTTAGATTTTCCTTTACTTCATCTGGTGAATGATAAACATGATCAACTTTATCTCTGATTAAACCTACTATTAGGCCGAGAACGGGACCAAAGATTAAGCTAAGAGATAGGTTTAAAGGTATATCTGGAGAAACTGGGACTGGATAAACTTTTGGAGGAGCAATAATTGACCATGGTACGGATCGTTGAGCAATTTCAAGTTGAAACTTTTCTTTTGCAGATGACAAACCCTCTAAATTCTTTGCTGCCAACAAAGCCTTTTGCTGCAGTGTTTTGTATTCACTTATTAACTTAGGTTGTTTTTCAAATTTTTCTTTTAAGGATTTGATTTTTATTTTTGCATTTTGTATGTTTTTATCTATTATTTCTCGTGCCGAAATAAGTGCAGATATTTGGTTAGATTTTAAAGTTGGCTCTATTTGTTCAACTCTGTATTTTAAACCTTTAACTATTTCGGAATCTTCTAAATATTTTGTTCTAGCAATTGCAAGTTTTTGTTTCACAAGTATATATTGATCCAATAACTCTAAATCAAGGTTAATGAATGATACTCCCTCCGTGGGTATCCTTTCGTTTAAATTTAAGTCTGTTGTAATTGCTTGTTTAAATCCATAAGCTGTAAGTGATCCATTTTCAATGCTATTTAAAAGATTATTTAATTTAACCCTTTCGTTTTTAATATTATCTAATTCATTTTCTAAATAATCTAATCTTGTTTTCAGTTCTTGTCCTTCTACAGTGGGTTCTATAAGTTGATTTCTTTCTCGAAAATCAGAGAGTTCTTTTTGAACTTGTTTGTTCTTTCCTTCTAGTTTAGGAGATTGATTGTTAAGAAAAATTAGTCCATCAGATAATCTTTGTTGCTTTTGGTCTAGAGCTGATTTTAAATATGCTTTACTGATACTGACTAACATACTATTAACAATCCTTGGATTTTCGCCTTTAAAACTTATTCTTAATACTCCTTGAGCCATAGATTGCGTTCTTAATCCTCCAGGAGTGGAAATTTTTAAACTTTTTGAAAACTTGTTGAAAGGTATTCCATAATCTTTAGATATAGGATTTAATAATATTGGACTTTTTAGTAATTCTATGAGAGTTGGAAGATCGTTGTCTGTAGAATTTAAAGCTAGTTGCTCAAAAACACCACCAATTGAATTAGCACTATTATTTTTATTATTGTTTAAGGGATCAGATATCAACATAGAAAAGTCACCTATATAAATAGGAAAAAAAATTCTTTGAAATATACTAATTGATAATGTTGACGTAAAAACTGCTATTGAAATACTAATAACTATTTTTTTTCGTCTATTAATAGCCTTTAGAAAATCTTTAAATTCGTATTCCTTATTTCTTATAGAGTTATCGTAATCGTTACCATATGAATTTTTTGATTTTGTATATTTAGAATAGTTATTATTTATATTTTCCAAAATTCAACTTCTATCATGTTATTCTAATCATACTGTCAAATTTTACTCATCTTAAAGATTTATTATTATTGATTTACGATTCATAACATAATGATTAACTTTTTTAATTATAAAATAAAGTTTATAAAAATATTTCTTTTTAGCATCTTTTTCATAATAATTAATGGCTCTATTGCTTCTGAAATTAATACTCTAAATAAAAAAAATATTGATCTTGAAGAGGTAAGAAAAGATATCTCAATTCTCCAAGAAAGTTACTATATACTTGGTCCAGGAGATCAAATTCAATTGACTTATATTGATACACCTGAGGATAATTTGATTACTCAAATTCTTAATGATGGTAATATTTATATTCCAATTATTGGAAAAATTAAATTAGAAGGGCTCACAATTCCTGAGGCAAGAAACTTAATTACTGAATCTCTCAAAAATCAATTAATAAACCCTTTGGTTGACTTGATGTTAATTCAAAAAAGACCAATTAAAGTAACATTAATTGGTGAAGTTGATAATCCTGGCCTATATACTTTGACGGGCAATTTAATTAATAAAAGTAATAGTCAATCCTCATTACTACCTACAGTCGTTGATGCAATAAGAGTGTCTGGGGGGATCACAGATTCTGCAAACATAACAAATGTAAAAATAAGGCGAAAATTGCCTCACAATATAGGAGGATTTAAAGAAACTGAAGTTAATTTATACGACTTAATTTTTAATGGAAATCAAGAAAATAATCCTCTTTTATTTGACGGAGATTCTATTTTAATTAGTAAAGCAAAAGTAATTGATAGTGAATCTCTAGAAATTGCTTCTGTTAATCTTTCTTCTCCATTTATAAAAGTTACATTTGTTGGTGAATTTAATAATACTGGTCAAATAGAACTAAAAAGAGGAACTCCTCTTGCTCAAGGAATATTGAATGCAGGTGGGTTAAAAGATTTTAGATCTAATAAAGGAGGTATTGAAATTGTACGAGTTAACAGGAACGGTACTGTCAGTAAAAATAGATATAAATTTAACTACTCTAATGGATTATCTTTAAAACAAAATCCATCTCTTCAAAATGGAGATGTAGTAATGGTATCTAAAAATCTTTTAGCAAAAACAACTGATTCAATTACAGAAATAACAAAACCAGCGACAGGAATAATTTCTTTATGGTCTCTGATTAAGTTAACGACAAATTAAAATGAATATAGCGATGTTATTTCATATTGAGGCTGGATCTTTTAATGGTGTTGGAGGAACAGATGCATTTATTAGAAGAATATCCTATGAGTTTGAGAGAATGGGCCATAAAGTCTATTTATTAAGTTATGGAAGCAAGTATAATTTTAGTAAATATCTCTCAGAAAAAATTGTAAATTATGGTTTCTGTGATTTTGGAGAAACCATAGACTTTCTTTCTAGTAATAATATAAAACATTGCTTATGTATCTATTTAAAAAAAAGAGATAGAGTTAGCCTACTAATAAAAAAAAATTTAAAATTTTTAAAGACGTACTATCATTTGGTACAGTTCAATTACATCACAAGTGATGTAAAAAGATTTCTAACTTTTGTAAGTAATCGCTTTTTTTTTAATGGGTTGTGTTTTTGTGTATCAAAAAGGATAAGAAAATCCTTCCCAAAAGAATTTTCAAGAGCAATAGAAATAAATCTACCAGTTGATGATTCTTTTTATTCTTCAATTTCAAAGAAAAAAAAATCAAATAAAAAAAGAATCGCTTATTTAGGAAGACTTGATTACTCAAAAGGTGCAGATATTGCATACAAATTATTTAAAGAAATAAACACTTCTCCGGACTTCAAAAATATTGAGACTTTTATGTATTCTTATCCATGGGAAAATGATAATTTTTCACTACAGCTAGAGGAGGAATTAAAAAAAGATGAATATATTAAATATATAAGGGCAAATATTCATAATCAGAATGTTGAAGAAATAGATAATGATTTGAAGATTTTAATTGACTCGGTAGATTTGTTTATTTTGCCATACAGAAGTTTAGAAAATACTGTTGATTGTCCATTAGTTCCTTTGGAGATTAATGCTCGCAAAAAATTTATCTTAACTTCTAATCTTGAATGCATAAAAGATCTCAAATTGGAAAATATTTATTACAATGATTTTTTTCGCAATGAATTTATAATTTCTTTAAATTTAATAAAAAAAATTTTATTTAACATTAATCAAAGCAATTCTATTTTAGAAGTTGGAAATAAATATAGAACTTCAATAATATCTGAAAAAATTATTTATTCATTTAATAACTTTAATAAAAATTGTTTATGAAAACAAAATATAAGTTTAGAGAATTATCTGGGGAAGGGAAATTATTTGTAAATAATATTTTTTCCTCTTTCAACCAAAAAAAAATAGGATATGTTGTTCTAAGAGGATATGAACAATTACCAAATGCAATAAGTAATGATATTGATTTAGGAATTGTAAAGAGAGATAAAAATATATCTTTGGATCAAATTTATAAGGCTGCTAATAATTCTAATTTTAAACTAATTCAATTTAATGAAAAATATAATTTTTTACAGTTAATTTTTACTTCTAATGCAATTATTGACGTAATTAAGATTGATATATGGACAGAACTTGATTATAAGGGCCTAAGATTTGCTCATTTAGAAAAAATAATTAATAATTTTATTGAGTATAGAGGAATAAAAATTGCGAAACCTTTACATGAGTTAGAGGTGACCTTAACAAAAGAATTATTGCACAATGGGATTTTGAAAAAGGATAAATTTTCATTATTCAGAGAAAAATTAAAAAATGTTGATATTAACATTACCCAATCATGTTTGATAAGTCATATATCCAATATGATTCAAGAAATTTTAAAGACAAGAAGTTATCAAAGTTTAAATTCAAATAAGTTAATAAGATTATTTTTCTTTTTTTATTTAAAGAAAAATGTCTTTAATACTATAATTTTGTTTTCTAAGTATCTTTTTTACCAAATTAAATTTTCAATTTCAAAGAAGGGAAAGTTTATAGTTTTTATTGGACCTGATGGTTCTGGTAAAACCACTATTTCAGAATATTTACTTGATAAATCATTCTTTATTGAAACTATTTACAAAAAAAAGAAGTATTTTCATGGAAGATACTCTTTCTTGCCAGATCTTAAGGTTTTTCTTAAAAGAAATAACAATATTTTTAAAGATGAAAAATATGATTTCACTTTAAAGATAAATGATCATTTAAAAAAGAATAAAATTGGAAAATTAAGGACTAATATTTATCTTTTATATTATTTATTTGATTTCTTATTAGGAAATTTCTTTCTCTTTTTTGTGAGAAGAACAAATACAATTCTTATTGCTGACAGGTTTTGGTATGACTTTTTCATACAAAAATATTATTTAAAGCATTTTAAAATTTTTAAGTTTTTATATAAAAATTTATTATCTAAACCGGATTATTTATTTTTTCTAAAATCAAATCCTGAAGTCATAAAATCAAGAAAAAATGAGCTATCTTTTGAAGAAATAAAATATCAGCAACAAAGTATAGAAAAATTAATTATTCAAAATTATCTTTGCGAGAATGTATATATTATTAGTTCTAGTGAAGAAATTGAGAATACTATAAAAAAAGTATTAGATTTAATTTTTTAATGAATATTTTGTTTATTACGCCTTGTTTTGAACCTGCATGGTCAGCAGGGGGTGTTGTTACATCAACAAAAAATTTATGTATTGAGTTAGCAAGGCAAGGAAGTAAAATAACAATTTATACTACAAATTTTGATGGAAATAAAGGTTGTACAGATGTTGATTTAAAAAGATTAATTTCAAAGGATGGCATAAATATTATGTACTTCAAAAACTCAATTTTAAATAGAAAAGCATTTTATTCTAGTGATCTTATAGAGCAATTAGAAATTTCAATTTCTGAGTTTGACATTGTAAATATTTCAGCTTGTTGGCAGTTGACGGGTTATATAGCTTCCAGAGTATGTAAAAAGAATTCTATTCCCTATATTATTACTCCTCATTCAAGTTTGATGGCCGATTCTCTAAGGTTAGTAGGTAATAAATTAGTTAAGATTTTTTTCTATTATACTTTTTTAAAAAATAGTATAAAGAATGCCACTAAGATTCATTACTTATCAGAGGGAGAAAAAATAGAATCTGATAAAATTAAGAAATGGGATAGTTTTGTAATATCAAATGGAACAACTAGTTGTTTTAGTTATAAAGATCCTAAAAGAAAAATTGAAATTGAAAACTTTAAGTCAAATTATAAACTTCTTAATGATGAGTTGATTCTGCTTTATTTAGGAAGAATTCATCCTAAGAAAAATCTAGACATAACAGTTAAAACACTTGCCTTATTAATAAAAAAGAAACTAAAAGTTAAACTCTTAATTGTAGGTAATATTGAAGATTCTGAATATGCTACAAGAGTTAAGATTTTAATAAAAAAATTTAATTTGAATTCAAATATAATTTGGCTAGAGGGTGTTCCTCACCATAATGTTTATTTTTACTATAACTTGGCTGATATTTTAATTTTAAACAGTTCTACCGAGGGTGTAAGTATGAGTGTTATTGAAGCGTTATCTGAAAGGCTTCCAATATTAGGTTCATACGGGTTAGCTAATTTCAGAGAAATAATTGCTTATAGAGCTGGTATTATTTGCGAATTGGATCCACCTTCAATTGCAAAGAAATTGGAAGAATATATATTAAATAGAGAATTACTTCAAGAATTGAGTGTTAATAGTATAAAACTGTTCAAAGATCTTTATGAAATAAAAAACGTAGCAAAAAAAACTATTATCATGTATCAGCAAATTAAAAAAAATTATTTATGAAAAGAATTTTTATTTGTTCCTTAAAATATAGCCCAGGATTAGAAAAAGAGTTTACTTTAATTGGAAGAGAATTTAAAAAAAAGAATTTTAATGTAACATTTTTAATTTCAAAATTTTTTGATCTTTCTTATTTAAGAAATTTTCCTATTTTCAGATTAACAAATGGTAATAGTAAACTCAGAATAATTTTTGAATTTTTACTTCCAGCAAAATTGTTTTTATTTATTATAAAAAATGAGATTAATAACAAGTATGCAAATTCTATTTATCTTATTTATAACTGTCATCCAGTGAATGTGCCCTTATTATTGTTTGTGAAATATTTTTGCAGTTCTAAAACCGCAGTTGTTTTGCATGAACCTTGCAAAACCCTCTCTGAACTAAAGAATTATGGCTTTTTAGGGTTCTTTTATTATGGAATTTCTAATATTATTCAATTTCTAAACATCTATATAAGTGACCAATTAATAACTGTATCTCCTAATGGAACAAAGATACTTAGGAAAAATTTTAAGAAACATTTAAAAAAAAATATCGAGGCAAACATACTACTGGAAGATAAACTTGAAAATGTAAAATCTTCTGAAAGAAAATATTTAACTTTTGTTGGTAATATTAATGAAGATAAAAATCCTAATGAAATAATAAGGTATGTTAACGCCTCTATTAATGGATTAGTAAGGCCAATTCAGTTTTGCATAATTACAAGATCTCCAATTAAAAGATATATTGATTTACTTGAGGAAGGTTGGGAAGATTATTTGTTGATAATTAAAAAAAATAATTTGAATGAGATGCATATTAAGTCTGCAATTCTTAAAAGTAAAGCAATATTAATTCTTCACAAAACTTCTAGCCAATCAGGAGTATTACCGTTGGCTTATTCTTATAGAACCCCTGTCATAGCTAGAAGAATTGAAGCCTTTTCTCAATTCATTGATAATGAAGAACTTTTGTTGCCTTATGATTTTGATAATAATGCCCTAAGTTCTGCAGCTAGATACCTTGATCAGAATTTTGAAAATTGTAGCGAAAATGCCTATTTAATATTTAAAAAACTTTTTTCAATAAGAAATTTTGAAAAATACTACAAAAATTTAATTGATTAAAATGATAATTATTGCTTATCTCGGAATATTCTTTTTTTCTTTATTGAGTACAGTAAGATTGCAAATAGCTTTATCTTTAGGTCCTCATATTTATGCAATTTTAATTTTATCAGTTTTTACTTTATCTATATGGAGAGAAAAATCTTTAAATCGTCTTAAATTATGGTCTTTCCCTCTAATATCAGGATTATTGTTCATTTACACATCGATTTTTGGGCCATATTTCCAGTCTTTTATATTGAATAAGCAGGTTTTCTATGTAAGAAACATTCAATACTTAATCCCCGTAGCATTAGCATACAGCTTACTTTGTTATGTATCACTTAATTTGGGTTTATTTATTTCAAGATATTTTCGTAAATCATATTACAGGCTTGAGTATTTAAAGTTTTCAAAATATAGTTTTGGTAGATGGATATTCTATGCGGTTTTTGTAATATGGATTTTCTCGTATATTTATTATCTGGGTGGCCCTGTTGCAATTTTATATAGTGATACAAGCAGATTTGCCAATCAATTTGCTCTTGATTATATTCAAGTAAATCTTATATTAATTTCCAGATTTGCAGGTATAGGAAGTGGATTCTTATCAATTGCTATTTTTTATAAGAGAAATAATCTTAAATTACCTGTTCAATCCAAGATAATATTAATAATTTCCTACATAGGTAATTTACTTTATTTTGACAGGGGAAAGTTTATAGAAATTGCTGTGATAATCTTTTTATCATTTATTCTTTCGTCAAATTTTTCTATTAGAAAATCTTTAAAGTTATTAATACTTCCTATGATTTTAATATTTTTCTTAAATATTAACTCTAGTGGAAGAATTTATAATAAAACAGGCTTATTAAATATTCCTTCCGCCGTAAGTTATGGAATAAAAAACAAAATGAAAAATCCATATTCTTTGACAATGGAAACTGGAGGACCAATGCCTATGACTACTCAGGTTATAAATTTGAAATTTAAAGGAGTAAAAAGACCAATCTCTGATTATTTATATCAAATAAATCCAATACCATCATTTTTGCTCCCAAAAACTTTCAAACCCAATTTCTTCTTTGAAAATTACTTCAATACAATTGGATATTCAGGCATTCCTGTTCCATTAGTTCCTTTTTCTTATGATTGTTTTGGTTCATTTGGATTTTTTATTTTTATTTTTGCTGGGATCTTTTTTGGATTGATTTATAATCGTATTATTGCAAGCCAAAAGATAAATAAAAATTTGCTTTTTATTGTGCCGAGTATAATTTATCCTATAGCTATAGCCGGGTTTGCTTACACAATGATGCACGGGGAACCTAGGGGAGCAATAAGAATGATGTTATATGTTTCTTTATTTTTTTGGTTAATAAAATTTTTTAATAGAAAGATTATTCATAAATTAAGGGATAATAATTAAATTAATGGTTAATAATTTAATATATTTTATGATTGTAAAAGTATATATCGAATAATTGAAATTATTAAAAAATACAATACTTTTATATATCTTTCGTCTTTTATTGGGTTTTGTAAGGGTTCTTAGTACTAAGGTTTTTACTACTATTTTAAAACCAATTGAATACGGTAAATTTTCTTTAATAATGGTAGTTATTTCATTATTAACAAATTTATTTTTAAACCCTCTTTATCAATCAAGCCTAAGCTTGATACCTCAACAGGTTAATAATGCTAAAAAGAACGTCCTGAAATCGACTTTATATACTCTTAAAAAAGAATCAAATATTAAAGCATTTTTCATAATATTAGCTTTTCTTTTAGTTTTAGATTTCGCTAATATATTGGAATTTAGAATTCATCTCTTTTTCTTTTCATTTATTCTTTACAAATTAACTGCTGATAGAGGTTTAGAATTGACAGTAATAGATTCAGAAGAAAATTTTATTCTTTCATCGGAATTAAGACTTTTAGAAGAGGTTCTTAAATTTTCGTTTGCGGGATTACTATTTTTTATTTTTGCTAAATCTGTTGAATCAATTCTTATTGGTTATACTCTAGGTTTTTTGTTGATTATTGTAATATTACAGAAATTAAGGAAGGGTTATACTAAAACAAAAAATTCTTTGAATGTAAAATTTAACAGTGATATTAAAAACTTCATAAAGCCCTTATACATCTCTGGTTTTATGCTTTGGATAATAAATATTAGTGATAGAATTATTCTCGGTTTATATTCAGACACTGCAATTGTCGGCAAATATTCTGCAAACTATGCGATATGCAGTTTCCCTATTTTGGTTTTGGCTGGGACATTAACTACAATTCTCTACCCTAAATTTTTTAAGTCAAAAAATAATACATATATTTCATATTTTAAAAAAAATATAAAATATATTCTCCCAATTTACATTTTTTCTTTAATTGGAATTAGTATTTTTATTAATTTTTACGGTTCAACCATAACAAGGATTTTTTTAGGTTCTAATTTCCAAGGCGGATCTGAATATATTATCTGGCTAATACTGGGATATATTTTTTATGGAACAAGTTTAATCTTCGAATCATTTTTGTTAAAGAGTAATAAAACAAATTATATTTCTAAAATTTATTCAATTATATCAGTTCTAAATATTTTACTAACTTTTATTTTATGTTCATTTTTATATGCGGAAGGAGCGGCGATTGCAACTTTTATAACTTTTTTGGTTCAATTATTGCTTAATATATTAATAAACTTATCCTTAGGAATTGCAAAAGATACTGCATTAGCAAGTTGAAAAAATTTATTTAATTTCAGGTATGTAGTTTAGCTTTTAGAAAGCTGTCTTTCTAAAAAAAACATATATGTTGTTAAAGATAAAATTATGGAAATTATATGAAAAATTTGACTTCCATAAGATATATGAAAGAATTCAAAAGCCTTTGAACCTAAATTTGAATCTAAGTTATTAAAAAAAGCTAATAAGCAAATTCTGATTACATTTATAAAAAATGAAAGAATTGCTCCAAAACCAAAAATTAAAATATTAATCTTTGGTTTTGGAAAAGGATATATTATTGAACAAACAATCAAAATACTCAAAGTGAATACTATCATATCAACTCCGCTGCATCCGTTATAGATTTTTACTCCGCTTGTTTTTAGAATTATTTCATTTGAATTATTTAAAAAAACCCCCTTAAATCCAACCATATTTAATCCTATCCAACTAGACCATGAAGTCATGTTTACAAAAATAGGATCAAATAATTTTAGAATTACTGGCCTTAATGCATATAGAAAAGTAAAAATAAAAGATGGGATAAAGATTCTTAAATTGTTAATTTTTTTATTAAGAAAAGCCATCATAAAACTTATTTCCAAAGGTAGCAAATATAGATAATTGTTATTTTCTATACTTATAGAATTCAACTGAAAAATAATTATGACTAAAAAAAACAGTGAAATTGCAAAATTGATTTTAGAAATATCTGGATAAAGATTACGTTTTTGATCTTCTAATGATAAAAAAATGCTAATCCAAATTAATAAGTTAAATAATTGGGTATCACCTGTTGTTTTGAGTTTATAATTTATTAAAATGTTCACCCCTACAAGAAAAGCGTATAAAAGAAACCAAGCAATAAAATAGGTTTCAATTTTTTTTAAGAAAATATTTAATTTCATTCATAACTATTTAATTTCCTATATGTTAAGAAGAAAGCGGTACTCCATAAAATAGATAAAATTATATTTCTTATGGTTATCTGAAAAAGTTTTATTTTCGCTTCATTACTTTTAATAGATAACATCCTATTAGCTTTTATTCGTGCAATCTCTATTTTTTCCGGTACTGTTTCAATTTCAAATGAATAGGTTTCATAATCAGGATTAAGAGAATTTGTTTCATTGTTCTGCTTTGCTTTCTCAGACATATTGTCAATTTGAGAATTGATTTCTTTTATAGCTTGATTATTTTGATAATCAATAAATGTAATACCCCTAAAGATGTTTAGTGCTTGTATTAGACATATAGTTAAACTCAAAATAAAAAATATAATTAATTTATTAATAATTTTTCTAATCTTTAAGTAATAAATTTCACTAGAATCAGAATCAGTTTTTCCTTCTGCATCGAGTTGTTTTTTTTGATTTATGGTGAAAAAAACCTTAATGATTAAACCTAGGAATGGTAAAGAAGCAGTATCAACAAAATTACTTGTTATTTTATTTATCCATATTGGATTAAAAATGTTTATGGGAAAAAAATTAAAGAAATTGACTATTATAAAAGCTAAAATTAAAGTCTTGTAGGTTAAATCAACTAAATAACTTCTCAAATCTTAAATTGTTGCAGTAATTTCTTTATGAAATTGTATTTTACGTTTAATTTTGCGTGAGTAAGTTATGAAAGGTATAAAACCAAGTATCGGTAGAGGTCCAGGTGTAGATTGTAATGTAAATTCGCCGGTAGTCATATTCATTTCGTTAGGAGTACCTGAGTCATCAGGAGTTGTATCACTGTCGATAGCAATAAAGTTTATGTTAGTAAACTGAGGAAGTAAATCTGCTGAGTAATTAACATTATTAGGATTATTGGGTACCCATCTGATAGCAGCGTAATCACTTTTTGAAAAGTTAGTGGTACTACTTCCATCAAAGAAACTAATTGTTAAAGATGTAACCCATGAAGGCATAACTAAAAATGTATTAGATTGTTGTGCCTCCGGATTAGTTTCATCAATTGTTATTGAGCCAGAAAGTGTCATAGATCCACTGTCAGAATATTGTAGAGGATAAGTAACTAACGCCCTTGCAGGACTATTACTAGTCAGATATAAACAACTTCCTAAAAAAATTAATTTTTGCCAAAATTTACTTGACACTGGATAAAATAAGAATTTCACATTATAATATCACACTTTATATAAGTTTTGTAAATTTGTATTGGTTTAATAATTAAAGGCTTTATTTACTTATTACATTTTATGGATTATATAGATTTATTAATGTTTTAAAAGGAATTATTTTATTCATTCAAAGTATGATCTATACAAATTTAAAATCAATAAAACCTACTTATCGAAAAGTTGTTTTCTTTTTGATATTTCTATTCCTAGATTTATTTTTATTTAAGTACTTTATTTGGATCTGTAAAGACATCGGTAATGTTGTTTTTGAAATTCCAATCTTGTTATATATTTATTCTTCTTGGATTTTGTTTAGTTATCTTTTTAAAAGGTATGATCAGTTATCAACAAAAGGCTTCTTTTCGACATGTCTTGCAGAAATTAAGTTTTCGTCTTTTTCATTACTATTTATTCTAATTTCTTTTATACCTTTTTCCTTTGATTCATCCATCCTTGCTTCTCCAGATTATTTTTATTTAATTTCATCATTGTTGAAACTTACTTTAGTGATGTCACTCGTAAAAACGGTTTCTTTTGGAATTTATAAAAAATTTTTTATTGATAAGTTTTATTGGGTTTTTTGGGGCAATAGGGATGAAGTTGAATATCTCAAGAACTTATTAAGTCTTTTAAAAAGGAAAATAAAAATTAAATACATATATTCAAGCGACGAAATAAACAAAATAGACTATCGTTTATGTCTGGGTATAATTAAAAGCGATGGTGTGAACTATAAAAACTACTCTATTCAAAAAAATACTATAAATAGATATTGGAATACCTTAAATTTAGAAGAGTGGCTAGAAAAGGAAATTAAAATATTACCTCATGATATTTATATTAATGGAATCAATGAATTTAAATTAACTCTTAATTTATCAGAAAAAAATTCTCTTTTTAATAAAATAAACGTTTCAGTTAAAAGGATATTTGATATTGCATTTAGCGTTTTATTATTCGTTACTATATTTCCAATTTTTATAATTATCAATTTCTTAGTTTTGATTAATGATGGTTTCCCAACTATTTATAAACAAATAAGGGTTGGCAAGCATGGTTCCCTTTTTAATATTTATAAAATAAGAACAATGATTAAAAAGGCTGAGAAAAACGGGGCTCAATGGTCAACAAAAAATGATAAACGAGTTCTTTTTATTGGAAAATATTTAAGAAAAATGAGACTGGATGAAATCCCCCAATTAATTTCTGTTATTCAAGGCAAAATGAGTTTAATAGGACCAAGGCCTGAGAGGCCTGAGATAGAAGAAGATTTAAAATTAAAAATTCATTTTTATAATTTAAAACATCTTATAAAACCTGGTATCAGTGGACATGCACAAGTCAGTTATAGATATGGAGCATCTGTATCTGACTCATCTATAAAACTTGGATATGACTTGTTTTACATCAAACATCAATCTTTGTTTTTAGATTTTTTAATATTTTTTAAAACAGTTAAAAGTGTCATTAATATGGCAGGCTCAGAATCTATATAATAAAAAAATTTTAAAAAATAAAGACATTCTTTTTAATAAAAATCCATAAGTTTTTTTTGCTTTATTAGCGGAATAATATGTTGAATTAAATTTCTAATGTATCTTAAAGCTATATTTTCACTAAATTTGATTTTTTTATTAATTTGATTAATTTCTTTTTTAGACTTGATTATAGATCTAATTCTATTAGATTCTCCATTCATAGCCATCGCTACAATTGGTCTTTCTAAATATTTTCTTTTTACAGAACTATCTTTAAGGATAGAGTTCATCTGCAAATAATCAGAAGCTATATTATATTTTAAATTGAATTTATATTTTGAAAGGATTTTTCTTTTGCAAATAAATCCAGGATGAGGAGGATAAGGAGAATAAATTAGCGAAGAAATAAAATTTAAATTTCCTTCCTTTACTAACCAATAACGCAAAATTCTTTTTGAGGGCCTTTTAAAAAACATAACGGGTGCTATTAAACAATCAAAATCACTTTTAAAAATATCCACATATGATTTCTTTAAGAAATTATTTAATAAAATATCATCAGAATTCAAGAATAATATAAACTCACCTTTTGCTTTATCTAAAGCTTTATTCATAGCATCATATATACCTTTATCTGTCTCTCTATAAATTTTGACTTTATTATTATCCTTGGTTAGTTCTTTTATTATTTGATTAGTGTCGTCTCTTGATTTGCCATCCTGAATAATATATTCTATTCCTTCTGCTATGTTTAAAATATCTAATACAGATTTTACTGCATCACTAATTGTTTTTTCAGAGTTTTTGCATATGGTAATTATGGTTAACTTAGGACGAGATTTGTATTTATTTGAATTAGACACTTTAAAAGAATTAATAAATTCTTTTGATATTATAGTTAACCCTTTACCTTAGATAAGGTTTATTTTTTCTTGAAACTTTAAAAGTAAATTATTAATAAGAATGAAATTAATTAATTTAACCTAAGTTCATTTGAATCATATTTATCAATAAAATCCTTAATTGTTTGCCTTATCCCCTCATCAAGCTTAATTTTTGGATACCAACCAAGGCTTTTAATTCTATCAATATTAAGTAATTTTCTTGGAGTACCATCGGGTTTAGAGTGATCCCATATAATTCGGCCAGTATAATTCAGCTCATTTTTTATTAAATAAGCTAAATCTTTTATTGATATTTCTTTACCAGTTCCAATATTTAGGAAAAATAGTTTCTCACCATTTTTATCTCTTGGACTATTAAGGGAATCTGGATCCCAATTATTTAAAGCGAAAACAACAGCTTCTCCCAAGTCATCTACATGAAGAAATTCTCTTAGAGGTGAGCCAGTTCCCCAACATATGACTTCTTTTTTTTTATTAATTCTTGCCTCATAAAACCTTCTTATAAATGCTGCTAAAACATGACTATTGGAATTATGATAATTGTCTCCTGGGCCATAAAGATTTGTAGGCATCAAGGAAATAGCATCAATATTATGTTCTAATCTTAGGGCTTCGCAAGATTTTATGCCTGCAATTTTTGCTAGCGCGTACCATTGATTTGATGGCTCGAGGAATCCACTTAATAAATATTCTTCCTTAATAGGTTGTTGAGCAAATTTGGGATATATGCAGCTACTACCTAAAAATAAAACTTTTTTAATTTTAAATTCTCTGCATGCCTCGAATAAATTTAATTGGATTTTTAAATTTTCTAGTAAGAAAGTAGCTGGAAAATTTGAATTCGCAATTATTCCTCCTACTTTTGCTGCCGCTATTATTAAAACAGTAGGTTTATGTAGTTTGAACCAAGCTTTAATAGCATTTAAATCGAATAGATCAAGTTCTTCTCTTGTAGGTGAAAGAATTTTACCTTTATTAGTTTTGCCATAATTATATTTATATAAAGCTCTACAAATGGCACTCCCCGCCATACCTCCGCTCCCAGCAACAAATATTCTTTCATTTATGTTTAATTCTTTTGTCATATTATTTACTTCAAGAAAGGGGGAAATTTAAAAAAACATCAAATAATAAAATAAATCTGAATTTATTTGATAATAAATCATATATTCAAATTATTAAAAGTATTTAAACAAAGTTTAAGAACACTCTAAATTCTTTTAAGATGGATTTTCTAAATTGCAAGAATATTGGTAAGTAGACTAAATTTGTCTCTGTTATTAATTTTATAGTATTAAACTTTGTTATCTATAAATAAATAATTCGCACTTTCAAACATTCTTTTGGAATTAATAAAAACCGAAAAAAAACTTACCAAAGTAGAGTTTTTCAAGTAGAACTTTGTTGACTTTTAAATTTTAATAATTTAAAATTTTGAAAAATTTCGCAACCAAATCCTGTATACATAAAAGTTAATTGATAAAAAATGAGTACGATAATTGTGACTGGTGGGGCTGGTTTTATAGGATCACATACATGCCTTTTACTTTTAGAAAGAGGATATGAAATTTTTGTAATAGATTCATTTTGTAATTCTTCTGCAAAATCATTAGAGAAAGTTTTAATGATTTTATTGAGATTTAATAATGATTTAAAAGATAAACTACACTTGATAAAGGGGGACTTAAAAAATATAAGTGACATTGAAAAAATTTTTAAAAATTGCCTTAAACAATTTAAAAAAGTTGAAGGTGTTATTCATTTTGCAGGTTTGAAATCAGTTTTTGATTCAGTTATGGACCCTCTTAGTTATTGGGAAAATAATGTTATTGGAACAATAAATCTTTTAAAAGTAATGGAGAAATATGATTGCAGAACTATTGTTTTTAGTAGTAGTGCGACTGTTTATAAGGCGAAATCAGATAAATTACTTACGGAGGGTGATTTTTGCGAACCAGTTAATCCATATGGATTTACAAAATTAACTATTGAAAGGATTTTAAGTGATCTAAATAAAAATAATGATCAATGGAGGATTGCTTCTTTAAGGTACTTTAATCCTGTTGGAGCGCATGAATCTGGACTAATAGGGGAAGACCCCACGGGCAAACCAAATAATATATATCCTCAAATAACGCGAGTAGCTATAGGTAAATTACCTGAAATTAAAATCTTTGGCTCAGACTGGCCGACTCATGATGGAACAGGCATAAGAGATTATATACATGTTATTGATCTTGCAGAGGGTCACCTTTGTGCACTGGAATATCTTTCTAATCAAAAACCTCAAATGTTGACTATTAATCTTGGAACTGGCAAAGGGACGAGTGTTTTAGAATTTATAAAGATTTTTGAGAATACTAATAAAGTGAAAGTCCCCTTTAGTTTTCATGAAAGGAGACAAGGGGATAATGCATTTGTTGTGGCAGATAATTCTTTAGCTAAATCAATTTTAGATTGGAAGCCAAAAAGAAATATTGAGGATATTTGTAGAGATGGATGGAAATGGCAATTGCAAAATCCTAATGGTTATTCTGAATAAAAAAAATTATGCATTTTCTTGAAGAAATATTTAATTAAATACAGCAATTTATTTAACTAATTATTAGTAAGATTAAAAAGTTAAGTTTTTTCAATATGAAAAAAATTATTATTACGGGCGCAGCTGGCTTTATTGGATTTCATGCTTGCCAAAATTTATTAAAAAAAGGCTATAGAGTTATAGGAATCGATAATATAAATGATTATTATGATGTTAATTTGAAATATAAAAGGTTAGAGATATTAAAAGAATTAATTCCAAATTCAAGTAATTGGGAATTTATTAAAGCTGATTTAATTAATAAGACTAATCTGACGTCTATATTTAATCAACATAAACCAGAAATTGTAATTAATCTTGCTGCACAAGCAGGGGTCCGTTATTCACTTATAAACCCCTGCGAATATATAAATTCGAATATTGTTGGTTTTACTAATCTTATGGAGTGTTGTAAGGAATTGGAAGTGAAAAATTTTTTATATGGAAGTAGTAGCTCTGTTTATGGAGGAAATACTAAAATCCCTTTTTCCGAAGAAGATAGAGTAGATCATCCAGTAAGTATTTACGGAGCTACAAAAAAAACAAATGAACTTATTGCTCATACTTATAGCCATCTTTACAATATTCCAACTACGGGGTTGCGATTTTTTACAGTATATGGCCCATGGGGCAGACCAGATATGGCTCCGATGATATTTGCTGATGCGATTATTAATGAAAAACCAATAAAAATATTCAATTTTGGTGAGATGTCTAGAAGCTTTACTTATATTGATGATGTAATTAAAGCATTAGAAAAATTAATTGAGAAACCTGCCTCAATTAATAAAGATTTTAAAAAGGACGATCCAAAACCTTCTACAAGTTGGAGTCCTTATAGAGTTTTTAACATAGGTAATCAAAAATCTATTAATCTAATGGACTTTATTTTATCTCTCGAAAAAGAGTTAAATAAAAAGGCAATTAAAGAGTTTGCAGAAATGCAGCAAGGGGATGTAAAGGATACTTCAGCGGATAATTCTAAAATAATTAATTGGTTGGGAGATATCCAAGAAACACCATTAGATATTGGGGTAAAGAAATTTGTTAAGTGGTATAAAAGTTTTTATAAGTAATTTTAAAATTGATAATAACCAGTTTTAATATAAAATTTAAGGATGATAACAGAATAAATGACTATAAATGAAAAAGTAGCCCTTATAACAGGCATTACAGGACAAGATGGAAGTTATTTAGCTGAAATGCTATTAGATAAAGGTTATATTGTGCATGGTCTAAAAAGACGCTCAAGTTCTTTTAATACTTCTAGGATTGACTATTTATACCAAGACCCTCATGAAAAAGATGCAAGGTTTTTTCTACATTATGGGGATTTGATTGATAGTTCAAATATAATCAAATTAATACAAAAAATTCAGCCCGATGAAATTTATAACTTGGGAGCTCAAAGTCACGTTGCAGTGAGTTTTGAGACTCCAGAATACACAGCAAATTGTGATGCATTAGGAATTCTTAGGATCCTTGAGGCTGTAAAAAATCTAAATTTAACAAAAAAAACAAAAATATACCAAGCTAGTACAAGTGAATTGTATGGGCTCGTACAAGAAGTCCCACAAAAAGAAACAACTCCTTTCTATCCTAGAAGTCCATATGCGGTAGCAAAATTATATGCATATTGGATAATAGTTAACTACAGAGAAGCATATGATATTTTTGCATGTAATGGAATCCTTTTTAACCACGAAAGTCCTAGAAGAGGAGAAACTTTCGTAACAAGAAAAATTACGAGAGGACTATCGAGAGTAAACTATGGATTAGAAAAATGTATTTATATGGGTAATCTTGATGCAAAAAGGGATTGGGGACATGCAAAAGATTATGTATATATTCAATGGCTTATGCTTCAGCAAGAAAAACCAGAAGATTTTGTCATAGCGTCTGGGCAAATGAAAAGTGTTCGTGAATTTATAGAGATGTGTGCGTTGGAGCTAGGTTGGAATAAAGAAAACGGAGAAAAAGGGATCATTTGGAAAAATAGTGGTTTAGATGAAGTAGGAATAAGAGCAGACACTGATGATGTAGTTGTCAGAATTGATCCCAGATATTTTAGACCAACCGAAGTTGAGCAGTTATTAGGAGATGCATCAAAAGCTAGAAAAAAATTAGGTTGGGAACCTAAGACTTCTTTAAATGAATTAATCTCTGAAATGATTAAAGAAGATTCTAAAGAAGCAAAAAAAGAATATTTGCTAAAAAGTAAAGGTTTTTCAATACATTCTGCTAAAGAATGATGAGCAAAAAAAGTACCAATATTATCGTTCCAATTATTCTTGCAGGTGGATCTGGTACAAGACTTTGGCCTTTATCTAGAAGAAGTTTCCCTAAACAATTTTTAAATTTATTAAATGATGAAGAATATACGATGTTGCAAAAAACTTATAAAAGAATTGAGAATCTTGATGGTATGAGTAAGCCAATCATCATATGTAATGAAGAGCATAGATTTATAGTTGGGGAACAAATGAAAAAAATAAGTGTTGTTCCATCTGAGATTATCTTGGAACCTGAGGGTAGAAATACTGCCCCAGCTATTACAATTGCTGCATTAAAAGCATTAGAAATATTTAGTGACAAAAATATAGATCCTATTCTTTTAATTCTCTCAGCAGATCATCAGATTAAAGAAATTAACAAGTTTCATAATGCTATTAAAAATAGTATTGAGATCGCTATAAATGGTGATCTAGTTATTTTTGGAGTAACCCCAAAATATCCAGCGACTGGTTACGGATACATTAAATCTGCAGAGAATAATAATTCTAATAAAAATCTTACAAGTAGAGTTGATCGTTTTATAGAGAAACCCGATTTTTCAACTGCCTCAAAATTGATTAAAGATAAAAAATACTCCTGGAATAGTGGTATGTTTTTATTCAAAGCATCCTCCATCTTAAATGAAGTAAGTGATTTTCATCCAGATATATTGAAAGATTGTGAAAAATGTCTTAAAAATAGTACTAGAGATTTAGATTTTTTAAGACTAGATAAAAATTCATTTTTTAATTGTGAAAATATCTCAATAGATATCGCAGTATTTGAGAAAACAAAAAAAGCATTTGTAATGCCCCTAGATTGCGGCTGGGAAGATATTGGCACTTGGGAATCTCTCTGGAAAATTTCTAAAAAAGATCAGGATGGAAATTGTAAGAAGGGTAGAGTATTGATTCAAGATACTAAAGATTCTTTAATAAGAAGTGAAGAAAAATTAATTGTAAGCATTGGTTTAGAAAATTTGATTGTTATAGAAACAAAAGATGCTGTTTTAGTAGCTAAGAAGGATTCTTCTGAAGCTCTTAAAAATGCGCTATCAATAATGAAAAAAAACAGACTTAATGAGGCTGAGAATCATAAACTAGTTTATAGACCTTGGGGCTCTTTTTTATCTATAGAACAAGGCAATACTTGGCAAATAAAGAAGATTGAGGTTAATCCAGGAGCATCATTATCTCTTCAAATGCATTTTCATAGATCTGAACATTGGGTCGTTGTAAGTGGTACAGCTAAGACAGAAATAGGGGGTTTTGAAAAAGTTATTGGACCTAATGAAAGTGTATATATACCTTTAGGAGTAAAACATAGATTATCTAATCCAACAAAATTTCCTTTGACATTAATAGAGGTTCAGAGCGGTAATTATCTTGGAGAAGATGATATTAAAAGATTCGAAGACAAATATGGGAGATAATTTTATTAGTAATTTCTCATTTCTTTGTTTTACTACCATCTCCTAATCTCCACAATTTTAAACCTGATTTAATAACCTCTTCTGCATTGACAATTGATCTTGAATCAAAAACCCAAGATGGTTTGACCATTTTTTTTGATGCTTTTTGCCATTCTATATGTTTGTATTCTTCCCATTCTGTTAAAACTAAAATTGCATGAGCATCATCAAAAATGTCGATATTTTTACTAAATTTCCATTGGCCAATTTGACTTTTGAGGAGACTGTCTGGATTAGTATTTGTTTCCGAAATTTGCTTAATTTTTAAGTCTTTTTCAATTTGATCAGGACTTACTTTAGGGTCATGAATTATCAGGTCTGCACCTTCCTCAATTAAATCCTGGCAAATTCTTATAGCTGCAGATTCTCTTGTATCATTTGTATTAGCTTTAAAAGCAAATCCTAGAACTATAATTTTTTTCCCTGTAATTGTTCCAAAAAGTTTTCTTATCACAATTTCTGCAATTCGTCTTTGATGCCAATTATTAATATTTACTACTCCTTCCCAAAATGAAGCGACATCATGGAGATCAAAATATTCAGCTAAATATACAAGATTTAATATGTCTTTTTTAAAGCAGCTCCCGCCAAACCCTGGTCCTGAATCTAAAAATTTCGAACCAATTCTAGTGTCTTTACCAATTGCTCTTGAAACTTCTCTTACATCTGCTCCAGTGACTTCACAAATAGCACTTATGGAATTTATAGAACTAATACGCTGAGCTAAAAAGGCATTCGAAGTTAATTTAGCAAGCTCACTACTCCATATATTGGTGAAAAGAATTTTTTCTTCTGGAACCCATGCTTTATATATGTCACTTAATGCAATCATTGCCTTTTTATTATCCCCCCCTATTAAAACTCTATCAGGACTATCTAGATCTTTTATTGCGGTTCCTTCTGCCAAAAACTCTGGATTAGATAATACGTCAAAACTTATTTCCTCTCTTTTAGAATTTGATTCTGATGAATTCAATATATTTTTTATTACCTCAGCAGTTCTTACAGGTAAGGTACTTTTTTCAACGACTATTGTATATCCTTTAGAGTATCTAGCAACTTCTCTAGCACAGGCCTCAACATACTTTAAATCACTTAACTTACCTGCTCCAAGTCCTTTGTTTTTAGTGGGAGTATTTACAGATATGAAAATAATTTCAGATGATTCAATAGCTTCTTTAATATTTGTTGAAAAAAATAAGTTTTTATTTCTTGTCTTTGCAATTAATTCTTCTAAACCAGGTTCGAAAATTGGTAATTTTGATAGATCTTTATTATTCCAAGATTCTATCCTTTTTTTATTGATATCAACAACATGAAAAATTAAATCGGGACATTTGCTTGCCATCATAGTCATAGTTGGTCCTCCAACGTAACCAGCGCCAATGCAACAAATGTTTTTAATAGGAATATTCATTTATTAATTTTAAACTACAAACTTCATCAACTAAATAAAGTTAAATGTAAATAAATAAAAAAGATTCTTACTCCAGATAAATAACAATTAAGTATTTATAATACTTCTTGAATTTATAATATAAGATTCATATCAAGTTACGTATTTTTGAGTTTATAAAAATAGTAAAATTTATAACTATATTTTTATAAAAAATTACTCTCAGCATTAATTTTTTCTTAAAGAGTTATTTTTTTACTTTGGCTAATACTTTTAATGCTATTCAGCATATTATTTTGAAATATTCTTACTAGAAAGATAAATATTATTGAGATTGATGAATTTGATCTTAGATAAATTAAAGCCATTATTGAGAACATAATTATTGAACTTGCTATCGGCTTTACTAAATTATAATTAATTTTTGTCTTTTTAAAATTTGAATTTGCTGATTGATTCTTAAGAATTGAATGCTCCGATAGATTATTTTTTTTGTTAATTTTTTCTCCATATACAATCTTGGAATTTAAAGTGTTTATGAATTTTATATAAAGTAAACACCCGAAAAGGATTATTAGAGCTATTTGAAAATCATATATAAATATAAATATGCTAAGTATTAAACAAAAAAATATATTTTCAGAGTTTTTTATAAAATTATCAATTTTTTTATTTGCATTTAATTTATTAGAAAATTCTTTATTATTTAACAGGTTTTTATCAGATTCTTTTTGGGGAAAATGAATTGATTTAATTTTTATTGTGTATTTGATTTTGAGTTTATCTAATATGAGAAGCGAAATTACAGATAATAAAATTATTAAAGAAAATGCAAAAAATACACCATCCCCATTTACAACTGGCAAATGAAAAGTTTTAAATACTTCTTGCATTTGTTTTGATAACCTACCCTTTGATACAGACTGAATTGCCTGAATAGGGACGATAAAAAGGATAATTGTATTAAGCTTGTAAAGTACTCCTATTAGTACTGGTATAAAGAAAGGTAATGATTCCTTTTTGCAGTAAAAATTTATTAATGCATTTATATTCTTAATAAAATTGTTCACTATAATAAACCTTATTTAAATTGATTTAGTTTTAAAAATAAATATTTCGTGATTGTATAGCTTTTTGAAAAATCTTATTTCCACTATATCAAATCATGAATTCAAAAAATATATACATCTAGGATAGTTTTTACTAGAAAACAAGTTTGGTAATATATATTAATGAAAGTACTTTTAAGGAAATGGGAATTAGAAATATTAAAAATTTTTCTCAATTTAAATCTTTAGTTTTCCCTCCAGAAAAATTATTAATTGATCCATATTTAAGTAGGTTCTATAGACCTTTTTCACTTAGATTAAGTTGGTTTCTTTATAGAACAAAAATAACTCCTAATTTCGTAACCATATTGCAAATAATCATAGGGTTATTAAGTTGTCTATTTATCTCAGTAAATTTATCTAAAGAAGCTATGCTGATTGGCGTTTTAGTTTTACATTTTGCTTATTTACTTGATTGCGTAGATGGCGAGATTGCAAGAGCAAAGCAGATGGATAGTTTAGAAGGTCTATTTCTTGATAAGTTTGCTCATGCAATAACCATGCCTTCTATTTTTATGGCGGTAACTTTGCACTATTCTGAATTTGCAATGAATTTAAGTTTCCCACTTTTAGTTGTTTCATTTTTTTCCAGTCTCTGTACTTTTAATCCTGTTAATAGACTCATAACAACTATTGTTCAGCAATTAATGACAAAGAAAGAATTTAAACAATATGATCTTGAAAAATATCAAAAAAATAAGAGTTCTCAAAATGAAATTGATGAAATTGAATTTGTTGAAGATGAGTTTTTCATCCCTAACAAAAAGAAAAAAATAAAGAAAATTATCAAATCAAGTTTATTTAAATTTGGCAAACAATTTTTTCGACATGTCACCTACCTTTTTTATATTACTATTCTTGTATTTCTGGAATTCATTAATATACCTCCAATTATTTTGATATTTTTATGGTTAATTTTGGTTTTATTAGTTATTTCTAAAGAGATCTTAGGCCTTTATCTTGTTCTGTTTAGAAATATTATATTGAAGAGATATTTAAAGACCATTTCTAAAACTCAATTTATTTATGACAGTAATTAATAAAATAAATTCCCGAATTTAGAATATATAAATGAAAAATTATTTTAAAAAATTAGGTTTATTCCATTGGTTACTCAATAGGCCCTACAGCAAATTTAGTCGATTTTTCATAGGTTTATTATTTTTTATTATTTGTATAATTATATTTTTTGATTTTAGATTAGGGAATCTTTTTTTTATAAGAGTTTTAATCAATAATGATCTGAAAAGTGAATCAAGAAGACTAATTTGGTGCTTAAAGAAGAGTTATTTACCGATCTCACTAAAAACAGATATTATGTTTGATTTTTGTAGCGGGCTAAATTTAAATGAATTAAACAAGATAAAGAATGTTTTAAAAAGACTTAAAAATTCTAAAAAAGATATTTTTTATGAAATTGATTTATTAAAAATATTAGCTTATGAATGCGATTTTTTAATAGAAAATAAAGATAATATATCCATATCAAAGCTCTCTAAAAAATTTACTTCACAATATTTAAAAGTAAAAAATTACTTAGAAAAAATGCCAGCTAAAAAAATATTAAAGCCCCACAATAAATTATCTAAGAAAAACATTGGCATTGATTCATTGAAGGCAAAAAAAGTGCTTTTAGATCTGGCATGTTTGTTTGAATTAAATAAGATTAAGTGGTTTGTATTGGCAGGCACTTTTTTAGGTTTTATTAGAGAAAAGTCTTTTCTAAGGCATGATCTAGATATAGATATTGGCTTAATGAGTGAGGATGTATCTCTTGCACAAATTAAAGAAGTTTTGAGAAAAAGCCCCCTTTTTGAAATCTCTAAGATTGAATATCAAAAATACTTTTTAAGTGCTAACAACTTTTTAAATAAACCAACATTTGCCAGAATTATTCATAAAAATGGTATTACTCTAGATATTTTTTGGCACTTTTTAGAGGGAAATAAAATTTATCATGGAACATCTAGTATTTTGTGGAAAAATACTCCTTTTGAATTAAACGAATATGAGGTTTATGGATTAAAAGTGAAAGGACCTAAAAATGCAAATCTTTATTTAAAAGAAACTTATGGTAATTGGCGTAAAGAAAAATTAAATTATAACTTTCATCGAGATATGATTTCTTTAACCGGGACAAATAACTTTTTAGGGCTTGAATATTTGTTAAGAAGAAAACTATATTGTGGCAAATATAATCAAGAAGAATTAACAAAAATAGAAAAATTATTGATTTAGTTTAAGTTGTTTACTTTAGGATTAAATTAAATCAATTTGATTACTGTACTAAACAATTTCATTTAAAGCTAAATATGTAATATATTCTTTAATTAATTGGGTACTGATCAAATTTATGTCTGAAAAAATAGTATATGTTGGTATAAGTGCCGATATTATGCATCCGGGTCATATCAATATATTAAAGCAAGCTTCTAAACATGGGAGAGTAATAGTAGGTTTACTAACTGATAAGGCTATTGCCTCCTACAAAAGGCTTCCTTTCCTTACATATGAACAAAGAAAAGATGTAATAGAAAATATGAAGCAGGTTTATAAGGTTGTGCCACAAGAAACACTCGATTATAGACCAAATTTAGAAAAAATTAGACCTGACATAGTTGTACATGGAGATGATTGGAAAGAAGGTGTTCAAAAAAAAGTAAGGCAACAAGTTCTTGAAACATTGTCAAATTGGGATGGTGAACTTATAGAGGTAGCTTATACCCCTGGCATTTCTTCTACTCAACTAATTAATGCTCATAAAGATCTTGGAACGACTCCAGATAGAAGAAGGTCTCAACTTCGTAGATTATTAAACGCTAAACCATTAATTCGGATAATCGAAACTCATAATGGACTTTCCAGTTTAATAGCAGAGGATATTGAAATAGAAGATGAAAAAGGAAAACATAGTTTTGATGGAGTATGGTCTAGTAGTCTTACAGACTCTACAGCTAAGGGGATGCCAGATATTGAAGCTGTTGACCCAAGTAGTAGAGCCAATTCAGTAGATCAGATATTTAACGTCACAACTAAACCTATGATCTACGATAGCGATACTGGAGGTAAACCAGAACACTTTTCTTATACAGTTAAAAACTTGGAGAGATTAGGAGTTTCCGCTGTAGTTATTGAAGATAAAATTGGATTAAAAAAGAATTCATTATTTGGTACAGATGTAGCACAACAACAAGATTCTATAGAAGATTTCTGCAATAAAATAAGAGTTGGTAAGAATGCACAAGTGAGTGATGATTTTATGATAATTTCACGTTGTGAAAGTTTGATTTTGGAACAAGGTATGAATGATGCCTTAACAAGATGTAGAGCATATTTAGAGGCTGGCTCTGATGGAATAATGATTCACTCAAGAAAATCAGATGGCAAAGAAATTCTTGAATTTTGCAGTCACTATAGAGAATTTGGAGCTGGTAGACCTCTTATAGTAGTTCCTTCATCATTTGATAAAATAACTGAAAAAGAATTTGAAGATGCTGGGGTTAATATAGTAATTTATGCAAATCATATGCTGAGGGCAGCATATCCTGCAATGTATAAAACCGCAAAATCAATTTTAGAAAATAAAAGGGCTTTTGAAGCAAGAGAATTTTGTATGTCTATTAAAGATATTCTAGAAATTATTCCAGGTACAAAAAATGCTTAGCCCAAAGGTCCTAGTAGATTTTCTTTTACAAAATAATATTAGTTTTTTTTCTGGAGTACCTGATTCCTTATTAAAGGATTTTTGTGCTTATGTGGATGACGAATTCCCAGAATCGCGTCATATAATCGCAGCAAACGAAGGAGCAGCAGTTGGACTTGGGATAGGACATCATTTATCTACCGGCGAAATACCTTTAATTTATTTGCAAAATTCTGGTCTTGGTAATACTGTTAATCCCTTATTATCTTTAGCAAGTGAAGAGGTATACTCAATTCCTATGCTCTTAGTAATTGGGTGGAGAGGCGAACCAGGTGTTAAAGATGAGCCTCAGCATATACATCAAGGAAGGATTACTCCTGATTTGTTGGATGTGATGGGTATTCCATATTCAATTATTGACAAAAATTTAAGTCAAAATCAAATTTTAGAATTGATAAAAAATCAAATTGAAGATTCTTTTGATAATAAAAAACCCGTATGTATTTTAGTTAGAAAAGGCACTTTCGAGACTTATAAAAAGAAGAATAATGAATCTATTAACTCTAATTATGAATTAGAGAGAGAAGAAGCAGTAGAAATTGCTACTAAAGAGTGCGAAACAAATTCAGTTATTGTATGTACAACTGGAATGCTTTCAAGAGAGCTTTTTGAATTTAGGGCTAATAATCAATTAGGCCATGGCAAGGATTTCTTATGTGTAGGTGGAATGGGTCATGCTTCTCAAATTGCTACTGGGATCGCAATTAATCAACCCCATAGACCTGTTTATTGTTTTGATGGAGATGGGGCATCATTAATGCATATGGGATCAATGGCTATTACTGGAACTAAAAATTTATCTAATCTGATACATCTTGTTTTTAATAATGGTTGTCATGAATCGGTTGGAGGGCAGCCAACAGTTGCTAGCAAATTTAGATTAAGTAATATTGCTAAATCTATTGGATATAAGTTTTCAGAAACTGTATCTGATAAGAAGAATCTTAAGAAAATTATTAGAGAAGCCCAATCAAGAAAGACTTCTTCTTTTATCGAAATTTTAGTTCGTCCCGGTCATAGATCTAATATTGGCAGGCCAACTACAACCCCAAATCAAAATAAAATTTCTTTAATGAAAACACTAAAACAAGATCTATAAATGTCTCAGCATGTAATTTCAGGTTTAGGCTCGATTTCCAAATTGATGAAAATCTTAGAAGATGAGCATGCTAAAAATATTTTAGTAGTAACTGGAAAAAAATCTTATTTTAAATCAGGTTCTGCAGAAGCTCTAAAACCCATATTTGATAAGTTTAATGTTTTTAAATTCAATGATTTTGAAATAAATCCAAAAATTGAGGATGCTATCAAAGGAACTAAAATAGCTAGGACTAACAATATAGACACCATTATTTCTATTGGTGGTGGAAGTGTGATTGATATTGCAAAGTTAATTTTGGCATTTTTTGCTTATGATCAGGATTTTAAAAAAATTATTAATGGGATTGAAAAACCAAAATTTTCACAGATAAACCATATATCTATACCAACAACTGCAGGGACTGGAAGCGAATCAACAAAATTCGCTGTAGTTTATCTTGATAAAATTAAATATTCAGTCGCTGCTGATTTCTTGATTCCAAAAACAGTAATACTAGATGGAACACTTTGTTTAAGTAATTCTCCTAGCCAAAAGGCATTCAATGGGTTAGATGCTTTGGCTCAAGCAATTGAAAGCCATTGGGCTTGCGGTAGTACAAAAGAAAGCAAATTTTTTTCGCGAAAAGCAATACCAATTTTATTTAAAGAATTGCCTAAGATTGTTTCTGGTAAAGCAAAAAACAATGAATTTCAGGATTTTTTCGAAGCATCTAATATGGCAGGTAGAGCTATAAATATTTCTAAAACTACCTCTCCTCATGCATTCTCTTATGCATTTACCAGTAAATACTTTATACCTCATGGTCAAGCTGTATGGTTGACTTTACCTAAAATTTTTGAAATTCACAAAAATGCTTTGTCTCTCGAGAAAGAAAAAATTGTTAATTATGATGATTTACAAACTTCGATAAGTGAAATAATTGATTTGTTAGGCATAAGTCAAAATGATATTGCTAATAATCTAAAAAAGTTTGTTTGTGCACTTGGTCTAGAACCTAGTATGGAAAAACTTGGAATATCTACAAGAGAGAAAAGGCAGGAAATTGCAAAAAATGTAAATCTAGAAAGACTTAAAAATAATCCAGTTTTATTTTCAAAGAAAGATATATGCGATGTTTTTAACCTATAAATTTTTATTCAGTTTTCCCATTCAACATGATTTGTTTTCTTTTTAGTATTTTCATCTAATATTAATTTAAGGCCACATAATAATATCCAAGAGGCGATACTTAATCTCGCATCAAAATATTGAATGTCAAATAATTGTGTAAAACAAAAAGTAAAAAATGATGTCCACCAAGCTTTTTCAAAATTATTAAATTCACTAGATTGGTTTTTTTTATCAAAAACTTTTTTGTATGACATAATCAATAACGCAACGATAGTAGAAATAAATAATAGGGCGACAGGATATCCATAACTTATTGCCAACTCAAGAATTATATTGTGCGGGTGTCCTTTCCATAAGTTTTGTTGTAATTCATAAATAATTGGAAAAGCTCCTGCACCTATACCAAATATTGGATTTATTAGACTTATATCAAAAGCACTTAAAAGGATTTCAAATCTTGTAACTTTAAGATTTCCAATCCCTTGACTTGCAAATTCCAACCAAATTTTAGTTGGAATTATTTCCCTGAGTATATCTTGAACATTACCAGAAAAAGTTTGGTAAACGGTTATTACTAATATTAATCCCACAAATAGAGCTAAAGGTAAAAGCCATGAAAGGCTACTTGTTCCAACAACTAAAGGGATAGAAATCAATATACATGCCCATGCATTCCTTGAGTTGGTTAATAATGTCGCAATCCCAACTGTAATTAAAAAAGATATGGAGAAAAACTTACTCAAAAAGGATTTTGATTTTTCGATAACGATTGCTATGCAAAATGGCCAAATTAAACTTAACCAAGCTCCAGCATAATTCTGGTTATTGAAAAGACCTGTTAATCCATGCTTAGTAATTGGACGCTGATACCACACTATTAAACCATTTAATGTCTCGAATGGTCCTGTCCAGTCAAAAAAATATTGACCAAAACCGCTGAAAATCACAGGAAAAGTAGCTGCAATTAATATAATTGCTGATTTTTTTCTTTTTTGTTCTGAATTTAAGTAAGGCTGCAAACTCCAAAACAACCAAAAAAATGGAAGCCAATTGAAAGTCCCAATAAATGAAAGTTTTGGATCTAATAAATCTTTGAAACTAGGATTTAAGTTTAAGGAATGTGTAAAGCTACTAAAGATAATCAGTAGACCACATATAAAAAATGATTTGTTCCAATTGCATTTAAAATAATTTTTTTCACAAATAAAACAACCTATAAAAGAAGAAATAAGAAGCAAAATTGAGCTAAAAAAAAGTGCACTTGGCAATAAAAATAGACCGGCTGAGAAGCAAAAATTACCAACTTTTTTTAATTGCAATTTATTATTATTCATAAAACTTTCTAAACGCTTCCTGCAGGATTCGAACCTGCGGCCCACTGCTTAGAAGGCAGTTGCTCTATCCAGCTGAGCTAAGGAAGCTAGAATTGTCATTTGGTTTTAGCCCAAAACTAGACTGTAACAATAACTTTTCTATTTTATATCAGTACTGTGCACCTAACCAATAAATTTAAAAACTTTCTCTACAATTTTACCTGATTTATTTATTCATAAAGCTATTTTTTTGTTGTTATTTCTTATCAATATTTTTAAGACTTAATTTTTTAATTGAGATTAACAATTTTTTTTTCTACAATAAAAAATGTACATTAATTAGATTATTGGCAAGACGTCTTTCAGTCCAAATTAAAAAAGAAATCTCAAATTTGTTCATTCATGAAAAATTAAGTGTTGAGCAATTATCTAAGAAATTTGAATGTACAAATGCAACCATCACTAGGAATTTAAAAAAAGAACTAGGTGATGAAAAGTATCAAGAAATTATTGGTTCGAGAATATCTAAAAGGAATTCAATAAACTCCAACAATGATATTAAATTCGACCAAGATAAAACGTTATCTTTAAATTCTGAAAAGCAAGAATTCAATTTTGTTGAATTACCTCCTATAGATTATGAAATAGAGAATTTCTCAAGAAAGGAACTTTCATCTGTCCCAATTCAAGAAATTGAATTCCCTAATGTTGTCTATATGATCGTTAGTAAAAATATTGAATTAGAAATAAAATTATTAAAAGATTATCCTGATTGGGAATTCCTCCCAGAAGAAGACTTAAAAAGAAAAGCAATAGAAATACATTTTGATTCAAAATCAGCTAAACGAGCTTGTAGTAAGGAACAAAAGGTTATTAAAGTGCCTAATACAGATGTATTTAGAATTGTATCTCCTATCCTTATTTCAAGAGGGATATCAAGAATTGTAAGTGCTGAGAAATTAATAGCTCTTTAATTTATAAATTTCTCTTATTTATATTAATTTTAAGAAAAGTACCTATTAAAGATCCGCAAATAAAATTGGTACCAATGATAAAACTTATTGGTAATTTAATTGTCTCATTTTTTAAAAAGTTAATTTTACTTTTATTAGAACTATTTTGTATGCCAATCATCAACAAAAAAAATAAACAGGAATTGAACGTTATTGCAAAAAATATTTTTTTCAATGTAAGGGACATTTATTTTTATAAATAATCATTAATTTAAATTATAAATTATGCTTTTTTTTATGCCATTTTTTTTAGCCAAATACTTTGAAGCAGCTGATAGACTTAACCCCGCCTTCATTAACTCTTTGAGATCTCTTTTTAAATCAGCTTTGTCAAGTTCTTGTTGTTGTTCTTTTTTTCTACCTTTAATAACAAGAGTTATTTCACCTTTTACTTCTTTATCTTGAAAGTACATTATTGCATTATTAATATTGTCCCCAATATGTTCTTCGAATTTTTTAGTTAATTCTCTAGCTACCATGATTTCTCTTTCTCCTTCACAAAACTCTAATAAATCAAGTAATAATTTTTTGAGTCGATGGGGGGATTCGTAAATTATAGTAGTTTTTTCACTTTTACTAATTTCAAAAAGAATTTTCTCTCTATCAATATTTTTCTTTGGAAGAAAACCTTCAAATATAAATTTAGAAGATGGTATGCCACTAGAGACTAGTGCGGTAATTGCAGCGCATGCTCCAGGTATGCAAATAACCCCTATTCCTTCTGATTTGACTTCACTTACTAAATTTTCTCCAGGATCGCAAATTCCTGGCATACCCGCATCACTCACAAGTGCAATTGATTTTCCTGTTTTTAACTCCTCAATTAATTTTGAAATTTTATTTAGAGAATTTTCTTTATTAAAACTTATTAAATTATTAGAAATACTAAATTTATTCATTAATTTTTTTGTTTGTCGTGTATCCTCACAAATAACTAAAGAAACGTTTTTAAGAATATTTAATGCTCTTTGTGATATATCGTTTAAATTACCTATTGGCGTACCTACTATATATAAAGTACCGTTTTCAGGTTCTTCTTTTCTGTGGGATAATGAGGAATTATTTTTCATTTTATGGTTAACTTACCTTCTGGTGTAGATATTAATAATCTTATCGATGATCTGAGGATTTTCAGCTGGGAGGCGGCAGATATTTTGCTTTATTATTCTAAATTGTTAGAAGATTCACAGGCAAAAAGAAATATTCTCCAAAATAATAATGAAAATGATCCTGTTACATTAGCTGATTTGAAAGTCAATGAATTGATTATCAAGAGAATAAATGAAAAATATAAAAATATTAACTGGGATATTTTGAGTGAAGAAAATGTTAAAACTTCAAATAACTTTGTTACCAAAAATGATTGGATATGGGTTTTTGATCCTCTTGATGGAACGAAAGATTTTATCCAGGGAACAGGTAACTATGCAATGCATTTGGCATTGAACTTTAAACAAAAACCATATTTAGGATTTGTTTTGATTCCAGAAAAAAATCAATTATGGATTACAGATGGGGAAAAAACATGGTGCGAAAAAAGAGATGGTTCAAAACATAAACCAAATCTTCTTAATAATAAGAATCTTAAAGACATGACTTTAGTTACAAGTAAAAATCATAGAAATGAAATCCTGAGAAAATTAATTCAAAAAATTAATTTTTGCAAAGTGGAAATAATGGGAAGCATTGGCTGCAAAATAGCATCTATAGTTAATGGAGAAAGTGATATTTATATTTGTCTAAGTTTACTTGGGAAAAGCTCTCCAAAAGATTGGGATTTTGCTGCACCAGAATCTATTCTGAAAGCAGCTGGTGGCGCAATTACAAATTTAAATAATCAAGAACTTACTTATGGGCAAAAAAGTTTCCATCAAGGGGGCGTTATAGTCGCAACAGGTAATAGGAATACCCACGAGAGTATCTGTCTCGAAATAAAGAAAATTATCGACGATAACGGAATTTATCCTCTTTAGTTTTTAATTGAGCGGAGCAACTGGAGTAGGGGTTGGTTCTGGATAAGACATTCCATTATTTTGTCCTACACCTCTTAAGGTAAGATTAATTCTTCCTCTGCTATCAATTTCTCTAACTCTTACGGTCACCTCATCTCCTTGTCTAACTACATCTTCGACTCTCTCAACTCTTGCTTCGGATAGTTGGGATATGTGAACCATTCCTTCCTTACCTGGCAATATTTCCACGAAAGCACCTATAGGTATTATTCTTGTTACAACTCCAGAGAAGATCTCACCTTCATGTACCTTGCGGGTTAATCCTTCTATTATCTTTTGAGCTTCTTCTGCAGCAGCTCCGTCATGAGAAGCAATAGTAACAATCCCACCATCTTCTATATCTATTTTTGTATTAGTTCTTTCAGTGATTCCTTTAATAGTTCTTCCCCCTGGTCCAATAACTGTTCCTATAAGCTCAGGGTCAATTCTAAAGCTTAATAGTCTTGGAGCATGAGGAGAAAGTGATTCTTGAGGCTTGTCTATTGCTGCTTGCATCTTTTCTAAAATGTGTAATCTTGCAGGACGTGCTTTTTTAATCGCATCAGAAATAATAGAGACTGGTAAACCTGTAATTTTCATATCCATTTGTAAAGCAGTTATACCCTTATCAGTTCCTGCAACTTTAAAGTCCATATCTCCAAGAAAGTCTTCAATGCCTTGAATATCTGTAAGAATTCGTACTTCTTTACCTTCCTTGATTAAGCCCATGGCAGTACCACTTACAAGTGCTTTGAGAGGAACGCCTGCATCCAATAATGAAAGCGTGCTCCCACATACGGAACCCATTGAAGTTGATCCGTTGGAACTTAAAACTTCGCTAACTACCCTAAGCACATAAGGAAATGTTTCTTTGCCAGGCAATACAGGTATTATTGCTCTCTCAGCTAATGCTCCATGGCCAATTTCTCTCCTTCCAGGAGTTCTCATCGGCCTTGTTTCTCCTACTGAATATGGAGGGAAATTATAGTGATGAAGATAAGTTTTTTCTGTGCTTGGATTGAGGTCGTCCATTTCTTGAGCATCACTCGGAGTACCTAATGTAGTTGTAGATAAAACTTGGGTTAAACCTCTTTGAAATAAAGCCGATCCATGCACTCTTTTGGGAAGAATTCCGGCTGAAGCAGATATTTTTCTTACTTCATCGAGATCTCTTCCATCAACTCTTTTCCCATTATTAATGATTTGCGACCTCATTAATTTCTTGGTAAGTTTTTTAAAGTCAACACTTAATGACTTATCATTTTCTGATAAAAGAACTTTTAATTGATTGTCCTCTTTCAAAGATTCGATTTTGGCTTGCGTCTCTACTTTTATTTTTTCGAGTTCAAGATCTCTCTCTTCCTTTGAAAGATCAAATTTCTTTAAAATTAACTCAATCGGTTTTGTACAATTTTTCTCTAAATAAGAGGGCAATGTTTTATCTTCTTCAGGAGCAGATGGCTTAATTTGTTTTATTCCTAAGTCTTTTAATAAATCTTCTTGAGATTTAATAAGTTCAGTAACTGCTTCATAACCAAAATCTATAGCTTCAATAGTATCTTGCTCCGATAATTGGTTAGCACCTGCCTCAATCATCACAATGCCTTCAGGTGAACCTGCAACAACAATATCTAAATCTCCTTTTTCTATTTCTCTATAACTTGGATTTAAGATAAAGTCATCTCCTATTAGGCCAACTCTAACCGCAGCCATTGGCCCATAAAATGGAATCTCTCCAACTAAAGTTGCTATTGAAGCCCCAGTAACAGCTAAAACATCTGCTGGAACTCTTTCATCAAGAGAAAGACAAGAGGCAACAATTTGTATCTCGTCTCTCATCCATGACGGGAAAAGTGGCCTCATTGGTCTGTCAATTAATCTTGCTATTAAAGTCGCTCTTTCTGGAGGGCGGCCTTCTCTCCTCATAAAACCACCAGGAATTCTTCCAGCAGCATATAGTTTCTCCTCATAGTCACAAATTAGAGGTAGAAAGTCTGAAGGATCTTTTTTTATATTTTTTGTTGCTGTAACTAATAGAGAGGTGTCACCGCACTCAATCATTACTGATCCATTTGCTTGAGGAGCATATAGTCCTGTAGTTAGTCGTATCTCTCGTCCGTCAAACGTGATCGACTTATTTTGTCCTTCCACTTTTTAAATTATTAATCTATACATGACTTATTCTTACATTTTATAGGGACATATTGAGTAAATTATTTAGATAAGCTATAAAAATTCTTAAATTTGTTCCAAAATGAATTTTAATTGGGCAGATTTTGTATCTTACGGTAGATAATAAAGATACAAAAATATTACTTGTACTACCAACTTGATTTAACTACCCCAGGAAGCTCACCATTGTGAGCTCTTTGTCTTAACTGATTCCTACAAAGACCAAAGTCTCTGTAGACTCCTCTTGGTTTGCCAGTTGCCCAACATCTATTTCTAACTCTGTTTGGGGCAGAGTTTCTTGGCAGACCCTGTATCTTTCTATGTATTTCTAATCTTTCCATTGGGTCTTTTGCAGCATTGAATTCATCTAATAATGATTTTCTTTTTGCAGCATATTTCTTTACAAGCTTTTTGCGTTTGACTTCTCTCGCAATCATGGACTTTTTAGCCATTTAATAGAATTTTTTAACTAAATCTTATTTTAACAGCCTGGATAACAATTTTAAAAATTTATTTATTGGTTTAATAATCTTTGTACAATTAAAAGTTGACTAGTATCCCTTATGATAAGTAGAACACTTAGCCCAACTAAAAGAAAGAAACTTGATTGAGTAACTACCATTTGTACCTTAACTGGAACTGGTTTTCCTCTAAAGCCCTCAATCAAAGTGAAAACAAGTTGTCCCCCATCCAATAGTGGTAAAGGTAAAGAATTTAGAACTGCTAAGTTTATAGAAATAAGTGCTGCAAATAATAATATTCCAGTTCCTCCTTGTTGTGATAGTTGAGCACCAATTTCAACAATTTTTACGGGCCCACTTAATTGTTGAGCTGTAGAGGAGAAATTTGTAATTAATCCTTTATAACCTTGTATTGTTTTTATCAAAAGTGATGAAAACTCATTATTGGTGTATTTAAAAAGTTCAAATATGTTTTTTGTCTTTTTAGTCCCTTTTTTTATATTAGGTTGTAATTGAGCACCTATTGTACCCTTTCCATTTATGTTTTTTGGGAACAAAGTTAAATCTTTCAGAACTCCATCTCTATCAATTGTTATAGAAATAGGGCGCTCAGATGCATTTTGAATCTCCTTTACTAAAGCAGTAACTGCTTGATCTCCAACTCCTAAAGTATTGCTTTCAATTTTTAAGATTTTATCTCCTGCTTGTAATCCAGCAAGAGAAGCAGCCTTCTCGGGCTGAGTAGCCAAAACTAAAATACCAGGCTCGGGATCAAATGGAATTCCAATAGTAGTTAAATTTACGATCAGAATAGTATAGGCAAGAATTAAGTTAGCAATTACCCCAGCGGATATAACAATCACTCTTTGAACAACTGGTCTATTTTTTAAAAGATTTGGATCTTTAGGGTCAATATTATTTATTTCTTCATCAGGGAAGGAAACAAATCCCCCTAATGGAAAGGCTCTAAGTGAATAGGTTATGTTTTTATATCTTTTCTGGATTATTGATGGTCCAAAACCAATTGAAAATCCATCAACATATATACCTTGCAATATTGCCGCAAGAAAATGTCCCATCTCATGAAAAAATATGAGAAATCCCAGAACTGTAATTGAGGTTAAAACGTTCATTTAAATATCTTAAGCAGTTTTTAAAATATTTGATCCAAAATATGGAACTAGAGCATCTGGAATTTTAACGCTCCCATCTGTTTGTTGGCCATTCTCTAGAATAGCAGCCATAGTTCTTCCAATAGCAAGCCCACTACCATTTAAAGTGTGCAGATATGTATTTTTCTTATCAATTTTTGCTCTTATTGAGGATCTGCGAGCTTGAAAGTCTAAACAGTTGCTACAACTTGAAATTTCCCTGTAGCATTTACTACTTGGTAGCCAGACTTCAAGATCAAAAGTTCTGCTTGAAGAAAAACCTAAGTCTCCAGTACAAATATCAACTAGTCTGTAAGGTAGATTGAGCTTTTTTAAAATACTTTCTGCATCAGAGGTGATCTTTTTATGAGCTTCTATAGATTTACTTGGATCGCAAAACCAATATAGTTCAACTTTATTAAATTGATGAAGTCTTATTAAACCTTTTGTATCCTTTCCATAACTACCAGCTTCTCTCCTAAAACATGGGCTATATGCAACATACTTAAGGGGTAATTTCTTGAGATCAATAATATCATTTCTATGAAAAGCAGTTAGTGGAACTTCAGCAGTGGGAGAAAGCCATAGGTCGTCGTTAGAACACTTAAAACTTTCATTTGAAAATTTAGGTAATTGACCAGATCCGGTAAGACTTTCTGAATTCACTAAAGCTGGAGGCATTAACTCTAAATAACCATTGCTAGTATGCATATCGAGCATAAAATTTATTAATGCTCTCTCTAATCTGGCCCCATTCCCAATAAGTGTAATAAAACGACTTTTTGATATTTTAGTTGATTTGACAGAGTCAAAAAGATTAAGACTTTCGCCTATTTCCCAGTGAGATTTAAGATTTTCTGTTTTTAACGGATCTCCCCAAGTTTTTATTTGGACATTATGACTCTCATCTTTTCCAATAGGAGCATCTTTGCTAGGTAAATTTGGTAAATTGCAAATTTCAATATGTATATTTTTATCTAAGGTTCTTTTTTTCTCTTCAAATTCTGAAATTTTGGTTCTGTATGCATTTCCTTTCTTCTTTAAAGTATTTACTTCTGGAGAATCATTATTTTTAGATTTGCTGATTTCTTGACCGATCAATTTACTTAACTTTTTACTCTCAGATTGGAGACTTGATATTTCTATATCAATTTCTTTTTTTTGAAGAGTTAATTCTTGTATATGGGAAATATTAAAAACTTTTCCTCTTAGGGATAAACTTTTTTCAACTAAAGTTGGATTTTCTCTTATTAATTTTTGATCTAACACTATTTTTTTTTATACCTTAATTAAAATAGTTAATCTAAATTCAATATTAGGGATTTTTGACTAAAAATTAACTAAATTAATGATTTCTAACTTACAAAGTATTTTTAGATAAGATTTTTTAACTATGATGCAGATCGAGCTCTCCCTGTAGTTGACCATTCTTTTAGTAAATTAATTTGCTCCTTAGCTGTTCTAGATAAGGGAACTAATTCAGAAACCGCCTTTATTAAATCTTTCTCCATAAGTTCTCTATTTTCAGAAAATGAAATATGCATCCCCTCTATCACTGCTTGTTCAAGTTCTGCACCTGAGAATCCATCTGTTCTGTCTATAATAGTGGAAAGAGGAAAACTGTAACTTGGTCTTCTTTTTTTTAAGTGCAAATCCAGAATACTTAATCTTTCTTTAGAGTTTGGTAAATCAAGAAAAAATATCTCATCAAATCTACCTTTTCTTAATAATTCAGCAGGAAGTTTATCTATAGCATTAGCGGTAGCAATGACAAATACAGCTGATTCTTTTTCAGCCATCCACGTTAGCAAACTTGCCAAAACCCTTTGACTTGTTCCTCCATCACTTCTGGCATCGCCACCAAAGCCCTTGTCAATTTCATCGATCCAAAGGATACAAGGAGACATGGCCTCTGCTCTTAATATTGCTTCCCTTGTTCTTGCTTCGCTTGAACCAACTAGGCTAGAAAATAGTCTTCCAACATCTAGCCTAAGCAGCGGCATCGACCAACTCTTAGAAATTGATTTTGCGGTTAGCGATTTCCCTGTTCCTTGAGCTCCAATGAGTAAGACTCCCTTGGGAATAGGTAATCCATAGTCTCTAGCTTCTTTAGAAAAGGCCCTGTATCTTTGATTAAGCCAAAATTTTAGAACATTTAAACCACCAATATCATCTTGACTTGATTTAGCTTCGAAAAATTCTAAAATTTCACTTCTGGCGATTACTTGTTTTTTCTCTTCCAGAATATCTTTAATATCTTCTTTACTTATTTTCCCTCTTTGAGCAAGGGCCTTTGCAGTGATTTGCTTTACTTTTATTTCGGTAAGTCCACTTGAAGCTATAGAAAGTTCGTTTAAGTCTTGTTCTTCTAAATTTGAATTGGTATTGATAGCAATTTGTTTGATTAGATTTTTCAATTCTCCTTGATCAGGTAAAGGTAAATTCACTATTGCCATTAATTCGTCCAACTCTTCTGATGATGGAAATAAATGAGAACTAATAATTAAACTATGACAAGTTTTTTTAAGCACTAGTGATAGTTCTTTAATAGTTCTAATGATAGATGGGTCATCATAAAATTTATGAAAATCCTTAACTAATAAAGCTGTTGAAACTTCAGAATTTAGTTCTTTAAGCCAATTAAGTACTCCTAACGGATTGTTAGGAAATTTACCTTCTTCATTTATTAATCCTTTTATACCGCTAACACAATCCCAGGAAACGAATCTTTTTATATTTAGTCTTTCACAAGATAAATTAACTAATTTTTCTAATCTTTCCTCTTCTTTAGTCCTGATCCAAATTAATGAGTTTCTTGATTTTATGAGTAATTCTAAATTTCTGCACCAAGAATTCATTATTTAGATTAAGACTATTTTTTACTGTTAGGTTCGAAAGGTAATCTTTTATCTGAGATAGTTGAAGCAGAAGTTGTTATTACTTCATTTTTTGCTAATAATTGTTGATCCAAAATTTTCTGTAAATTCTCAGGAAGAGCTTCTTTATTAAGAAGAAAAGTCTGAAATGCTTGGAAAATATTAGCAACAACCATGTAGAGTAAGACTCCGGCAGGTAGTGGGAAAAACAGAAACATTCCAGTTATCATAACTGGTGTAATTTTATTTGCTGTTGATTGCTGTGGATTCGCAGGCATCCCTTGACTTGATAAAACTTGCGAAAGAAGTAAGGTTAATCCAAAGGCACCTACTAATGCAGCAATATCCCAATTAATTGCTCCATCTACATAAAAACCAACTTGACCAAGAGCTTTAATAAATAAAAAACCACTTTTAGCAGCTAGACCGGGGATTTTAGCCTCGATTGTTGCATCTCCAGGTTTAATTGCTGTTACTGTACCGTCTTGAGAAACTTTAAGATTTTCGGAACCTTTAGAAACCTTCCAACTGGGGAGGAATTTTGATCCATTTTCGTATTTAGATAAAACTTCCGAATAGCTATTGCCATTTGTTGTTTGTAAATTTACTTTTATGGATTCTTCTGTTCCTAATTTTGTTCCACTAGGGATTTCGGCTACTACAGGAAAATGTGATTTTTCTGTAATAAAAATAGAATGTCTTGGGGATTTGTAAGGTTTTGGATCAATTGCTGCTACTTGCTCCTGTGGGACGACTTTGAGATTTATGCTGTAGGGGACATCAGCGAATGGAGAGCCTCTTAGGGTTGCAAACAATGCAAATAGCACGGGCATTTGGACAATCAAGGGAAGGCAACCTGCGAGGGGGCTGCCAAATTCATTCATTAATTTTCCAAGTTCTTCTTGCTGTTTCTTTGGATCACCAGAAAACTTAGATTTTATTTCTGCTTGCCTCTTTTGCATTACTGGTTGAGCGATCTTCATCCGCCTTGCGCTTCTAATAGACCCAGCGCTTAGAGGGAAAAGTGCAATTCTAATTACAACTGTTAATGCAACAATAGCTAAACCATAACTAGGGACTAAACCGTAGAAAAAATCTAGAATCGGGATAAGTAGTTTTTCAGAAATGAACCCTATCACGATATTAAAGAGAGTGTAATTTTATTAAACATTTATTTTACAGGAAAAAAAGATTTTTGTAATTAATTTATTTGGGATTTAGTAGCAAATCCTTCTACCTCGTTGAGGTTTGGTATTTGAGATCTTTTATTTATATTCTCTTCAATAAATTTTTGCTTTTCTCTGAATAAAGGTAATGATTTCATTTCAACCTTTGAACCATCGTTAAGGATAAGCACCATGTCACCATATGAACCGAATCCCCTTGGTATAGATCTGATTTCTTCAATGTTACTTAATGAGACTTGTGTTTTGTTTTTGCCAAACCAGCCCCCATCGATTGTAATTCTTTTGTTTGTAATTTTATATCTCAACCACAATGCTCTAACTATTGCGGCAAAGGTAAATGGCAAACCAAGTATAGTTATTGCTGCTAGTAGATTTATTATTAAATCACTTTTAGCAGGTCCACCTTCATAAAAGGTTTCTTCATTCATGTTAATCATTTGATTAGACGAGATTTGAACATTAAGTTTTGAAATTCCTCCAAAAGTCTACTCTTATCATTGCAGAAATCCCCAAATTTAAGGTTAACAAGTAACCAATAAGGTTTGTGGTTATTAATTTTTTGGATGTTTGTTAATAACCACTCTTGAAGAATTCTTCTTAATTTATTTCTTTCTACAGCTTTTTTTGAAACTTTTTTGCTTATAGCAATTGCAACCCTAAAATTGTTTGAGTTAATTTTGAACTTATGGGTTAAAAGTATTGATGGATTTGATCTTGCAACTTTAAACGTCATTAATTTCCCATGATATGTTATGGAATTTTTGTGAATATAATTAAAAGTCCTATGACCTTTTAAACGCATATCCTTAGGTAAGGCCATTTAAATTAAAATTTATACAGCTATTTTTTCTCTACCTTTTTGTCTTCTGCTTTTAATAACTCTTCTGCCTGTATGAGAACGCATTCTTACTCTAAAACCAGATACACGTTTTCTTTTTCTTGAAGTTCCGCCAAAAGTTCTTTTAGTCATTTGTTTATTTATCCTTATTTAATTTATCATTTAATCGATCACTATAGTCCAGCTTCCTAAATAACTTGAAAATGATTTTTCTTTAGGTTGCCCATATGAATGAAATTGATATAAACCTGATCTTTTTGGATTAAAGGTTTTAAGGACTATCGCATAACTGTCTTTGTTATAGGGAATTGGGCTGTAGGGATAAATATCTAGTGAACGTAAACCTGATTCATTAGTCTTAATTTCGAAATCAGCTGGAATGTCTTCTAAACATTTAGTTCTACTCTCAAAACCACCAATTTTTACTTTGCAAAAGCTAATTTTTTCATTTTTTAGCGTGGATTTAAAGGTCTTAGGAATTGCTAGATTAATTTTTAAGAGATCAGTTCTTCTATCAGATGGCCTTAAGAAAAAATAAATTGTATTTCTAAATTTCCTTTTATCTTCTTTTTGAAACCACTTTAATCGTCTAAAACTATCGTCTTGGTTCCATTGAAATTCCAAACCCGCTTTAGCATCTTGAATATTATTAAAAAAAGGAGTTGAGACTAAGATTGTGGGTAGAATAAAAAACCTTAAAATTTTAAGATTTAAAGTGATTTTCTTTGTAATTTTAAACATTTAGAGGATGGAAATTAAAAGGTTGGTTCTTGCTGTAGTTTAAAGCGGAAAATATTTTTCACTCAGGTTAACATCTATCTGTCCTTAATTTTGCAGCTCCTTTTAAATAAGGGTGCTTTATTACATGATTTGGTGGCAATAAAACTTGAGCCATTATTCTTATACAAAAATCAACATCATTAGATACGTGCATTTGTTGGCAGTCTAAAAACGCAACTGAATCAAGACCATTAAATTTCCTTGCAATTGAAGCGGGGAAACATGCATTTAAATCTTTTGTCGCTGTGAATGTAATGGATAATATGTTCGTCTTAATTAGTTTGTTGCGTGAAATTAATTCATCAATTAATTCCACTACGGCAACTTCTATTTCACTAATAGTATTCCCAGATGCTGTTGTAGCACCACGAATAAATGTAATTTTATAATCATCTTCCATTTTTTTATACATATATGTTTAAGGCTTGTATAACCAAAGTACTTTATTAGATGAGTCAAACTCAAAAAAGATAATATTGATAATTTTCTCAATCATTCTACTTCCAGGAATAAGTCCAAGTATTTTCTTCTTCTTCTTCCCAAATGTTAAGGGCTGAATTTTAGGATCAATATTAACCATTTCTGCAGCTAGTTCCCTTGCAACAAATTCATCTCCAACCTTATCAACAAGACCAAGTTCGAGTGCTTGTGTTCCAGTGAAAATTCTTCCATCAGCAAATTTTCTTACTTCTTCAACAGGTAAATTTCTTCCTTCAGCAACAGCTTCAGTAAATTGTTTGTAACTTTCATCTATAAGCCCTTGTAGTAGAGCTCTACCTTCCTCACTTAAAGGTTTATCTGGAGAAAGTATGTCTTTAAATACACCACTTTTAACAGTCTCAAATTTAATGCCGATTTTATCTAATAATTCAGATAAATTATTTCCTCTTATAATCACACCAATAGACCCTGTAATTGTGCCTGGATTAGCAACTATTTTGTCAGATGCAACACCAATGTAAACACCTCCTGATGCTGAGATGTTCCCAAAACTAGCAATGACTTTACATCCTTTATCTTTTAGTCTTTTAATAGCAGAGTATATTTCTTGGCTATCCCCAACAGTACCCCCAGGAGAATCAATTCTCACGATTAAAGCAGGAAATTCTCTATCCTCAATTTGTTTAAGAGCTTTAAGGACTGAAACTCTTGTTGAACTTGTAATAGGCTCATCAATTACTATACGAGCTATTCTTTTTTTTGACTTTCGTCTAAAAGGCCAAATCATTCTTTTAAGGTAAATTCATAAAACTACTTTAAAAAGACTATCAGCAGACCTAATGAATTCAATCCTAAATTGGTTTTTAATGATACTCCCTTTTGCACTTTGGGGTACTTCAATGGCGGCTATGACTCCCTTAGTGTCTAGTGCTGGGCCAGATTTTGTAGCTTCTTTAAGATTACTTCCTGCAGGGATTCTTGTTCTAATAACAACATATTTGTTTAAAAGAGATTTAAAAATTTATAAGTGCGATTTGAAGTGGTTTTTAGTTTTTACGATTGTAGATGCCACTTTTTTTCAGTTGTTTTTAACTTATGGTATCGAAAAAACTGGAGCAGGTTTAGGTTCTGTCTTAATTGATTCTCAACCGCTTTTGGTAGCTATTTTAGCGAGGGCAATTTTTGGGAATTTAATTAATCCAATAGGATGGTTAGGACTACTTTTTGGGTTGGGAGGAATAGTATTTTTAGGAGTTCCACAAGAATTTTTAGGGAATTGGTGGTTGATGTCTGATAAGTCTATAAATGATGTTGCTTTTAATTTTGGAGAACTTTGGATGCTTGCAGCTTCTTTAGCAATGGCATTAGGAACAATTTTAATTAGATTCACTTGCACTAAAAGTGATCCAGTGGCAGTTACAGGTTGGCATATGGTTTTAGGTAGTTTGCCCTTAATTATTAAGCACTGCTTACAATCAAATTTCAAAATAATTCCAGATTGGTCGTTATTTGATTGGGGACTTATGTCATTTGCAAGTATTTTTGGAGGAGCAATAGCGTATGGATTATTTTTCTACTTTGCTAATAATAAAGAAATAACTGGATTTAGCACACTTGCATTTTTAACCCCTGTATTTGCTCTTCTCAGTGGAGGTGTTTGGTTAGATGAAAGACTCACTATTGTGCAGTGGATAGGAGTGGTGTTTGTTCTTATCTCAGTATTTTTTGTTAGCCAGAGAAAGAGTTTATGGGAAAAAAATTTTTCTGATACTACTATTTAATTAGTTTCTTTTTGTAAAAAGTCTAATAATGCGAATAGTTTTGATTAGTACTCCAATAGGATTCCTAGGGAGTGGCAAAGGTGGTGGAGTAGAATTAACGTTAAATTCTTTAGTTTCAGGTTTAATTTCTTTAGGTCATTCTGTTGAGGTTGTAGCTCCAAAAAATTCTAAGTTACATCAAAGTAATGTAGAGGTAAAATTACATTTTGTGGAAGGTGAAGATCAAATTAGTTGGCAGCATCAAAATTATAATTCTCCAGTGAGTATCCCAGACAATTCTCTTTTAGCAGGAATGCTTGAAAAGGGATTAGATATCGCTAAACATGCAGATGTATTGTTGAACATGTCCTATGATTGGCTGCCTATCTGGATGACTCTAAATTTAGAGATCCCAATTGCACATATTATTAGTATGGGTTCTGAAAGTTCAGTTATTAGTAATTTAATCTCTAAGGTATATGATAAATATCCAAATAATTTTGCTTTTCATTCAAAAATGCAAGCTAATGATTATCCATTCATAAAAAAACCAACAATTATTGGGAATGGGTTTAATTTAGATAATTATATTTTTCAAGATTCAGTTAAGGGACCCTTGGCATGGGTTGGAAGAGTGGCTCCTGAGAAAGGTTTGGAGGATGCAGTTTATGTAGCAAATCAACTTGGTGAAAAATTAAAAGTTTGGGGATTTATAGAAGATGAGAATTATGCCTCAAAGATAGAAAAATCATTTCCTCAAGGAGCTATAGATTGGATGGGGTTTTTATCAACTGATGAATTACAAAAAGAACTTGGTAAATGCAGAGGATTGCTAAATACTCCTAAATGGAATGAGGCATATGGGAACGTTATTGTTGAAGCTTTAGCCTGTGGGGTGCCTGTTGTAGCTTATAAAAGGGGAGGACCTAGTGAAATTATTCAGCATGGCCAAACTGGTTATCTTGCTGACCCTGATGACAAAAAAAATATGCTTTCTTATGTAGAGATTATTGAAAAAATAAAGCGTCAGAAATGTAGAGAATGGGTAGAAAAAAATGCCTCCGCAGATATATTTGCTTACAAGGTTGTGAACTGGCTTAATAAGGTAATGCATGAATATAAATAATATTAAATGATTCTTCTTAACTCAAAAAAAAGGCTTTTAACCTTATTGATAGTTTTAATTAGTGGGATCATTATATTTATCTTAGGCTTAGGCACTACAGGTTTGGTAGATGAAACTCCCCCTTTATTTGCCGCTGCAGCACGGGCAATGAGTGAATCTGGTGATTGGTTAACTCCAAAAGTTAATGGAATATTCCGCTTTGATAAGCCTCCACTGATATATTGGCTAATGGGTTTTTTTTACTCATTACCGAAAAACGAGATTTGGGATAGTTTAGGGACTCTTTCAGCAAGACTCCCTTCAGCTTTGGCATCATTATTCTTAATGTTGATGATTGGAGATACGTTGTTTTGTTGGCCACAAAATAGTGATAGAAAATTCCTCACTCCAATAGTTGCATCATTAGGCTTTGCTTTGTCTCCATTAATTATTATTTGGAGCAGAACAGCCGTGAGTGATGCCCTTTTAACTGGAACCTTAGGGATAAGCCTTCTTTTATTTTGGAGAAGAATGGCAAGTGAAAATAATCATCAATGTATTTCAGCATGGGTATTTTTAGGTTTTGCAATCTTAACTAAAGGACCTGTTGCATTTGTTTTGGCATTATTGACTATTACATCTTTCTTGTTTAGTCAGAAGAATTGGAAAACGTTGCTATGTAAGATAAACCCAAAGAAAGGTTTTTTAATAACAGTACTTATAAGTCTTCCATGGTACATATTAGAACTCATAAAAGAGGGAAAGCCTTTTTGGGAAAATTTTTTTGGTTACCATAATTTCCAAAGATATACCTCAGTTGTAAATAACCATGCCGAACCATTCTGGTTTTTTCTTTACATAATGATATTGGCTTCATTACCATTCACGCCTTTTTTGTACCATGGGATATTCAAAACCTTTAAGGATTTCTTGAAAAGTTCAAAACAAAATTGCGATGTCACTGAGACCCTTTATACCTATTCTCTTTGTTGGTTAACATCAGTTTTAATTTTCTTCAGCCTTTCTGCTACGAAACTGCCAAGCTATTGGTTGCCAGCAATTCCAGCAGCGGCAATTTTAAATAGTAATAGCTTTATCAACTTAAAAAATTCAAGTAAAAGTTATCCATATTTATGGATTTTAAATATTTTAATTTTGTTTGGTATTTCAATAGCATTCTTTTTCTCAAATAATTGGTTAAGTTCAATAAATGATCCTGAAATGCCTAATCTTGCATCTGAATTAATAAGCTCTGGGATAATTTTTAAAGCAAAATTATTCTTCTCTTCATTCACACTTCTTGCAATAATTTTATTTTCTTTAAAGTCCAAAAATATCCTTCTTTATCTTCAAATTTTACTTTTAATTGGACAATCTTTTTTGATGTCCCCAATAAGGAAATTAGCAGATACCTCTAGACAATTACCTTTAAGGAATATCTCAAAATTAATTGTAGATATTCGCGAGGGGAGGGAAACTTTGGCAATGATCGGGATAAGAAAACCTTCATTACACTATTATTCTAGGCAAATAGTTCTTTATGAACCAAACACTGAAGAGGGATTAATTAATCTTTCAGAAAGGCTAAATACTGATAGAAGAGAAAATTATAAGGATAAACCCGATTATGAGTATAAATCTCTATTGGTTGTGATAGATGAATTCTCTTCTCGCCGAAAGGAATGGTCAAAAATTAATCATCAAAAATTGGGTAAATTTGGGATTTATAATTTATGGCGAATTCAAAAAAGTGATTTGAACAAATATTCGGAAATCCTTGTGAATAGCGGTTATAAATCTGACTGGGAAAATAGAAAAGTTGAAAAATTTTAACAAAGTCTTTTTTTAAGAAGAGCATTTTTTAAATCATCAATGCTGCACTTGCTTGGGATATCGATTTTATTTAAATCTTCCATTAATTCGAGATCGATGACAGAATCTTCGGCTAAAAAACTAAAAACATCATTAATGCTTATTCCCATATCTTGAGCCATTTCTGAGATAAGCCTTAGAGTATCTCTCCTCACAGAAATCCTTAGCTCTAAAGGGATATATTCATTTTCAGGGTTTGCTGACTTCATGCCCTAAATCTTAAGACATTATTTAGTTATCAGGATATAATCTTTACAATATTCATCAATTATGCGTTTTGTAGGCTTCATTTAAGTTGTTTGAATAAATAAACTCATAAATATTTTTAATAGAGGAATTGTAATTAATGAAATTAAAGTTGTAGTAAAAAGAATTTTTGAAGCTATTTGTTGTTTTACGCCATAAGCTTCTGCCATTAGTATTGTTGATATTGCTGTTGGGGTTCCTGCCTGAAGAATTACTGCTGATGATTGATAGAAATTAAAATTTAAAGTTTTGCACATTAAAAAAACAATAAAAGGGAAAATAAATAATTTTAACAAAATTGAAAATTTAATTTCTTTATTTATATCCAAAATCCCTCCCTTTTGATTTGTTATTATTCCAAGTCTTGTTCCCACAATTATTATTGCTAATGCAATAACTATTCTTGCAGGAATCCAAAGATAATTTCCTAAGATTTCATTTATTTGGAAAAGATATGCAAGAAGTACTCCAATAATCCCTCTCGATGCAGGACTATTTATCAATGCATTAATTAGTCCGTTGATGTTCGGGATGTTATCGTTGTTTGATTTTTCTTTAAGAAAAAAAGGTCCAAATATCCAAGCGAAAAGTGTTGTTCCTAAATCAAATCCAATAGTGAAATTTATAGTTGTTGAAGGTAGAAGAGCTATCGCAATTGGTATCCCAAGAAATGATGTATTACCTATTAGACCAGCTAGCTGCAATGTATAGTTAGGAAGCCTCTTTTTAAATATTGGAACTATATTTATTAACGTTATTAAAAATCCAATTACAGAGAATGCTAAAAACGCACTCTTAATTAGGTTTATATCTATACCTTCTTTTAATAGGAGACCCATTACACTTAATGGAATGCCAAATCTTATTAGAGGTCTTGCAATATATTTTGAATTCTTTGGATTCTTTTTTCCGAAAAGAAAACCAAGGATCAAGAAGGGGATAATATTTATGAAAAGAGAATAAATGGTATTAATTAAATATTTATTAAAGCAATATTAACTTGCCGAAGTGCAATGAAAAAGTTTTTTCTAATTCATTTAGAATTTAAATTATTTTCCAAATTGCTTTGTCAGGAATTAAAGGAGATTTATATAAATTTTCTGGTTCTTTAGTCAAAACTCTCCATGTAGGAACCCGACAAGTTACATAAGCAGGGCTTTCTATTAAAACTCCTGGTTTCTCATCAAAAGTACAAGTAAAACCTTCTTTCCAATATCCACCATTATTAAAGCTACCTTTAAACCAAACCCAGCATTTTGAAGTTTTCAAATTTAAAAATTTTTTATTCTATTTTAATAAAGATTTAAAAAAATCAAAAATTTATTACTTTGAAAATTTTTTTATTTATTTTTATTTTTTTGAAAAATATATTTTAGAAATTAATATCAATAGATTTAAGATCAGGGTAATTAAATTTGCTATCAATATTGGTGTAGACGAAATTTTAAAACCATAAATAATCCAAGACAAAACACCGATAATAAACATTATTAATGTTGTCAAGGAAACATCTTCTGCTTTTTTGGTTTTTAAAGTTTTTATCAATTGAGGTAGAAATGCCGATGTTGTTAAAATCGCTGCAAAATATCCAAATATATCTACATCCATAAAAATATTTTTAAGAACTATTCTTTAATTAAATCAGATAAAAATCCTAAGGGATCTCTCATGTTTGATGAATATCCAAGAACATCACTTGAAAAAAATTTATAAATTACTTGATTTTGATCATTTAATAAGAATGAAGCGCCTCTTTGTGGAAGGTATTCTTCATTAAATATGTAATCACTCCAATTTTGGATTATTTCATTCATATTGTTTAATCTAAATGTTGCCAATTCAAATGGTCTCAAATAACCATCCCCAAAAACCTTTTTAAAGGAATTACCTGAAAATTTTAGAAATTTCAAAACTACAATTTTGTCAAATTCTGAATAGATTTGCTTTGCTTTGCGGTCTCCGAGATATCCTCTAATAACTTCTTTGATTGTTTTAAAAGAATTTATTCCTGATAACATCAAAAGCATATTGATCCAACCTCCTAAACCAATATCTAATCCTCTTGAGACTTTGAGATTGTTATGAATTTGGTTATTAGAAACGACTGTTAAGTTTTCTTTACGAAAGCCAGTAAATTTACAAAATTTTTCTTTCCCATTTTGGTTCCCAATAGCAATTGCAAAAATATCTAAATTTATATCTTGATTATTATCGATATAATTTTTCAAATTTAATGCATATTCAAAGCTATCAAAATCTCCCAATAAACCAAATAAAACAATTAATTTAAATTTTTTATGCCCATTAAAGTTGAATTCTTCTATAAGATTTTTAATATCATTTTGGAATTTGTCAGTCACGATCGTTTAAATGTTTTATAAATTATTCTAAAAAAAATTTTTCTTACGTTGATCAGTATAAAATTTTACACGAAAAAGTTTTTAAAGAAATTAATTTAACGTTTTTAGATTTTATTATTTTAATGTAAACATTTTGAAGTTATGACTGTAGGAATTTATTACGCAACTACAACTGGAAAAACTGAAGACGTAGCTGATCGTCTTCACAACTTTATTTCTTCCGCAGAAGCACCTAAAGATGTATCTGATGTGGATGATCTTTCAGAATTTGAAGGTCTTGATGGAATTATCTGCGGGATACCTACTTGGAATACTGGTGCCGATGAAGAAAGATCGGGGACTGCATGGGATTCAATCTTAGAGGATATTGGTGAACTAAGTTTATCGGGAAAGAAAGTTGCAATTTTCGGTTTAGGAGATTCTTCTACATATACAGAAAACTATTGTGATGCGATGGAAGAACTTCATAGCTACTTCACAAAAGCAGGAGCCGAAATGGTCGGTTACGTAGATAAATCTTCTTATACATTTGATGAGTCTAAAAGTGTTATTGGAGAAAGCTTTTGTGGATTACCTCTTGATGAGGATAGTGAATCTGATTTGACCGATTCGCGTCTTGAAACATGGGCTTCTCAACTTAAGGGTGAGATCCCTTCTTTGGCGTAAGCTTTCTTAGATATTACTTCCCTAGTTTGTAACATTTGTTCTTTCAAAATATGTTTTTTTTACATAAGTAATTAAATCTGTAAAGAATATGTAAAAACAATACTGATAAGCAATAAGCTCAATTTGCTGTTTACTTAAATCAAGTGTTACAAACTTACGGAAAATCTGATGTCACCTATGACTGGTACGCAGGGAATTCTGGTGTTGTTGGCCGTTCAGGTAAATTCATAGCTGCTCACGCTGCCCATGCAGGCTTAATGATGTTCTGGGCAGGAGCTTTTGGATTATTTGAATTGGCTCGTTATGACGCCAGTATTCCAATGGGTGCACAGAAAGCAATTGTTTTGCCTCACCTTGCTGGTATTGGAATTGGTGGCGTTGAAAATGGTGTTATTACAGAACCATATGGAATTGTTGTAATTTGCACATTACATCTTATTTTCTCAGCAGTATTGGGTGCTGGGGGATTATTACATTCCAACAAATTTGCAGGTGATCTTGGAGACTATCCAGAAAATAGTAAGCCACAAAAATTTGATTTCGAATGGGATGACCCAGATAAATTAACTTTTATTCTTGGTCATCATCTAATCTTTCTTGGGCTTGGAGCAATTATGTTCGTTGAATGGGCTCGTATTCATGGAATTTACGACCCAGCAATTGGATCTACAAGACAAGTTATTTACAATTTAGATATTGCCGCTATCTGGAATCATCAATTTGATTTTTTAAAAATAGATAGTCTGGAAGACGTTATGGGAGGACATGCTTTCCTAGCTTTCCTTGAAATTATTGGAGGTGTTTTCCATATTTGCACTAAACAATTTGGGGAATATACTGAATTTAAAGGGAAAGGATTACTTGGAGCTGAGGCAATTTTGTCATACTCAGTTGTGGGTGTTTCTTATATGGCTTTTGTTGCTGCTTTTTGGTGTGCTTCAAATACGACCATATATCCAGTTGATCTATATGGAGAACCTTTAAAGCTACAATTTGAATTCGCCCCTTATTTTACTGATACAGTAGATTTAGGTTCAGGAGCGTATAGCTCAAGAGCTTGGCTTGCTAATACTCATTTTTATTTGGGTTTCTTTTTCTTACAGGGTCATCTTTGGCACGCACTAAGAGCAATGGGATTTGACTTTAAGAAAATTGGTCAAGCTTTTGACAATATTGAAAATACAAAAATTACTCAAAACTAGTTTAATCAAATAAAAAACCTCTCCTCATAACAGGGAGGTTTTTTTTTGTAGAATTATTAAACGTTTTCAAAAAATTAATGGATAATCTAAAAGAAATTAATTGTAAGGAGATTTTCAAAAAGGCTTATGAAAATCGTTACACTTGGAAGAATGATTTTCATGGTTACCAAGGTAAATGTATTTTCTTGAATAATAATAATATTCATAAAGGTGACTTCGTATTAGGTAAAGACTTTAAAGCAAATATTCAAAATATAGAAGATGAAAAAGTTGTTAAAAGTATTGCTTCTCAGTTATTTGAAGTTTGTATACATAGGGTAAAAAGAGAATTTGAATCAGTGCACTCAGAAAATAATTTTAACTTTCTTAAAAATTCTGAAAGTGGGATTGAAATGAGCGTTTCAGGTAAGAATCAAGGTGATAAATATAGAGTTAAAAATAACTGTATTAATATGGTTTATAGAAAAATTCATGGAACCATAATAGAAATTTTTGTTGAAGAATTTTTAGATACAGGAACAGGTTCCCTTAGTAAAAAATATAGTAGTCAACAAATTGATCCAGATACATTTGAGATAGATTCTCAAAAATTGGAATATGAGGATGAATTTCTAAATATGGATAAAGACGATTATTGGATATTAAATTCGAGGACAATAAAATTCTTAAACCAAAATAAAGAAGAAGAAACACAAAAGTTTGTATTCGAGGATCTAAATTTATTAAGTTAGTTTTTTATTCAACCAATCTAAACCCTTTATCAAGCAGTTTTTGATACAAGAGTCTTGCTCTAAAAGCTAGAATTTGCTCTTCATTTTCATTACTAATTACATGAAAATAATTATTATCTAATTTATTTTTGCTAAAGCATACATTTGCTTCTCCTAATCTTAAAGTCCAATTCTCTTCTTTTGCTAAATGTTGATTAGGGCCAAGATCCCAAGGACATTTTTCAGGATATTTTTCTCTTTTAGAACCCATATGATTAATTTTAACTACCCAATATTAGTAAAAATTTAAAAGTATGGCTATGAAAAATAGTTAATAACTTTTTCATATAGTTCTTATTTAATGCAATGCAATTAAAAAATTACTCTCTTGTTGCGATCAAACAATAAAATGGGTCTTTATTTAAAAAATTAAAAATATTAAGTGATGGTTGAGTAAACTTTTTGATAATTTTTGGCTCATTAAATCCGTTTGAGATTAATACTTTTCTTACATATTTGATCCTTTCTTCTTCAGTAGATGAAGTCCATATGTTTGGAGCTTTATGCCAAAATGCTCTGTTTGAAAAAGCAATAATAATTTTACCCTTTCTGCTTAATATTCTTGCAATTTCTTTGGTTAAATTCTCTGGATATTGTAAATATTGCCACGCGGCTACCATCAAGCAATAGTCAACGCTTTCTTTCCCTAGGGGAATTTGTTGACTTAAATTAAAATTTTGTATCCAAAAAGAATCTAAAATTTTGTTTTTTTCAAGTTCTTGTTTGTTTAAACCATGTCCAATAACTTGTTTATATTTTTTCCCTTTAGGTAAATAACTATCCCAACTTGACATTAAATCAAGAACAGTTGAATAATTATCAATTTCTCCTTCATATAAATCTGTTAGATTTTGCCTGAAGTTTGCATCTAGATGATAAACAAATTTTGGATCAGTATAAAATTCTTCATCATTCCTCTCATCGAGTTTTTTCCTTTGATAATTATTTAAGACTTCCAAAGCAACTAATTTTGAAACCACATTTCAAATCTAGTAAAAAGAAATTCTAATTGTGTATTAGGAATTTTTTCATTTAAAAAATTAAAAATTCTCAAAAAACCTAGACATCTATTCAAAAAAAGTTAGATTATTAATAAATGATTTAATAATGATGATTGAGTTAAAAAGGAGCAAAAAAAACAGGTCTAAAAATGCTCTTTTCAATCCTTATAAAAACGGAATAAGTTCATACGATATGGCATATCTTTCATCAAAAAGAAATTTAAAAAATAAAACTGTTTATCTAGAAAATGATTCTAAGAAAGATTATCTTGCTGCATAGAGATGCCTTATATTAATGTTTCGACTTCCGCAAAAGTAAATGATAAAGGCAAATTACTCGAAGAAATTTCAATTCTTATTTCATCTTTAACTAAAAAATCAAGAAGTTTTGTTATGGCAAAAATAGATGATAATTGCCATATGTATTTTGATGATGTAACACCTTCTTGCTTTTTAGAAATCAAATCAATAGGTTCTCTAAATCCTTCAGAAATGGCAAAGCCAATATCAGATTTTGTATATGAGAAAATGGGGATCCCAATAGACAGAATTTATATTTCTTTTGAGGATGTGCCAGCTTCATTGTGGGCTTGGAATGGAAGAACATTTGGTTGAGAATTTTTTAGATAAGAGCTAATGGAAATAAATAAATTAGTCGATTTAAATAATCTTAGAACTGCACCTCAATTAAGTAATAGGCAAGAAAAAAAACTTTTAGAGGAACTAGAAGCAAATATTTTTAATGCAGACTGGATAACAATAGGCATCATGGCACCTAGTGATAGTAAAGCTATTGAAGCATTACAATCAATTTCTAAGAAATATTCCTCAATTGAATTTGTGAATCTAGGTTCCCTTCATGCTGATGGAGGTGTTTTTTTAAAAGCTAATCAAAAAACTAGTAATGTTTTTGTCAGATCTGAAAATGGACTTGGAGAAGGAATTTTAATAACATGTCAGTATGACGATAGTGCTAAAGAATCTAATACTTTTGGACCAATGCCATTAGATTTTTTTACATAATTAATTCCTTATTTATTTTGGTAAAGATCTAATTAACTGACATCTTTTTATAGGATGACATTTTTAGAAACTTGGATTAAAAAATATTCTTTATTTTAAAGCTTTGTTATTATGGTTACTGGCATTGATCTAAATTTTTGCATTATTTTAATTTAATGTTTTTTCAGAATATAATTCAAAATTTAAATAATTTTTGGTCAGAAGAAGGTTGTTTGATTATGCAGCCATATGACACCGAAAAGGGTGCTGGAACAATGAATCCGCATACTTTTTTAAGGGCCATTGGACCTGAGCCTTGGAGTGTTGCATATACAGAGCCATGTAGAAGACCTACTGATGGGCGTTTTGGCGATAATCCAAATAGGGCGCAACATTACTTTCAATATCAAGTAATAATTAAACCTTCACCAGTAGGAATACAGGAAAAATATTTGACATCTCTAGAATCTCTTGGAATCAATCCTAGAAATCATGATATAAGATTTGTGGAAGATAATTGGGAGTCTCCCACACTTGGCGCCTGGGGTGTAGGTTGGGAAGTTTGGTTGGACGGAATGGAAGTTACTCAATTTACTTATTTCCAACAATGCGGAGGTATAGATTGTAATCCAATCCCAATTGAAATCACTTATGGATTAGAGAGGATTGCAATGTTTTTGCAGGATAAAGAAAGTATCTGGGACTTAAATTGGAACAAAGATTTGAAATATAGCGATATTTGGCTTCAATTTGAGAAAAGTCAATGCTCTTATAATTTTTCTGAATCTAGTGCTGATAATCTCAGGAAATTATTTGAAATTTATCAAGCTGAAGCAATTTCGTTAACAGAAAAGAAATTAATTTATCCTGCGCTTGATTTTGTTCTGAAATGTAGTCATACATTTAATCTTCTTGATGCTAGAGGCGTAATATCAGTTACAGATCGTGCACAATATATAGAAAAAATTAGAAAATTAGCAAGAGAAGTTGCTTCATCATGGGTAGATGAAAGAGAATCCCTTAATTTCCCATTGATAAAAAATTAGTAAATTTCAGATAAGAAAAAATAATAGTATCAAAAGTTACATCGAGATGAAACTTATATTTCTTTCCTTTTTTGTTACGCTCGATACAGTATAGATACCCAAATTATATGGGTTATTTTCGTGTGAGGTAAAATGAAACTCTTCCAACAAATGTTGGTGGCAGGCGCATCTTTGAGCTTATTAGCTCCAGTTGCTTCGCAAGCTTCCGACGTACTCAACTTAGAAGAAATGAACAGCTACACCCGTAGCCAAGTAAACTCTTCAATAATTGACAGTAAAACATTCATTAACGAAGTTAGTGAAGATATTGCGAACCTAAAGGGTCGTGTTGATGGCTTAGAAGCCAAGCAAAACGTATTAGAAGCTGGCGGTTTCTCTGACACCACAACAATGGATGGTAAAGCAATTTTCACTATAGGTGCAGTTGAATACGACGACGATTCTGGTAATTCAGAGGCTGTTCAGGCTTATTACAGTTACACAATGAACCTTAATTCAAGTTTCACTGGTGACGATAACCTTTACGTAAGAATAAAATCCGGAAATGGCGGGGATTTTACAACAAGTAAGGACTATGGAACTTATCTCAGTTCCGCAAAAGGCAATTCTGATGTACTTAAGATTGACAAGATTTGGTATCAATTCCCTCTTGGTGAAAGCAACACATTTTGGGTAGGTCCAAAAATTGAAAACTATTATATGCACGGAACTAGCCCATCTATATATAAACCAGTAACTAAGCAATTTACTTTAGGTGGTAATGGAAATGCATATGGTGCAAGTACAGATACTGGTTTTGGTTGGGCTTACAAAGCTGATAATGGTTTTGCCCTTAGTTCAAACATAGGAACCAAATCAACTACTACAAATGGTATTACAGGTCTATTAACCGACGAGTCAAAAACTAGTTGGGCAACCCAAATTGGTTATACACAACCTAGATACTCTGTTTCAGCAATCGCGAACGTCAAGTCCAATGGCTGGGGTGATAGCTACTACAAAGCTGGGGATATCAATGGTGACGCAGAAGATGGTGATGAGTATACTGCTATCGGTTTAAGAGGATGGTGGAGACCTGATACGGCTGGTACTGCTACTCCTTCAATTTCGGTTGGTTACGATACTACCGATTATGATAGTTCAACTGCGGATGCCTGGTTTGTTGGATTGAATTGGCAAGATATCTTTAATGCTGATGATAAAATAGGTGCTGCTTTCGGTCAGCCTACATCAAATGAAGACTCAGATGTTACGCCATTTGCATACGAACTTTATTATGCATTCAAGCCTAATGATTCTATAACTGTTACTCCTGCTATTTTTGGTGGATCTGACAGAAATGGAGTCTCAGGTGGAGATGTTTTTGGTACAGTTCTAGAAACAACATTTAAATTCTAATTTGATTTAAATTAATAAAAAACGCCCTATCAAAGGGCGTTTTTTTTTATTTTTTTATTTAGTATTTACCAGCAGTTTTCACCCTCTCCAATAGGAATACATGTACTTGATTTTGCAGCTTCATCAGCTATTCTTTGAGCATCTTTATCTAATTTAAAATCAGCATCTAAAGCCATATCGGTATTCCATTCTTTTAATCCCCCCAAGTCTTTTTCTCCTGACTTAACAGAGTTGGTATTTGCTGTTGAAATAGCTAGTGCACTTGTAGCTGCAATAAAAATTGAAATCGAACTTTTTTTGGGCATTTGATAACCATATTTTTTTTTATACTAATCAATTTTAGACCTATATTCTTTTTGATGTATAAAATGATTCTTTTTCAATCACCCATAATTCTTAAGAGATTTGAATAAGATTTAAAAATAAGATCAAGCTCGTCTGATCTGCCATGCTTTGCAAGTAGACTCCTTGCACCTGCATCTAAGTCAAATAAATACTCTCTCTCTTCAATACTTTTTATATAGCTCTCAATCCATCCAACGCATACTATTCTTTCTCCATTGAGAACTTCTTTAACCGAATGTAAATATGTGCTTGGATAAATAATTAATCCCCCTCGCTCAAGTCTAAATTTCTTTTCTAAAGTTAGATTTTCTATTAATAGTTCACCACCTTCGTATTGGCTTTTTTCTGAAAGAAAAATTGTGAAAGACAAGTCAGCCCTACCGGATGACATATATGCATTATCGATATGACTCCCATAACTCATTCCTTTTGAATATTTAGTGAACATGATACCGTGAATATGTTTAGCTAAAGTAAAACTTTTTATTAAAGCATTATTTAAAATTTTTTCTTTAATTAACAGAGATAATTTTTTCGAAATATCTGATTTTCTTTTTAGTTGCAAATTATTTTTTACTTGAGCAGCATGACTTCCTGCAGTATTTTTACCATCCTCCCAACTTTGATTTTCTTTTTCTAATTCTTTTTTTATATAGTCTGTTTCTTTAGCATTTAATAACTGATGAGTTAAATAATTCATATGGAATATAAAAAATGATACATGTTTATGTATCGAAGATCGCTTTTAGAGTTTGAACTCTTTTGGTGGGTATAAAGTAACCATAGATACTAATTTGAAAAAGTGCAAAATCTCAAAAAACTATTTTATACGGCATTAACATGTACATTTTTAATTAATCTAAATATCCCAGTCAATTCAACAGAGAAAGAAGTCAAAGTTTATTCTGGTAGACACTACAACACTGATAGAAGCGTCTATAAAAAATTTGCAGAAGAAACAGGGATTAAAGTAAGGCTTATTGAAGCTGCTGGAATATCTTTAATTGAAAGATTGAAGAGAGAGGGTAAGAATTCTCAAGCGGATTTGATTTTATTAGTTGACGCTGCAAGAATTACTAATGCTGCTAAAGATGGATTACTGCAACCAATAGAATCCTCTAATTTAGAAAATGATGTTCCTGTTGGATTGAAAGATCCAAATAAGGAATGGTATGCATTAACAAGAAGAGTTAGAGTTATGATAGCCAATCCAAAAATTGTAGATGTTAGCAAGATTAATGATTACACAGATTTGGCTGATCCCTCTTTAAAAGGGAAAGTATGTTTAAGAAATAGAAAAAGTCCATATAATCAATCTTTAGTTGCTAATCAAATAATTAACAAAGGTGAAACAGAAACAAAAGCTTGGCTGAGCGGAATGATTTCAAACGTTTCAAAACCTTTTTTCCCAGGGGATATTTCAATAATAAGGGCAGTTTCAAAGAAAAAATGTGGAGTAGGAATTGTTAATCATTACTATGTAGCAAGAATGTTAGCTGGTGTTAATGGAAGAAGAGATGCTTTGTATGCAAAAAAAACAGAGGTGCTAACTCCAAATCCTGCACACGTAAACATTAGTGCCGGTGGTGTTGCAAAATATGCAACAAATAAAAATGAAGCTATTCAGTTGCTTGAATTCTTAGCATCTCCCGAAGGAAGTAAGGGTTTGGCTGATCCAACTTTTGAACATCCTTTAAAGGAAGTTAATCAGAATGAAATAGTTAAGAACTTTGGAGAGTTTACTCCTGATAGTGTAACTGTTGAAGACCTTGGAGAAAAAAATTCTTTAGCTATTAAATTGATGAAAGATGCAGGTTGGAATTAAAAATTAAGATAATTATATAGTTCATAATTTTCTCTTTATTACGTGCATACTTATAAAGAGGCGGAGAGGTGGCTGAGTGGTCGAAAGCGAACGATTCGAAATCGTTTAATAGGAAACTATTCGTGGGTTCGAATCCCACCCTCTCCGTTAATTTATAGTTTCTGGAAGTCCTAAAAATAAATAAGAGGGCATTTATTTGCCCTCTTCGAGTCTGATGCAGCTGTCCACAAAGTCGATGAAGTGGTTTTGATTCCTGAATTATTTCTACTCCTACTGAATAGGAAAAGATAGTCGTGGTAACCACAAAGCAAAAATGTTCGGGTATTAATACTCTATTAATTTCAATTGAATAGGAGGATAATTATAAAGATACTGGAGGTTTTATGTTTATGAGACTCACTACTCCATTTACTGCCCTAAGAAATGCAACTTCAGATATTTGGAGAATGCATGATTTTAATTATCAACTACCAAAAGATCAAAGACAAGATTATTGGGAAAAAGAATGCATAGATCACCCAACAAGTTCTCATTGCAAAGTTTACTGAAGGTAATATAAACCAAGACATTGAAAATACCCTTTTGTGGGTCTTTTCTTCTAAGTAATTAGATATTCTTTTAGTATATAACTAATGAAAATATGTCTATTAAAAATTCAATATCTAAATATGATTGGCAGTATTTTGTAACAGGATTTTTTTTAATTTCAGTTTTTATTTTTACAGATTTAATTGGCGTTATTGATAAAGAATATTTTTACTTTGTACCAAGATTAATTAGTGATCAACCCCATAGGATTTTTACTTCAATTCTAATCCATGCAGACCTAAATCATTTATTAAGTAATCTTGGAGGAATAATCATCACTAGATATTTTTTGATGAGACTTGGAATCGAAAGCAGATTTTTTTATCTAAAATTTATTTTTATTTGTTCTTTTTTAAATTTCTTTATTATCTGGGTTTATGAAAAGATCTTATCCTATTTTAATATCTTTCCCAAATATGCCGCTTTAGGGTTTAGTGGAATAATTTATGCTTTATTTGGATTCTTACTATTAACTTCTTTTTGTGGAAAGAAATATTTTTTAGGTAAAGAAATCGGTTTGAAGTCCAATTTTGAAGTTCAGAAAATGTCAAAGACAATATGCCTTATAGGTTTGATTTTCTCTTTTTTGCCAGGGGTAAGTTTATTAGGTCATTTAAGTGGATTTATCGCAGGGTGTTTTTTATTCTTAATTTAATTAAGACTATTATTTGATCAAATTATTATAGATATTTAACCAGATATCCAACTATTTTATTTATTTCCAGAAATGGGCAACTGTCACATGTGACAGTAAATAAACATTCCTTCCGGCGCTTCCACGAAAAAGAATTTAATGGCATACTCTATACGTGTGTGAAAGAGTAGTTTTACTGAAGCAGTGGAAACAAGGAAACACTTGTTTTGGTACAACCATAAAAGACCCCATTTAGGGTCTTTTTTTATGCAAATTCATTCCCTCTATTAACTTTCCTGTGTCTCCCCAAGTATTCCCTATAAATTAAATTTGATAGTGGAAAATGAGTTACTTTCTAAATATTTCTTGTTTGGTTCTATAATCTCCCCTGCAGGAGAAGAAGTTATTTGCCCTCTACGTTTTTGATAATCATTATTAATGTTCATCTTATATTAATAAAAAAGATCTAAATTTTAAATCAGTTATTTTAATAAATACATTTTTGGATCATTTTTTACTATTTTTTCCTTTATCTAGTAATAGGTAATGTTTAGTGAAATTTATTTTTCCCAAAAGGGGTCTGTAGTTAAAGAAACCTGTAACGTACATTTTTTATTATTTTTAATTTCACTTATACAAGCCCTTACTGTTTCACCATTTACATCTATTTCACAGGCTCCACAACTCCCTGTGAGACAGCCAGTAGGGATTTCTAAGCCTGCTTTTTTAGCAGAAGAAAACCAGTCATCTCCGTCTGATACAAATGTTTCTTTATTGTTTGGCCATATTACTTTTATATTTTTTGTTTCTTTCAACTTAAAAATGATTTGAGATTTAAATGTTTGTGGAATTCATTTGCAAGATTATCAATAATGGATTGTCTCTTCTCTTTATAAGATATTGATTTTTTATTTAATATTGGTAGATTTTTATTCTTTCTTATTAAATTAATATATTGCTCTCTCCAACTGTCATTTTCAAAGATCCCATGAATGTACGTTCCTGCAATAGTTCCGCCTTTATTATTTTCTTGGTACCAACCAAGATCTAAATCTTTAAAAATAGGATTAATCTTTAATGAACTTTGGATGTCATCTAAAACAGTTTGACCATTATGAATTTCAAATCCATTAATTTCTGATTGGCATGGCCATATAGATTTAGAGTTGATTTGACGTGTTAATTTTTTTTTAAAGAAAGTCGTTTTTAATGGTAGTAATCCAATACCTTTAATTTTTTGTTCAGAATAATTTTTGGAACCCTCTTTTAAATAAGGATCTTCAAGTGTAGTACCTAACATTTGTAAACCTCCACATATTCCAATAATATTTCCTTCGTTATTTGAATAGTCCCTTATGTCCTGAGATAAGCCAGAATTTTCAAGAAATATTTGATCTTTAATCGTTTGTTTACTGCCCGGCACAATAATGAAGTCATACTTACTTAGGTTTTGTGATTTTCTAATCCATTCAAGTAATATTGTTTCTTCATTTTCTAGTGGATCAAAATCCGAGAAGTTACTAATAGATGGTAATTTTATAATCCCAACTTTGATTTCAGGATTTTTAGAAAGTGATTTTTTTTCTATTAAATCTAAAGAATCCTCTGGAGGGAATGAATCATTTAACCATGGAATGATTCCAATAACAGGGATTTGAGTCTTATTCTCTATCCATTTTTTCCCATCTTCAAATAATGAAAGGTCTCCTCTGAATCTATTTATAATAATTCCCTTAATAAGCTTTTTTTCTTCAGGCTTCATTAATTCTAGAGTCCCTATTATTTGTGCAAATACACCTCCCCTTTCAATATCAGTAACCAAAATGCAATTTGCATTTAAATATTTAGCAACTCTTAAATTAGTCAGATCTCTATGAATCAAATTCATCTCTACTGGACTTCCTGCCCCTTCGATAATTAAACGGCAATTCGGATTCCGTTTGTAAATAGACTTTAAACTTTTTTTAATTACTTCCCAGCCTGGAATAAACCAATCTTTGTAGTAATTTTGTGCGGTTGTGGTCCCTATGCTTTTGCCAAGGTGAATAACCTCGCTTATTGAGTTTCCTTGTGGTTTTAATAAAATGGGATTCATCTCTGAAGAGGGATTAATACCACAAGCAAAAGCTTGAAGTGCTTGTGAATATGCCATTTCTCCACCTTCCCAATCAACCCAAGCATTGTTACTCATATTTTGCCCTTTAAAAGGTATTGGTTTTTCTCCTAAATTTTTAAGAATTCTGCAAATAGCAGTAACCGTTAATGATTTCCCTGCTCCACTGGAAGTGCCTAGGACCATTATTGGTCTCTTTATTTCATGTAATTTTGCTTCTAATTCCATTAGTAATTTATATTAATTTTAAAATTTATTAATTATTAAATTGAATTATAATTTGATAAAAAATTTGTGTTAATTCTAGCCTCTGCTTCTCAATCTAGAAAGAAATTACTAGAAAATTGTCAAATCGAATTTATCCAAATATCAAGTGACTTTGATGAAACTACTATTCAAGAGAAAAATATATTTAATTTAGCTTTGGAATTATCTTTTCAAAAGGCTAATAATATATCTGAAAATATTCAAAACATATCATTGCCCGAAGAATTTAATTATGGACCTTTGGAAATACTTGGGTGCGATTCAATTTTTGAATTTAAAGGAGAAGCTTATGGAAAACCATCTAATAAAGAGGAAGCATTTAATAGATGGAAAAAAATGTCTGGAGAATTTGGATTTTTACATACTGGTCATACTCTAATAATTGGGAATTTTGATTCAACTTCCAAAATTTTAAAAATTACTGAAATAATAAAAAAAACAGTAAGTTCAAGAGTTTATTTTTCTAATTTGGAAGATTGGGAAATTAAGAGTTATGTAGATACAAATGAACCTTTATATTGCGCCGGAGGATTTGCCTTAGAAGGCATAGGGGGTAAATATATAGAAAAAATAGAGGGTTGCTTCAGTAATGTAATGGGATTAAGTTTGCCATGGCTTAGAGAAAATTTATATAGATAATAAAATTGAGCAAAAAAAAACCCTATCCGAGGATAGGGCTTTTTTAGTTGAGATAGAAATTAATCTAAATCAGGCATTTCTAGAGCTGGTTCACTCTTTCTGTCGATTCCTTTTTCGAAACCAGCAGCGGCTGCTCTAGCACGTCCAGCATGCCAAAGATGACCAATGAATGTAAACCATCCTAGGAAGAATTGAGCTGCAGCTAACCATTGTCTTAAGTTAACGAAGTTAACAGCATTAGGCTCTGTAATGATTCCACCAACAGAGTTAATAGAAGCGTTTGGAGCATGAGTCATGTATTCAGCTGCTCTTCTTACCTGCCAAGGCTGAATATCATTTTGGATTTTCTCAAGGCTCAACCCATTAGGTCCTCTTAGAGGCTCTAACCATGGACCTCTGAAATCCCAAAATCTCATTGTTTCACCACCAAATATAATTTCACCAGTAGGAGATCTCATGAGATACTTACCTAGACCTGTTGGTCCCATTGTTGAACCTACGTTAGCTCCAATTCTTTGATCTCTCACTAGGAAAGTAAAGCTTTGAGCCTGTGAAGCTTCAGCATTTGTTGGGCCATAAAACTCTGAAGGGTAAGCAGTGTTGTTAAACCAGATGAACGTTGAAGCAATAAAACTTGCTACACAAATTCCACCAAGAGCGTAACTTAATAGTCCTTCACCATTCCAGATAAATGCTCTTCTTGCCCATCCGAAAGGTTTGGTAAAGATATGGAATATTCCTCCAATGATTGCAGTAATACCCACGTAAACATGCCCACCAACAATATCTTCAATGGAGTTAACACCGATTATTGAACCGGCTCCTCCCCATGGAGATCTGAATAGATAACCAAGAATAACTCTTGGATCAAGTGTTGGGTTTACAAGTCTGACTTCACCACCACCAGGTGCCCATGTGTCATATGCACCACCAATAAAACACCAGTTTACTGACCATGCTAGTGCGCCTACACCTAGAACAATCAAATGATATCCAAGGATATTTGTCATTTGATTTTTATCTCTCCAATCTGTGGAGAAAAATGGAAAATCTTCTTCGAGTTTTTCAGGTCCTGCTAATGAATGGTAAATACCACCAAAACCAAGAACAGCTGAAGCTATCAAGTGAACCACGCCTGCTTGGAAGAAAGGCATGATATCAGTAACTTCACCACCGGGGCCTATTCCATAGCCAAACATTGCAACGTGTGGCATACAGATTAAGCCTTGCTCCCACATTGGCTTATCAAAAGTAAAATGATTAACCTCAAAGAGCATCATTGCTCCTGCCCAAAAGACTATTAGTCCAGAGTGAGCAATGTGAGCTCCTAATAAACGACCCGATAAGTTGATTAATCTAGCGTTACCCACATACCAGGCATAACCAGTTTCCTCAATACTCTGGTTTGGAGCTCTTAATAAATTATTAAAGGGCGTTTCCACGTGGAAGAACCTCCTCAGGGAATACAAAGTTTTCGTGTGGTTGATCCACAGAAGACATCCATGCTCTCATACCTTCGTTCAAAAGTATATTTTTTGTATAGAAAGTTTCAAATTCTGGATCTTCTGCTGCACGAATTTCTTGGCTTACGAAATCATAAGCTCTTAGGTTTAGTGCTAAGCCAACAATACCTATTGAAGATGTCCACATACCCATAACAGGTACAAATAGCATCAAGAAATGTAAGAAACGCTTGTTTGAGAAAGCAATACCGAAGATTTGACTCCAGAATCTATTCGCTGTAATCAATGAATAAGTTTCTTCTTCTTGAGTTGGGTCAAAAGCTCTAAATGTTGAACTTTGAACTTTGCCATCTGTGTAAATACTTGTATCTTCATATAAAGTATTTTGTACTGTAGCTCCATGAATAGCGCAAAGTAGAGCACCACCAAGAATTCCAGCAACTCCCATCATATGAAATGGATTTAACGTGATATTGTGAAAACCTTGAATGAACAGAATGTAACGGAAGATTGCTGCTACACCGAATGAAGGTGCAAAGAACCAACTATGCTGTCCTAAAGGATAAATAAGGAAAATACTTGTAAATACTGCAATTACAGCTGAAAAAGCAAGTGCGTTATATGGTCTAATTCCAACAAGGCCTGCAATTTCAAATTGACGAAGCATAAAACCAATTAGGCCAAATACTCCATGTAATGCAACGAAGTTCCAAAGACCACCAAGTTGTAGCCATCTTACGAAGCTACCTTGGGCTTCAGGACCCCATAAAAATAGAAGACTGTGTCCCATGGCATCACCAGGGGTACTTACAGCTGCTGTTAAAAAGTTACAACCTTCAAGGTATGAGCTTGCAACTCCGTGTGTGTACCAAGAGGTAACAAATGTTGTTCCAACAAACCAACCACCTATAGCAAGATATGCACAAGGGAGTAGAAGTAGTCCGGACCAACCAATAAATACAAAGCGGTCGCGCTTCAACCAATCATCGAGGACATCAAACCATCCTCTTTGTGGGGCGCTACCAACTGCGATCGTCATGAGAAATCGTTTTTAGCTTCGGGATACGCAGTGACTGTAACAAAGATTGAGAGTAATGTGGGGAAATATTTGTATATCTGAAATGCCTTGTAAAGCTTTCCTGACTTTTTTATTAAAAAATAGGTAAGAATACTCCTTTAGTTTGTAAAATTATCTGAATTAGGCTCTAAAAAAAGATAAAAATGAATTCAGACCTCACGTCTTTCGATAAAATCGAACAAAAAATTGGTGGATCAAGAAAAATTTCAAATTATATTATTGGAGGAATGTTGACTATAGGAGGTATTGGTTTTCTATTGGCCTCTATATCAAGCTACACAGGAAGAGATTTATTACCTTTAGGAAATCCTTCAACATTGTTGTTTATCCCTCAAGGAATAATAATGGGAGCATACGGATTAATAGCTAATTTATTAAATTTTTACTTGTGGTATCTGGTTTATATAAACTTTGGTTCAGGCAGTAATTATTTTGATAAATCCTCAAAATCTGTAGAAATAAAAAGAAAGGGATTGTTTAAAGATGTTGAAGTTAAATTAAATTTTGATGAAATTAAGTCTGTTAAGTTGGATATAAGTGAGGGATTTAATCCAAGAAGAAGAATTGCTTTAGTATTAAAAGGTAGAAAAAAACCTCTCCCCTTAAGCGGAGCAGGTGAACTTAAACCACTGCTTCAGGTTGAAGAAGAAGGAGCTCGTCTAGCTAAATTTTTAGATGTTAATTTGGAGGGCCTAAAATAAAAAAAAAATATTTTTTAAAAACATTATCTTTTATACAGGTTTTGTTTTTGGTTCAAGCTTGTAGTTATAAAAATAAGATTGATTCAAATTATTACTGCCAAAAACTTAAATTTAGTTGTATTCAGAGTAATAAAGTAGTTAATTTTAAAACTTCAAAAGGTGATTTTGAGGTAAAATTATTTGGTAAAGATAACCCAGTAACAGTATCAAATTTTCTGGAAAACATAAACAATAATATTTATGTAAATCAAAAATTTTATAAAATAATAAATTATCCCCAAATAAGTTTTATACATGGCGGCATTAATCCAGAAAATAAATCTTATATAGAACGAAAACTAAACCTGAATAAGACAAGTCCAACAATACCTTTAGAAATAAAATTCAAAGAAGAAATAAAACCAAGATATAACTATCAAATAAAAAATCTTAGTGAAACAGAAAATTTAGTTAATACTTTTGAGAGTGGATCGATCGCTATGGTTAAAAGCGGTAAGAATAAGTCTTCATCTACGGAATTTTTTTTTGTAACGACTAATATCCCAGAACTAGATGGAAGATATTCGATTTTTGGAAAGATTATTAAAGGATTAGACGTACTCGAAAAAATCAATAAAGAAGACTACATCAAGGCAGTTCAGGTATCTAATTAAATTTCTAGAGAATATTTATTTATTTTCAACATTTCTGTATTAACTCCTGAAGAGCGTTTAAGAGCTACCTTACCAGTCCTTGCTATTTCAAGGATGCCGTATGGCTCGAGTAATTTCTCTAGAGCAACTAACTTCCCAGGATCTCCAACTACCTCGAGAGTTAAGGCCATATCAGATACATCAACAACTTTTGCACGGAAAATCTGTACTATATCAAGGATATTACTCCTAGTATCTTCTTTCGATGAAACTTTTAGTAACATCAATTCCCTTTCAACAGCTGCGAGATTAGTAAAATCTACAACTCCCAGGACATTAAATAACTTATTAAGTTGCTTAGTCATTTGTTGAAGAGTTTCATCATCACCCTCTACCACCATTGTTAACCTTGAAATCCCTTTAGATTCTGCAGGCCCTACTGCAAGGCTATCTATGTTGAATCCCCTTCTAGCGAAGAGACCTGAGATTCTACTCAATGCTCCAGATTCATCTTCTACAAGAACTGATAATGTATGTTTCATGTTTTAAAAGGTTTTTAAATCTCTAATCCATTCATAAGAAATTCTATTGAATACTGAAGGGTCTTCATCATGGATGCAATGCCCTGAATTGGATACTATTTTTAATTTTACCCATCTATGGAAATTTGCAATCTTTTTACCAACAAACAAAGGTATGAAATTATCTTTTTCGCCCCAAATCAATAAAAAAGGAACTTTTTTTGAGGCGCTAAGTTTTCTTAAAAGGTGAGAAGCTTTAAATTTTTCATCTCTAGAAGACATTCCAATACACATTGCTCTTAATGATCTAGCTGAAGATCTCCTTAAAACTGGTTTTGTTACCAAATCTATTAGTTCGCGATCAATATTATCTTTTTTGAAATAGGCAGAATTTAGTCCCAGTTTAATAACCCCTAATTTAGTTATTAAAAATAAAATAATCTCCAAAGGGAAAAACAAAAAAAATATTCTTATGAATTTATCTTGAAATTTCTTAAATGATGATTTTTTTGTTATGGACTTTTTATTTTCTTGAATTTGATCTGGCAAAGGCGATGCAATAACTGTTGCAATCTGCTCCTCTAATGAAACAGCACATGTTAAAGCAACTAGTGATCCAAGGGAATTGCCAATAAGAATTACTTTCCCAGAATTCTTTGGTCTTATTACCTGTGCAATAAAGTCTTTCACTTGATCACACCAAATCTCATTATTTAATTTTCCAATTTGTCTAATCCCAGGCTGATCTGAATCCCCAAATCCTATTAAATCCAAAGAATAAGAGGCAAAATTCTTTTTCGCAAAATACTCTAAATTGTTTCTCCAATGTTTTCGACTTGCTCCAAATCCATGGAGAAAGATAATTGGAATCTCATTTTCTTCGCCTGTAACACTCCAACAAATTTTAAAACCATTCCAATTCCAGTAATTAGGAATGTTTATTTTTTTTTTAAAATTATTATTCATGTATTAAAAAATTTTCAAGATATTTGAATTATCTACATTTTTAACAAATAAATGTATTTTGAATGTAAATTATAGTAATCATTAAATTTTACTATGGCTAAAGAAATTTTTAGTATTGCAGCAGTTTTTTGGATACTTATACCAATAGGATTAGTTGGTGGTGCTTTGTTATTAAAGTTTCAGGGAGACTGATTCTCACGGATACATTACAATTTGAGTTATGGTCTTAAAGTTAAGTAAATCTTAAGTATGAAGATTCTTTTAGTAGGAGCAACAGGAACACTTGGTAGACAAATAGCAAAGCAAGCTATAGAAGAGGGACACGTAGTAAGATGCTTTGTAAGAAATCCAAGAAAAGCTTCCTTTCTACAAGAATGGGGTTGTGAGCTAACAAAAGGAAATTTATTAAATTCTTCTGATATCGAATATGCATTGCAAGATATTGAAGTAGTTATTGATGCAGCGACTAGTAGGCCAGATGATCCTAAAAGTATTTATGAAATTGATTGGGATGGAAAACTTAACTTATTCAATGCTTGCGAATCTTTAAACGTAAAAAGGGTAATATTCCTCTCTATCCTCTTAACAGAAAAGTTTAGAAATGTTCCTTTAATGGACATTAAATTTTGTACTGAAAAACTTCTTGAAAAATCTGATTTAGACTATACAATCTTCAAATGTGCAGCTTTTATGCAAGGAGTTATTGGTCAATTCGCAATCCCAATCTTGGATAGTCAAGCAGTGTGGATGAGTGGGACTCCAACTAAAATTGCTTATATGAATACTCAAGATATGGCGAAAGTTGTTGTAGCAGCAGTAAATAATCCAAAAACTCACAGAACATCATTGCCATTAGTAGGCCCCAAAGCATGGGATTCAAATGAAGTTATATCTTTATGTGAAAAATTTAGTGAAAAAAAGGCGAAAATTTTTAGAGTTTCCCCCTTCCTTATTAGTGTCACTCAAAAAGTAGTTTCCTTTTTCCAAGATTCTCTTAATGTTGCTGAGCGATTGGCTTTTGCTGAAGTAACTAGTAGTGGTGAATCATTAGATGCAGACATGAGCAAAACGTACGAAATATTGGAACTTAAAAAAGAGGATATGACCTCACTAGAGAGTTATATAAAGGAGTACTATCAACAAATACTTAAAAGATTAAGGGAAATGGAAGCAGATCTTAATATTGAAGAAAAAAAGAGATTACCTTTTTAATATTGCAATTTTAGAGCCATATAGTATATTTGTACTATATTAAACATTTTTGACCTATGTCTGTTTCTAAGTCTAAAAACCTTGAACGAAAACTAGATAATTTTGCAAAAGAAGCAAAAAATGAATTGAATAATGTTTGCGGATCTTCATTATGGGAAAGCCTGGGGTTTGTTTTTTTTGATCAAATAGAAGATTCTGAAAAAATTGCGAAAGCAAATTTTTACTATGGACAACTTCAAATAATTAATGAAATTAAATTTTCAATTTGAATTGAATTGCATATTTTTACGTATGTAATTTTTTTTAAATTAATTTTGGCCAATCTTTTTCTGATAATATGTACTTAGTAAAAGATTATTTAATGATTGAAACTTCAGGTGTAATAGAAAAAGAGCAGGGGAATGGATTTTATTTGGTTACCTTAGAACAACCTGAAGGACATCAATGTTTATGCAGAGCCGCAGGAAAATTGACTAAATTTAGAATTAAATTATTAGCTGGAGATAAAGTTTTAGTTGAGATAAGTCCTTATGATCTTTCTAGGGGGAGGATAACTTATAGAGAAAGAAACGCAGGAAATGCTAGACCAACAACTAATAAAAATAATCCTAAAAGGAATAATAAGTAAAAAGTTTCTTTAGAGGATATTTTTTATAGCATCTTTGAACTCACTTCTTTGCTTGACTCCTTGCCATTGTTTTTTTAAAAGCTTTTCTTTAAAGAGTTGAACCGTTGGCGTGCCGTTAATACCAGCTTGTTTTGCAATGTCTTGATCTTTATCAATATCTATTTCAACGCCAAGAACTGCACCATTAAGTTCCTTAATTACTCTTTTTAACTGAGGTTTCAAAACATGACATGGGCCGCAGCTTGGGGAACTAAAAATTACTAAGATAGGTTTTTTGCTTTCGTGATAAAGTTTCCTCAATGCATAACTGCCTTTTTGCCATTCAGAATTTGAATCGAAAGTATCTTCATTAACTTCTTCCTCATTAAAATCTGATGAATTAAGTTTCTTTTCTGGCTCGGGAGTTTTTCTGACTATAGTATTTGCTAAGTTTTTCTCGGCTAACCATCTTTCGGTAGCTAATGCTGCCATACATCCAGTTCCTGCAGCGGTAACTCCTTGTCTCCACTCAGAATCAACAACATCACCTGCTGCGAAGATGCCTTCAATAGATGTTTCTGGCCTTCCTGATTTGCAAGCAATATAGCCTTTATTATCTAAATCAATTTTGTTGCCCAAGAATTTCGTATTAGGTGTGTGCCCTATCGCATAAAAAAGACCTTTTATATTGATTTCCCCTTTACCTTCTTGAGAGTTAATAGTTTCTATTCTCTCAAGCCATTCAGTACCATCCGCTTTATCAACTTTTGTATTCCAATGTATTTCTATCTTTGGATTAGCTTTTACTCTATCAACCATTGCTGCGCTAGCCCTTAATTTTTCTGATCGAACAATCAAATGTACTTTGCTTCCATACTTTGTGAGATATGCTGCTTCTTCACATGCAGAGTCGCCCCCTCCAATAACAGCTAATTCTTCATCTCTAAATTGTGGGGTGGCTCCATCACAAATTGCACAAGCACTTATTCCTTTACTCCAAAATTTATCTTCATTTATAACGCCTAATCTATTTGCACTTGCTCCAGTTGCAATAATAATTGAGTTGGATTTTATAGTTCCTTCTAAAGTTTTTAATTCGAAGGGATGTAAATCAGTATTTATTGATAAAACATCACTTTCGTATAAATTCGTACCCCACCTTTCTGCTTGAGCCTTCATTAGATCCATCAATTCAGGACCCAGTACTCCATCTGGGAAACCTGGATAATTTTCAACAAATGTTGTAGTCATTAATTGCCCACCAGGAATTCCACCAGAATTAAATCCTGTTACAAGTAATGGTTGAAGATTTGCTCGTGCGGCATATATTGCAGCGGTGTAACCTGCAGGTCCCGAACCTATAATTACAACATTTTCTATGTTTGAAATCTTCTCTTTATTTTCCATTTATTTGCTAATTTCAATATTAATAATAATAAACTAACCCAAATAATGTAGGGCGGATTTCACTTGATAGATTTATTACTTAATCGTTGAATTTATGGTCTAATAACTTTTTTAATTCCTTGGGGAAATTTAAAACAGAATCTTTTAAATTTTCGTTCTTTTCTCCAATATGTAATATCCACTCTCTAAATTCTTCTGCGATTGCATAACTGTCTTCATACCTTTCTAAAGTGTCCATTGCAGAAATTCTATTGGTTGCCCAACAGGTCGCTATGTCGATTCTTTTTCTAATGAAATTGTCCATTGAAAGATTTAATTTGTATATAGATAAACACATGAGAGAACCTATGTATTGTCTAATAAGTTACAACTTTGTACTTCCAAACAATAATTTAATCTTTAATTTATATTTGAGCCAAATTTTGGGGGAATTATAAATAAAATATAAAGAATTAGAGTTAGACTGCCTCGCTGTGGTTTGCAAGTAACCTTTCAACTTCCTCAAAACCCTCTTTAGCTGAATTTATTGCAAGTTCCTCGCTAACTTTTTCTTCTGATATTAATTTTGCGGATATTTTCTTTAAAAGAGTTTCTTTCTTTTCTCTTAGTGAACTAACAATTTCTTCTTCAATGATAGATTTTATTGCTTTAGAAATTATTTTTTTATCATTTGCTTCCTCGAATGTGCCCTGAACTAATTCTTGAATAAATAATCTATGAACCTCACTACTCCTTAGAAAACTTTCTGTGGCATTAATAATTCCTTCAACAAGAGCTTCATCAGGTTCAGAATCATTTTCTGCCAGCTTAAATTCCCAATCTAAATGTCTTCTTTGCCAACCTGCCGAGTGGAGACTGGGCATGACTGTCTGTGAATAAGTATCAACTGACATTTCATAAATTCTCTCTGCTAATTTCTCGCACCAGTCTTTACCATGCTTTTCTAGATTTTTCTGCATAGTTTGCCTTGGAACAGCATGACCACCATGATGACTATGGCATACTCCATCAGGACATTCGATTGCTTTTATACTCATTAGATTATTTAGTACTTATATATTCTAGATAGCTATTTTTTATAGAAAAGAAAATATATTTTTAACAAAAATCCAAGACTTTTGACTTTCTTCAATTTATATTTAGTATGTTAAAAAAATAAATAAATTGACAAAGATACTTATTCCTTCCGAAACAAGCTCTGGTGAAAGGAGAGTTTCAGCTACACCAGAAGCGGTAAAGAAATTAAAAAGTCTTGGATGTGATGTTTATATTGAAAGTTCAGCAGGGAAATTATCAGGATTTAGTGACTTATCATATGAAAAATCGGGCGGAACAATAATAAACAACTTAGATCAAAAAATTTGGGGTGAAGCGGACTTAATATTTTGTGTTCAAACTCCATCAGAGGATAATTTAACTAAGTTAAAGAAAGGCGCTGTTCTTCTCGGACTTCTTAACCCTTATGGCAATAAGGAGCTTCTAAGGATTATAAATAGTAATAAAATATCAGCTTTATCACTAGAGTTGCTTCCGAGGATCAGTAGAGCTCAATCTTCTGATGTTCTTTCTTCACAGGCTAATATTGCTGGATATAAAGCAGTTCTTTTGGCTGCAAGTGAGTTAGATAGATATTTTCCAATGCTTATGACTGCAGCTGGGACAGTTCAACCTGCCAAAGTAGTGGTTCTTGGTGGAGGCGTTGCAGGATTACAGGCAGTTGCGACAGCAAAAAGACTTGGAGCAATAGTATTTGTATCTGATATTAGACCTGCTGTTAAAGAACAAGTAGAGTCCCTCGGAGCAAGATTTATAGAACTTCCTGAAGTTGAGGAAAAGCCAGGAGAGGCAGGTGGTTATGCAAAAGCTGTAACACCCGAATTCCTCTCAAAACAGAAGGCAACTTTAACTAAATATTTATCTGAAGCTGATGTTGCTATATGTACTGCGCAAGTTCTAGGTAAAAAGGCCCCAGTTTTAATAGACTCACCCATGATTAAAAAAATGAGGTCAGGAGCAGTAGTTATTGATTTAGCAGTTTCTCAGGGAGGGAACTGCGAAGGAACAAAATCAAATGAAACTATTATCAAAGATGGGGTAAAACTTATAGGAGCGGGGGAATTACCCTCTTCAGTTCCTTATGATGCAAGTTCACTTTATGCTAAAAACTTAACATCTTTGATTACACCATTTATAAAAGATGGTCTAATTAAATTAGATAAAGAGGATGAACTCATTTCTGGATGTTTATTAAGCGATGAAGGAGTTGTTCTTCAAAATAAAGTTTTTGAAAATTGAGGTTTTAAAATTATGTCTTTTATAAATCTTCTTTGGGTTCTTTTACTTGGTAGTTTATTAGGCCTCGAGTTAATTGGAAAAGTTCCTCCTACTCTTCACACACCTTTAATGAGTGGAGCAAATGCAATTTCGGGAATAACAATGCTTGCAGCCTTGACTTTAATTGTAAAAGCAGAAGGTAACATACCACTTTTAATCATTGGTTCAGTTTCTCTTGGATTTGCTCTTTTCAACGTTGTAGGAGGTTTCTTTGTAACTGATCGAATGCTCGCGATGTTTAGTCGTAAACCATCAAATAAGAAGTAATTATTAAAATGAATCTACCTGTAATCATTAAATTTGTTATTGACCTTCTAGCAGTACTTTTACTGGCTTTGGGAATAAAAGGATTGTCAAAAGTAAAATCAGCAAGGGATGCCAATAGATTAGCTGCATTTGCAATGTCGCTATCAGTAGTAGGATTACTTTCTTATTATTTAGGCACTTCTGGAATTGCAATTCAGTCTTGGATTTGGATAATAATTGGATCAATAATAGGTAGTTTATTCGGAGCAATTCTTGCAAAAAAAGTACCTATGACCTCCATGCCTGAAACAGTGGCATTGTTCAATGGTTGTGGAGGAATGTCATCACTTTTGGTGGCCTTAGGAGTAGCTATTTTTCCTATTTCTAATAGTGTAGAAAATCTTGATTTTTTTAAGTCACTGATTAACGAAGTTTCAATATCTGTTTCTATATTTGTTGGTGCCATAACTTTCACAGGTTCAATTGTGGCGATGGCAAAGTTACAGGGTTGGTTGTCAACTCCAGGATGGACTCAGAGCAAAGTTAGACATTTTGTAAATATTGTTTTTGCAGTTGCTTCCTTGATAGCCTTTTTTGATTTGATAAACGGCAATACAAGTTCTATTTGGCTTTTAGTTATAGTTTCTTCTTTATTAGGTATTGGAGTTACTTTGCCAATTGGTGGAGCTGATATGCCAGTCGTCATATCTTTATTAAATAGCTATTCAGGGATTGCAGCAGCAGCAGCAGGTTTTGTTGTAGATAGTCAGCTTTTGATAGTATCAGGAGCAATGGTTGGAGCGGCAGGTCTAATACTTACTCAAGTAATGTGCAAGGGTATGAATAGATCATTGGTCTCAGTTCTTTTTGGAGGATCTTTATCGGCACAAAGTACAGCCTCTTCTGGTTCAGGAGAATATACAAATATAACTTCTTGCAGTGTTGAAGAATGCGCATTGACTTTAGAGGCAGCCAACAAGGTAATTATTGTTCCTGGTTATGGTCTGGCAGTAGCTCAAGCTCAACATACTTTAAGGGAAGTGACAAAAAAACTAGAGCAAAATGGTATTGAAGTTGTTTACGCAATTCATCCTGTAGCAGGGAGGATGCCTGGACATATGAATGTACTTTTAGCAGAAGCAGATGTTCCTTACGAACAACTTAAAGAGATGGACGTTGTAAATCCTGATTTTCCAGCAACGGATGTTGTTTTAGTTTTAGGAGCAAATGATGTGGTTAATCCTCAAGCTAAAAATGATAGCTCTTCTCCTTTATATGGCATGCCAGTACTTGATGTGCAGGAAGCAAGAACGGTATTTGTAATTAAACGTGGTATGAGCGCAGGTTACTCCGGAATAAAAAATGATTTATTTGATCTACCAAATACCTCAATGGTCTTTGGTGATGCAAAAAAGGTACTTAATGATTTGATTGGAGAATTAAAGGATCTTGGAGTTGGGGAGAAATAATAGTATATCTTTTAGTTTTTCAGATTACGTAAAAAATAAGCCATTTCGAGAAGTCTTACCTTGGATAGGTGGAGACTTACAAACTTTGAGAGATACTTTTGTTATTGATTTTGGTAAATCAAAAAAAAATAAAAAAATATTCTTTCCGATTAATAAAATTCTTTCTAAAAAATTTGAATGTGATTATCTTTTAGGTTTTTTAGAATTACCTGAAAACTTAAACTCACTTAGGGCTTTTGTAATCCTTACACATGGTTTAGGGGGCTCAACTAAACGGTTTGGTTTAAGAAGAATATCTAGGAAATTAGCAAATAATGGTTTTGGAGTTCTTAAATTAAATCTAAGAGGATCTGGATCGGCGAGATATTTAGCTAAAGGAAATTATTGTGCTAGATGCTCCAGTGATGTTATTTCAGCAATTAATTATTTTAAAAAATTAATTAATTTAGAGTTCAAAGATCTAATGAAAAGGAATAATAATCTTCCAATTTACGGAGTTGGATTATCCTTAGGCGGAACAATTCTTTTAAATGCCTGCCTAGATTACGATGGAATCAAAGGAGAAAAACTTTTAGATGGCCTTGCCTGTGTGAGTACCCCTTTAGATTTATCTTCATGCAGTCTCTGTATTGAAAAACCTAGAAATTCTATCTATCAAAAATGGTTACTCCACCGCTTAAAAAATCAGTTATGGGACGGATTTAATGATGAAGGCAAACTCCTTGATAACGAGAAATTAAGAATAAAAATTAGAAATTTAAAAAGTATAAGAGAATTTGATCAGAAATTTACAGCTCCTAGTTGGGGTTTTAATTCTTTAGAGGATTATTATATTAAAGCTTCTCCAATATTTAGAATCCAAAATTCAATAAAAAAATTACCTCCAATGCTTTTTATTCATTCCAAGGATGATCCCTGGGTTCCATATAAGGATACTTTGAATTTAAGAAAAGAATCTATTGATAAATTCACTATTTTTATAACTGAAAAAGGAGGTCATAATGGTTTTCATTCGATTAATGGCTGCTGGTCAGACGAAGTCGTAAAGAACTGGTTTATGAGTATCTAGGACTATTTAGAAATGGTGTTTTTTTGAAAATCCATTTTTCTATTGGCTTACCGTTAATAATATGAGAGGTAAAAATTTCAGAAATTTTTTCTGGAGAAACTTTCTCATACCAAATACCATCAGGCCAAATAAGAAGAATTGGGCCGTTCTTACATATCCTTAAACAGTCAGCTTTTGATCTTAATATATGAATGTTTTTTGTAGAGGGATCATTCTCAAATTTTTTTAAAGTCTTTTTCAGACATTCCCATGCTTTTTGACCTTCATTGCCTTTAAAGCATTTCTGTTTTGTGGGTGTTGCGCATAGTAGAAGATGTTTTTTTATATTCACTTTTATCCAATACTTACGTATTTTTTCCCTTTTTTAATTTCTTGCTTAACAAAAAGTCTGGCCCAATTGTCCACTTCAAGAATATCCTCCAATTCGGGACTCAAATTCAAATTCTCCATATGTGATTCACAAGCTTTACTTATAAATGTTGGAATTTCTTGAAAAGAAATTTTTTCTTTGAGGAATTGTTCAACAGCCATTTCATTAGCAGCATTTAAGACTGCAGGCATAGTCCCAGAAGATTTTCCTGCAGCATAAGCAAGTCCCATGCATGGATATTTAAACTCATCTGGTTCTTTAAAAGTTAATTTTCCAATTTCACTTAGGTTTAATCTTTTCCAATGTGTTTTAAATCTTTCAGGCCAACTCATCGCATATAAAATGGGTAGTTTCATATCTGGCCATCCTAATTGAGCTAATACTGAAGAATCTTCCATCTCAATCATTGAATGAATAATACTTTGAGGGTGGATAACTATTTCGATATTTTCGTAAGAGGTCCCAAATAAATAATGTGCTTCTATAACTTCTAATCCTTTATTCATAAGAGTTGCAGAATCTACAGTTATTTTTTTCCCCATATCCCAATTAGGATGTGAAGTTGCATCTTCCACTGTGACATGCTTTAAATCCTCAACGGCCCAATCTCTGAAAGCACCACCAGAAGCTGTTAAGTGTATGGCTTTTAAACCTTTAGGCATATCTCCTGTTGAAAAATCTGCATTTTCATAATTAGGTAATCCTTGTAGACATTGAAAGATAGCAGAGTGTTCTGAATCAGCAGGTAAAAGCCTACTATTATTTTTCTTTAATGCAGGAATAACAATTGGTCCTGCCGCAATTAAAGTTTCTTTATTAGCAAGTGCAATATTTTTTCCCGCATTAATTGCTGACATTGTTGGAATTAGGCCTGCACAGCCTACTATCCCTGTTATCACAGTATCTGCCTTATCCCATGCTGCAACTGCGTTAATCCCCTGCTTCCCACCTAAAACCAAGGGAGCATCATCCAAATCTAAGTTATTAATATTATCTTTTAAATCTTCTATAAGACTTTCATCCTCAATTGCAACTACTTCTGGTTTATGTGTTTTAACTTGTTCAGTTAATAAATTAATATTTCTTCCTGCAGAAAGAGCTACGGCTTTAAACTTATCAGGCTGCTCACTAGCTATTTCGAGAGTTTGAGTCCCTATTGAACCAGTAGAGCCGAGCACAGTAATGTATTTCAATTTTCTCTGATATTTTTAATATCTTCCCATTTAAAGGTGTATTTAAAAAACAAAAATTTCAAATTGGTTTTTTTCTTAAAATTTAGACCCTTATCCATGTTGTTATTTCCTTTGATTGATCAATAAGTTCAATACCTTTTTCTTTTAACAAATTTCTTATTTCATCGGCCTTCGCAAAATTCTTTTCCATTTTTGCTTTCAATCTTTCATTAATAAGAGATGATATCTCTTCTTCTTTTATCTTACTTTCTTTTACTAAAACTTCTTTTTTAAGACCAAGTACCTCAGTCAACTTTTCAAGAGTTTTAAAATTTTCAAGTAGAAAGAATTTTTGATTTAGGTCTATTTTAAAACCTTCAACCCTTTGAAATTGGTTTAAAAAGTTTTTTAATGGTTTCGCTAAATCATAAATAATTGCAATAGCACCTGCTGTATTGAGGTCATTTCCCAGAGCCTCAGAAAATTTAAGCTTTTTTTGAGATAATTCAAAACTTATTTTCTCTTTATATTCTTCTTCTATAGATTCATCTTTATCAATAGATCTAAAAACACCTTTTGTAAGATCCATAAAAGAAAGGGCTACATTAATATTTTTCCAAGCTTCTGAAGCACTCCTTAAAGCTTCTTCAGTAAAATCAAGTGGTTTTCTATAATTCACTGTCATAATAAAATATCGCAAAGTCATAGGGCTTATACCTGACTTAATTAGTTCTCTGATAGTTGTAAAATTTTTAAGGGATTTACTCATCTTTTGTCCATTTACATTGACCATCCCATTGTGTAACCAATAGTTCGCTAGCTTTTTGCCATTGGCTGCTTCTGATTGGGCGATTTCATTCTCATGATGTGGAAAAATCAAATCAGAACCACCTAAATGGATATCGATAGTATCTCCTAATTCATCTTTAACCATCGCCGAACATTCAATATGCCATCCTGGCCTACCTTTACCCCAGGGCGAATCAAAAAATGGTTCATTATCTTTGGCTTTTTTCCATAGCGCAAAATCTTGCGGATTGAGTTTTTTACTATTTTCCTCATTAACCATTCTTCCTTGCTGATTGATATTTTGTTGTTGTAAATTTTGATTACTTAGCTTTCCATAATTTTTATTTTTGAGAACAGAATAATAAACGTCTCCATCCCTAGAGTATGCATAACCTTTGTCCTCAAGAATTGTTATGAAGGAGCAGATATTGCATATATGATTCGTTGCTCTTGGCATGCTATCCGGACGCATTATCCCTAAAGAATCCATATCTTTATGAAATTCAATGATATTCTTTTCAGAAACTTCCTTCATTGAACTGCTTTCTTCTTTCGCTCTTTTTAAGATCTTGTCATCAATATCTGTAAAATTTTGAACATACTTCACTTTGAAATCGCTGTAAATTAAAAATCTTCTCAATACATCCCAAGCGATATAACTTCTTGCATGACCGAGATGACATAAATCATAAACAGTTACCCCACAACAATAAATTTTTACTACATCATTAATAGGCTTAAAAACCTCAACTTTTTTGCTTAAAGTATTAAAAAGTTTGATCATCTTAAAATAAGTATTTCATAAGGTTTATTTTGTCTCCATCCAATTGTCTCCAATTCCAATATCAACTAAAAGAGGCACATTTAATTTTACACAATCTTCCATAGTCTTCTTTACTAATTTCGTCGTAATTTCCAAAGAATCTTGTTCAACTTCAAACAATAATTCATCATGTACTTGTAAAAGCATTTTTGCTGGAACATTCATTTCTATGAATTTTTTATTTAGTTGAACCATTGCAATTTTAATAATATCTGCACTTGAACCCTGAATTGGAGCATTGGCTGCGGCTCTTAGTGACTGTGCTTCCATGCCTGCTCTTCTTGCGGATTGCAAGTCAATTTCATAAGGATCTTTTCCTATTAGTCTTCCAAGTCCATTTTTATCAAACTTAAATACTCTCTTTCTACCAAAAATTGTTTTTACATAACCTTTTGATAAGGCAAGCCTTTCTTGAAGTTCAAGAAATTTGAAAATTTTTGAATATCTTTCTTTGTATTTTATTAGGAATTCTTTTGCTTCTGGAGTACTTACTCCTGTAGAACGTGCAAACTTTTTAATTCCCATACCATAGATAACTCCGAAATTTATTGTTTTCCCAACTCTCCTCTCATCAGAAGAAATTTTTTCTTTCTCGAAAATTAATCTTGCAGTTAAAGAATGAATATCATCATTTTTATGAAACGCATTAATTAGTATTTCTTCATCCGCTAAGTGAGCAAGTATTCTTAATTCGATCTGAGAATAATCAGCTGATAAAAGTTTCCAATTTTTTTCAGGCAAAAATGCTTTTCTTATTCTCCTACTAAATTCAGTCCTAACCGGGATATTTTGAAGATTAGGATTGCTACTACTTAGTCTCCCAGTCGCTGTGGCCGCTTGATTAAAGTTTGTATGAACTCTTCCTGTCTTTTCGTTGATAAGATTTGGAAGAGCATCAATATAGGTGCTAAGTAATTTGCTAAGAGTTCTGTGTTTTATTAAATGTTGGATTATTTCATGTTCGTCGACTAATCGGTCAAGAACTACTGCATCTGTACTCCATCCTGTTTTTGTTTTCCGTGATTTTTTCTTATCCAAATTTAATTTTTCAAACAAGATATCACCAAGTTGTTTTGGTGAAGATAGATTAAAAAACTCACCTCCTAATTCATAAACTTTACTCTCAATATCTTCTAAGGTACTTTTTAGTTCTTTTGAGAGTTTATCTAAATAAGGAGTGTCGATGGTTATTCCATTCATTTCCATTTGAGACAATACCGGCTCTAAGGGTAGCTCTATTTCTTCGAACAATTTGATTAATTCATTTTCTGTTGAAAATCTTTCTTTAAAAATTTTGACAATTTTAAAAGTTAGAAATACATCATAACCGCAGTAAATACTGGCTTCATCAATATCAACAAATGAAAAGTCTTTGTTTTTTCCAACTGTTTCCTTAAATGAAGGAGGCTTAAATCCAAATAATCTAAAACTAATTTCACTCAACCCATGCTTCTCCTGATTATTTAGAAGATAGTCTGCTAATAAGGTGTCAAAGGTTACGCCTTTAAGATCAAGTCCGTGATTAAAAAATATTTGCCTGTCAAATTTAGAATTTTGGAGTGCTTTTTCCTTTTTTGGATCTTCTATCCAAGTTCTTAGTTTTGAGAAAACATCTTCAATCGATAATTGATTTTGGGTCTCTTTTTTTGTTTGATGACCAAGAGGTATATAAAATAAATCATCAGTTTCTTCTCCGAGACATAGTCCTATCCCAACAAGTTCCGCATCGATTGGATTTAAACTATTAGTCTCTGTATCTAAAGAAACTATCTCATTGGTCTTTTCTAATCTTTGAATTAATTTATCAAGTAATTCAAAATCATTTACAACATTTACTTTGATTTTAGGGATTTTATTTTCACTATTTTCTAATTCGATTTTATTAGAGACCTTTGGATGTTTCTCCTCCTCTTTAGTCACGTTATTTTTGTCAAAACCACCTTTACTAAAAGTTGAATTGAAAATATCAATTTGCCGAAGTAGTGTTGATAATTCAAGTTTTTGTAGTGACTCTGAGAGAAGTTCTTGGTTTATATTTTTTAATTCATAACTATCACTTAATATCAAAGGTACTTCAGTATTTATTTTTGCTAAATCCCTAGAAAGAAAAGCGTTATGCTTATCGTTTCTGAGCTTTTCTATAACCGAACCTTTGATGAATCCTTTATATTTTTTATCATTTTTCTCCTGAATCTTGTCTAAAGTTTGATATATCCCATCAAGTGTATCGTTTTCTTTTAGTAGATTAATTGCAGTTTTTGGACCGACCCCTTTAATACCAGGAATATTATCAGAACTATCCCCAGTTAGAGCTTTAAGATCAACTACTCTTTCTGGCGCAACACCTAATTTTTCTTTAACTCCATTTTCATTCATAAGAGTTGGTTTACCACTTTTTGCATATGGACCACCACCCATATAAAGTACATAAATATCTTTTTGATCATCTACTAATTGAAATAAGTCCCGATCCCCAGAAAGAATATTCACGCACCATCCTTTAGAAGAAGCATCATTTGCAATTGTGCCAAGGAGATCATCTGCTTCGTATCCTGGAGATTTAAAAATTGGTAAATTAAGGCTTTCTTCTAAAATGATTTCTAGTTGTTCAATATCCTGAAAAAAAACGTCAGGTGCTACATCTCTATTAGCCTTATAATTCGGATCTAATTCATGCCTAAAAGTAGGTTTTTCTGTATCAAAAGTAATACAAACACCCTCAGGACTTATATTTTTGCAATTATCCAGAAGGCTTTTTAGAAATCCATATGTGACACTTGTTGGGAATCCCTCTTTAGTAGTTAAACCTCCATCAATACCTTTGCTAAATGCATAGAAGCTTCTAAAAGCAAGTGAGTGGCCATCGACTAAAAGTAAAATTGGTTTTTTAGAGTTTTCTGATTTTAAACTCATTTTCTTTTCTTAGCCCAAGGGGGAATATCAATAAAGATTTGCTCGCCAGCTTCTAATCCATCAATAACTGATGTTTTACTTCCACTACTAATACCAATTTCAATTTTTTCAAATTTGGGAGAATTGTTTTTATCGACTTTCAAAATTCCCTTTTCACCTTTTTCAGTGACAATAGAAACTGTTGGCACTAAGATTTTTTCTTCATTACCTTCGACTCTAAATTCAAGATCAGCAGTCATTCCTATTTTAATTTCTTCAGAAATATCTTTAAAATTTAAAGTTACTTCAAATGATGTTACGTTATTATCTTTTACAGCTCTTGTAGCTATTTTTTTTACTATGGCACTATATTTTTTTGAGGGATAAGCCTCGATTCTTACTGAGGCTTCTTGACCTATTTTTATTCTGCCAATGTCACTCTCAGGAACTTTAGCAACAATTTCTAGGCCCTCTGATAGTTCAAAAATAAAGTTTTTGGTTTTTGAGTCTGAACTTAAGTTTGTACTTGGTGTGACATAAGATCCTATCTCAGCATATTTTGCAGTTATCTTTCCTCCATAAGGAGCTTTAATTAGATAGAAACTTTTTTCAGCTTTTGCATCATTAAGTTTGGCGCTACTAATGTTGTAGTTATTTTTATAACTTTCATAGTCTTCTTTACTTACCGCACCTTCTTGATATAAATATTCCCTTCTTAAAAATTCAGATTTTTGTTTTTCTACATTTAATTCAAGTTCTTCAATTTTATAGATAAAGTCTTCATCATCAAGAGAAGCTAAAACCTGATCTTTGTTTACAAGATCTCCCTCATCTACTTTGATTTCTTTTATTACGCCTTGCTTCCGAGGCCCAATATTGCTTGTCCTTATTGCTTTTACTTCACCACTAGTATTAATTGAATCTGAGAGGATTCCTTTTTCTACTTGAACGACAAAATCAGAAATATCTTTTGACTTATTTTTTTTGAAGGAATTGGTTATAAAAACAAAAAATATAGCTAGAGAAAGCAATATAATTCCACTTCTTACATTTATATTTTTTTTTATTAAATCAAGCATATCTTTTGAAAAACAGGAGTAGATAATATTTAGAAACTAAATAAATAATCAAGACGATTATAATTAACTTATCCAAGATTGGTTAAGTAAATACTATATTACTAGAAGATGTTTTCTTGATAATTTCTCCATAAATTTTTTCAAATGTTAAAAGCAGGTATTATTGGATTACCAAATGTTGGAAAATCAACTTTATTTAATGCACTTGTAGAAAATGCTAAAGCACAAGCGGCTAATTTTCCCTTTTGTACAATAGAACCTAATAAAGGTATAGTTTCTGTCCCAGATCAAAGGTTGCAAGAGTTAGGTGATTTAAGTTCTAGCCAAAATATTATCCCAACAAAAATTGAATTTGTAGATATCGCAGGACTAGTAAAGGGAGCCAGTAAAGGCGAAGGTTTGGGAAATAAATTTTTATCAAATATTAGGGAGGTTGATGCAATAGTGCATGTCGTAAGGTGCTTTGAAGATAGTGATGTAATTCATGTATCCGGAAAGGTAGATCCCTTGGATGATATTGAGATAATTAATTTGGAATTGAATTTAGCTGATTTATCCCAACTACAAAAAAGAAGGGAAAGAATTAAAAAACAGGTTAGAACTAGTAAAGATGCAGCAAAAGAAGATTCTTTATTAGAAAAAATTGAAGAAGAGCTGGAGAAAGGACTTTCAGTTAGATCAATATCTTTGAATGAAGATGAAAATTTTATAATTAAGCAATTAGGATTCCTTACCGCAAAACCAATTATTTATGCAACAAATTTGAATGAAAATGATTTAGCTGAAGGTAATGATTTCTCATCAAAAGTTCAAAGTTTTGCAAGTAATGAAAATACAGAATGTATAAAAATATCAGCACAGGTTGAATCTGAATTAATAGAGTTAGAACCAGAAGATAAAAAAGACTACCTCATGGGATTAGGAGTAGAAGAAGGGGGATTAAGTTCTCTTATTAGATCAACATATAAATTACTTGGATTAAAAACTTATTTCACTACTGGTGAAAAAGAGACAAAGGCTTGGACAATTAAAGATGGGATGACTGCACCACAAGCAGCGGGTGTAATTCATACAGATTTTGAAAAAGGATTTATTAGAGCTCAGACAATTTCATATCAAAATTTAATAGATTCAGGATCGATTGCCAATGCAAAAACCAAAGGATTACTTAGAAGTGAAGGTAAGGAATATGTAGTTAATGAGGGGGATGTTATGGAGTTTTTGTTTAATGTTTAAAAATTACCTGAGACTTAGAATTTGAATTAAAATATTTGAACATAGATATGAGTTAACCAAAAATATGGCTACTATCAACTGTTCAGAGTTACTTGAGGCTATAAGTATAGGGGAAAAATCCACTTATTTACCTGCAGTGATTTTTGATGAAAGTTCGTTGTCATATTCAAGTAGAAGTTTATCTGGAAGAGGTTTAGTTGAAATTAATAACGAACAATATTGGGCAAGTTTTATTTGTTACGGTAAATTCAGTTTCAGCTCTATTTCCTCTTATGAAAAATCAAAAGTAACCTCTTTTTATTTAACAATTGATGGATTAGGTGGATATAGTGTAAGAGATATAAGCCTTAAGGTAAGGGATTTTCTCAATGATCCATACGATTTTGAGGATCTATTACTCAGTAAAGAAGATTATATAACTGGTAGTAATTATGATGACTTTATCGATTCAAAAGGTGGTAATGATGAGATAATTGGAGGAAATGGTGATGATTATTTAAAAGGTGGATCTGGTAAAGATAAACTTTATGGGGATGCGGGCGAAGACATTTTATTTGGCGGATCAAGTGCCGATAAACTTTATGGCGGGGATGATGCAGATAAACTTTATGGAGGTTCTAGTGCCGACAAACTTTATGGACAAGAAGGTGATGATTATCTAAAAGGACATTCTGGCAACGATAGACTTTCTGGAGGTGATGGTGATGATCGTCTAAAAGGTGGTACTGGGGCCGATAAACTTTATGGTGGTTCTGGAGTAGATGAATTACTTGGAGAGAGTGGAGATGATTACCTAAAAGGCCATTCTGGAAATGATACTCTTTGGGGAGGTACTGGTAAAGATTGGCTAAGAGGTGGAGAAGATAATGACATTCTTTATGGAGAATCTAGTGCTGACAAACTTTATGGAGAAGATGGTGACGATTATTTAGATGGAGGTTCTAGTGCCGACAAACTTTATGGAGGTGCAGGAGCAGACATTTTATTTGGCAGATCTAGTGCCGACGAACTTTATGGAGGGGATGATGCAGATAAACTTTATGGAGGTTCTAGTGCCGACAAACTTTATGGAGAAGGAGGCGATGATTATCTAAAAGGACATTCTGGCAAAGATAGACTTTCTGGCGGTGATGGTGATGATCATCTAAAAGGTGGCACTGGGGCTGATACTCTTTCTGGCGGAGATGGTAATGATTATTTAGAAGGTGAAAGTAGTAAAGATAAACTTTATGGAGGTAAGGGTAATGATGATCTATATGGAGGAACAAGTGACGATAAACTTTATGGCGGTGCTGGGTCTGATCTGTTAGAAGGAGAAGATGGAGATGATTACCTTAAAGGACATTCTGGAGTTGATTATCTATATGGTGGAGAAGATGATGATTACCTAAGAGGCGGAGATGATGGGGATTATTTATATGGAGAGAGTGGTGATGATTTATTAAAAGGAGAAGATGGAGACGATATTCTTGTTGGAGGTTTAGGTAAAGATGATTTATATGGTGGTAGTGGAAATGATGTATTTAAATTAACGGCAGGAAGTGGTTACGACAGAATCAGAGATTTTGAAGAAGGAGATAAAGTAAATTTAAATGGTATTGATAATAATCAAATCGGAGTCTTTGATAGTGGCAAGAATCTAAAAGTTTATTTAGATCAAGAGAAAAGCGATTTGCTGGCGATAGTTTATGGCTACAATTTATCGGATTTAAATGGTGTAGGAATAACAGATATTCTTGTTTAAATTAAAGATGGATCAATATCTGATTTTATTTTTTAAAGGTTTTAAAAACTTAAATTTCTTTCAAAGAATCTGATTTATCTTTAAAAGTTCCTAATAATAATTTCAAATAACTTACTCTTCTTAGTTTTATATTTGCCTTTAGAGACATACCTACTTGCAAAGGTAGTGTACGACCATTTTTTAATTTTAGAGTTTGACTATCAAGTTTTATTCTTCCTGGAAAATAAAGCCCCAATTGATCTGAATTATTATTCGATTCAAGCACATCAGATCCTATAGATTCTATTTCACCTTTTAATGATCCAAAATCATTTGCAGGGAAAGAATCAATACTAATTTCTACAGGCATACCTAATTTTACAAATCCAATTTTACTGCTTGGAATTTTAACATCAGCCTCTAAATTATTAAAAGGTACAATTTTCATAATAGGTTCACTAGATTGTGCAACAAATCCTGATATTGTAGGTTTTAAATCGAAAACTAATCCTTCAACTGGTGCTCTTAAAGATTTGTATCCAAGAAGAACTCTTGCTTCTGTGTTCCTTGCGAGAAGTTCTGATAATTCTGAATCAATAACTTTTATTTGTTGATCTAGAATTAATGACTGTCTTTGTAAATCGTTCTGATTATCAATTATTTTTCCTGATATTTCGTTTTCTCTGTTTATCTCTTCGAGATACCTCAATTCAGGAACAGCTCCTTCTTCTAAAAGAGATTCAAACTTTGCAAGAATATTTCTTTGAATATTTAATCTTTTTTGCAATATATTAATTCGCTCTAGATAAAGTTCAGTTGTTTTATTCTTTTCTTCTTTTTTAAGTTCTAATTGGATATTTTTTTGATAAAGTTGGTCTTCTAGTGATTTGAGATTTTGTTGTGATATTTCTTTGTCTAGAACTATTAAAATCTGGCCTTTAGAAACTTTATCACCAGCTTTAACTGAGATCTCTTTAATAACACCTCCGACTGGAATTTGTATCTTTTTTACATCTCCGATAGGTTCTAATTTGCCATTAACTAATACAACTTCATCAGTATAGGCAAATATGAGCCAAGTTATTGCAAAACCTGTGGAAGTGATTAAACCCCAAGTTAATGTCCTTATGAAAAAATTACTTTGCTTAAGAAAGTTTTGATCTAACTTTAAGGATGGAAAACTTCTCTCAACCTTATCTTGAAGATTTCTAAGAAATGATATAAATATTTTACGCTTGCTCAAATTAGTTATCTCCCTGTTGTCTATATAGTGCATAGTATCTGCCTTTCTTATCAATTAATTCTTCGTGTGTGCCTACTTCATCTATCATCCCTTGATGCATCATTATTATTAAATTCGCTTTTTTTACATTGGAAAGTCTATGTGTAATAAAAAAAACAGTACATTCGTCCAGACTATTAGATAAATTATCACATACTTTTCTTTCACTTTCATAATCAAGAGCGCTAGTGGCTTCATCTAAAATTAGAATTCTTGGTTTGCTTAATAGAGTTCTTGCAATAGTGATTCTTTGGCGTTGGCCACCACTTAGAGAACTTCCCCTTTCCCTTACTTCAGTACTATATCCATTTGGAAGTTCCATTATAAAATCGTGAGCATTGGCCAATTTTGCTACATTTATTATTTCCTCTTCGCTAATCTCAGAATTTGTAAGAGATATATTTTCTCTAATTGTCCCTCTAAATAGTAAGGAGTCTTGCGGGACTATTCCAATTTGTTTTCTTAATGAATCTAGTTCAACTTTTTGAATATCATATCCATCAATTAAAATCTTTCCTTCATTAGGTATATATAATCTTGGCAAAAGTTTCATCAAGGTACTTTTGCCACTACCGCTTTGGCCAACTATTCCTACTAATCTTTTAGAATCAATAGAAATATTAATGTTATTTAAAATAGGTTTGCTTTCTTTAAAGAAATTAAATTTAACTCTTTCAAAAACTATTGATCCTTTTATTTTTGGGATTGAAATTTTACTTTTTTCAAGATCATTATTTTCTTTTGGAGTATCTATTACATCAGCTAATCTATCGAAACTTACTTTTAATTCTTGTATATCCTGCCATATAGTTGAAAGTCTTAAAATAGGTTGGGTTACATATCCAGAAATAATTCTAAATGCAATAAGTTGTCCTAAAGTTAAAGATCCATTTAATACCATTCTGGCACCCACCCATAGGACAAATAATTGAGAAATCTTTTGTAAAACTTGACTTGTTTGTACTAAGGTTGTCCCTGTGATAGTTTTTTCGAAATTACGATTAATATATTTACTATAAAGTTCCTGCCATTTCCATCTAGTTTTGATCTCTACATTTTGAGATTTAACAGTCTCTATTCCATTAAGCACCTCTACTAGGTGGCTCTCTGTCTTAGCATTTGCTTCTGCTACTCCTCTAAATTGTCTTCTAAATAGTGGGGCTCCAACTAATGTTATAAAAATCTGAATTGGCAAAACAAGTAACGAAATTAAAGTAAGGCTTATGCTATAAAGCAGCATTACTAAAATATAAATAACTGAAAATGTTGCATCTAAAATTGTTGTAAAAGCTTGTCCAGTTAGAAAATTACGAATTTTTTCAAGCTCACTAACCCTAGAAGAAAGTTCTCCAGTTGGACGCATCTGGAAATAATATAAAGGCAAACCTAAAAGATGATCTATAACTTCAGAGGCAAGTTTTTGATCAATTCTATTGGTGGTTTCCGATAAAAGAAATGTTTTTAAAGCTGAAAGAATACCCTCTAATAGAGTCACTACAAGAAGTGCAAAACCAAGTACTTGAAGAGTATCGAGACTCCTTTGCGAAATAACTTTATCAATAATTACCTGAATTAATAATGGATTTGCCAAAGTGAAAAGTTGTACCACAAAACTGGCTACTAAAACTTGAATGAGAACGCCCTTATATTTTTTAATTGCAGGTAAAAACCAGCTAGGTCCAAAAGACTTATTTTGAGTAATATTTGTTCTTTCTAAAAGAAGAATTTCAATATCCTCAGTAAAAAAATTTTTAATTTCAGATGAACTAATTTTTATATATCCTTCATTTGGAGTTGCAAGTTTAATTCCTTTTTGATTGCTATTTATAATTATCGCAAATGTGTTTTTCCATTTTATTAATGCTGGAGTTTTTATATTTGTAATAAAAGTGGGATCTAATTTTGCAATACTTACTTGGAGGGCGTGATAAGAGCCAATCTTTGCACATAGTTGTAGAGATATAAAATTGTTTTCCTCGTAAAACTCTTTTAAAACTTTTTCTACAGAATCCTTTCTAAATGGAAAATCCATTAAATTAGAGAGCATTTTAAAACATGCAAGTGTTCCATCAATTGGTCCTTCGCCTCTAACTAAAATATTCTCATCTTCATCAAAATCATTAAAAGCACTTACCGGCGGTAATTTATTTGAATTAGTTTGAGATATGAAATTTTCTTTTGATATATCTTCTTTTTCAGAAGAATTTTTATCTTCTTCGTAGTCAAAATCAATATAGTAATCTGGTATTGAAATGATCCTTAAAGAAAAATTGTTTTTAGTATTTTTAATTGTCCTAAATTGATTTGTAGAAACAATTTCTATTCCTTCTTCAAATGTACTTTTAAATGAGCTAAGAAATATTCTTTTTTTATTTTTAAGAGCTTTTTGAATTCCTGTTAAATTACTTGGGATGATTTCAACTTCTTTATAAATTTTTTCATAAATTTTTTGTATTCCGCCTTTTTTAATTTTTTTATTCTCTAAAAATCTTTTGGTAAAAAATATTAATTCTGGATCCCAAATTTTTTTATCACAGAATTTCCTAAAATTTAAATTTTTTTTGTAAAGACTTAAAAATTTTTCATCAGAAATACCCAAGGAAATTAATTCTTCAGAGGCTCTTACCTCTTCACAAGACTTTCCCTTTAGAAGAGAAGCTATACCAATTAAATCATTGGGTAATAATTTTTTAAGAGTAGTATCTAAGCCATCAAAATTTGTTATTAATCTAGCTTTTCCTTTTTTTATAAAATAAATTTTTCCTGGTAAATATTTTTCAGTACTAATAATTTGACCAATTGAAAATTTAAACTCTTCGCCATATTCTTCAAAAATATTTCTTATGAAGTCTAATTCCTTATAATTTTTTGCTTCTATCATTTTTAAGTCTATCTATAAATTTCTAAAATTATTTTTTATAAGTTCGTTAACTTTATCATGGACAAAAATTTCACATAATTCAAGTGCCATTTGCTTAGAAGTATTTTGATCAAGACTTGCCTCTCTCTTTTCCAATAACTTTATTATCAACCACCAATTATCAATTTGAAAAGGTTTAATTAAATTTCCAATACCATAGTTTCTTAATTTTTCCCTTATTACAGGGTGTAAGCCAACTGAATTTTTTGGGCCAACAATACCTTCAGGGAATATCTTTTTATCTAGCGAATATTTTCTAGATAACTCGAAGAAATCAGATTCTCCGTTTTCTAATTGAAAATAAATTTCATGGGCTAAATCACTATCCTTTACCCGAATTGCATTATATTTATATAAATCAAGTTCATCCTTTCTCTTAAGAAAGTGATTTTCAATTTTAACTTCAAGTACATTTTTAGATAATTTTTCTATTTTCAAAGGTAAGCTTATTTGATAATCTAAATCTTTTTCATTTATTCCATTAAATAAAAGAAATTCATTCAATTGAGAACTGTCTTTTATATTTTTTTCTTTATAAAAATTACTTTTTGCATTTTCAAGTTGTTTTTTTTCTATGGAAATATTTTTAGTTATTTCATTAACAACAAGTTCTTTTATATAAATTCTGAGTAAATTTCCTTTCCTTAATTGATCAAATGATGGAGAAGAAAAATCATAGTCCAAATCTTGGATAGCAAAATTAAATATTTTATCCATAAAAAATTAAATATTTAATCAAAAATAAAATTTATAATTTATTTCAAAAAGAAAAATGAAATATATTTTTAATATTACATTCTCAAAGGAAAGTTAACTAGTAATTTATTTTAAGTTTCTATGTCTTAAATAAGATGACCAAATTAAATATGGATCAATATCTGATTTTTTTTTAATAAATAAGAACATCTTGTCTACAATATTTATTATTCATAATTCATTAATTAAAGAAGTGAATAGCATATCTTTCTTTAAAAATTAATTAAGATCAATATAAGATACTTTATAGTCTTTTATTAAAAACTTCCTAAAGATAACTAAACTTATATGTGCATAAAATGTGGATATTACTTCAAAGACTATGACCATTCGGTAGATCTTTCTGATAATTTAACTAGTTCCGTACTTGGAACTAATCAAGATCTAGCAAATTTTTTAACAAGAGGTTTTTGGGAAAATAGCGGGACAGTATCAAGAAAATTTAACCTTTCTGAAAATGGTTTAAACCCTAAAGATGGAACTATCACATATAACACCGTTGGTAATAGTTTTGATGCTGATGGGATATCGACAGAAAGATCCTTCTTGGTCAATGAAGCTTTTAAACTTCTTGAAGTTACAATGGGTTTTGATTTTCAAGAAACAGATCTTCAAGCAGATATAAATTTTGGAGATAAATATATTAATAGCGCTTTTGCCTATGCTGACGGAAGAAGTTATTCTTCAGGATTGGATTTTGTAAATATAAACATTGGTGCAAACTGGAATAGAAGTGAAAGTAATTTTGGAGATTATACTTTTCAAACAATATTACATGAAATAGGTCACTCCCTAGGCCTAGGGCATCAGGGTTTATATAACGGTTCAGAAAGGTACTTTCAAAATTCTCTTTTCAGGAACGATAGTTGGCAATCGTCAATTATGTCTTATTTTTCGCAGACGCAAAATACATCAATCGACTCAAGTTTTACATATCTATCTACCTATATGAGTGTAGATTGGATTGCTTTAGATAATATTTATTCTTCAGAAGGTATTTCTACTGAAAATGCTTTTTTAGGAGATACTACTTTCGGTTTCAATACCAATATTTCTTTATCGACAAGTGCTATTTATGCAGAGATGAGTAATTGGATAGATCAAACTTCATATACTTTGGTAGATGGTTCAGGCATTGATACAGTTGATTTCAGTGGTTTTATATCTGATCAATTAATTGATTTAAGAGAAACCGATCTCAACTCCAATACTTTATATGCATCTAATATTGGAGGTAAGATTGGGAACTTAACTATTGCTTCTGGAACAACAATCGAAAATGCTATTGGTGGTAATGGATCAGATTTAATCAATGGTAATAGTTCTGATAATCAAATATTTGGTAATGATGGTGATGATGTAATTAATAGCGGCAAAGGTGACGACATTATTGATGGTGGATCTGGGTATGATGTCGCGATCTTTTCTTCAATAAAAAGTAACTACGCCATAACAGAAACAAATGATAATAAATACCAAATTATTGATAATAAGGGTAATGACGGGACTGACATTTTTGAAAATATAGAAGTACTAAGATTTACTGACCAAGATTTTGATTTTGCCAATTTTATTTCAGAAGATATTACAACTAAAGAACCTTTAACTATTTCAGGTACTAATAAAAATGATATTCTTGTTGGAACAAATTTTAAAGATATTATTAGAGGTTTAAAAGGAAAGGATAAGCTTTACGGGAAAGAAGGCGATGATGAAATATATGGTAATTCTGGTAAAGATAAATTGTATGGGGAAATTGGTGATGATTATTTAGAAGGTGGCAGTAGTAAAGATAAACTTTATGGAGGCAGTGGCCAAGATATTTTATTTGGAGGATCTAGTGCAGATAAACTTTATGGAGGTGATGATAATGACAAACTTTATGGAGGGTCCAGTTCAGATAAACTTTATGGACAAAGTGGTGATGACTATATAAAAGGACATTCTGGAAATGACAAACTTTATGGCAGTACTGGTAATGATATTCTCTGGGGAGGGGTAGGCAAAAATGATTTATATGGTGGAAGTGGAAATGATATTTTTAAATTAAATGCAGGTAAGGGTTATGACAGAATAAGAGACTTTAAAAAAGGAGAAGATAAAATTGATATCTCAGATTTTGATTTAGAATCTCTAAGAATTGTTGATACTGGTAAACATACAAGGGTGTATAAAGGCTCCAAAGATTTATTAGCAATTATCTATAATGAGGACGAAATTTCTTTATCAGATAATTCTTATCTTATTTAGTAAATCTTGGACTTTGATATTTGACAAAATTGATTGCAAAAAATTATCAGTAAATTAAAAAAAAGTCTTCTTTATTTTTTGTATGACATCATGTCTGCGAATCAATTGTTATCTTGTATGGAGGTAAAAAAGTAGCATTTTTTTATTAGGATAAAAAAATTTTTAATTAACGATGGAATATTTAGAGTAAATATATTTTTAATTATTAAAATAAAATTAATCAGTTATGGATTCGTATATAACTCTCATCAACATTCTAACTCCATCATCATTTTTTAATTTCTCGTAGGATGGCATTCCTGATTTATTAAATTCTCTTAGATCATCAAGCAATTCAGGATGAAATTGGAAAGTAAAAGATCTTCTTTTGTGCTGGGTTTCATAATCTGTATAGTTAATACAAGTAGCTGAAACTTCAGTGCATAACTTACCTTCAGCACTTGTAGAGCATACAATTTCAATTGAATCAGGTAAGTTTAAAAGCCAAGAATATTCAGAAACTGAAATGATCTTTCTTATTGGTGCAATTGCTTTTTGAAGTAATCCATATGCCCAATTTGAAAACAATATTGCTTCTTCATTTACCTCATCACTATGAAACATAACAATATTTAAATCTTTCTCAAAAGTCACTGATTGTTCAACTATTCCAATATTTTGTTCACTTGTTACCTCATGATGTAAAAGTAATTTAGAAAAATCTTTACTTGGGTGAATACCATTATGCGAATAATGTAATAATTCAACTTTACCAACTTCAGGTACTTCATTTAAAGCAACTGCGAAACAAGGATCATCCCAACCTTTAGCAACCTCTTTTGCAGGTATATCGTCTGAAGTATCATCGTCTTTATATATAGATAAATTTTCTCCAGTATTTATTATTTCCTTACATGTAACTAATAGATTTTCATAATGATATGAAGAATCTATTATCTCTGGTTTTAATGAATTTAATATTTCACTTGTAGCCTTTTTAATAAGTTTTATATGAGCTTGCGCTGCCAATTGATGCCCAAGACATATAAAAATTGATGGAGCAGTTTTTAGTCCTCTTGATAGTAATAATTCTTCAGTGAATTCTTGTAATTCATTTAGTGTTATATTTAAATCTTCAAAACTTTTGTGATCCTTGACTGTAGGATGACCACCTTCGACAAATACTGCTAATGAATTTTTTAGTAATTCAATTAATAATTCTTTTTTAAGTTTTCCTGTTTTCCAGAGAGGTATAAGTATTGAGTCGCAGTCTGCTATGTATTGACATAAAGAAGAAATATTACTTGAAGCTCTTACATCTTCCCCAATTAAATTTTTTCCAACATGGTCAGCTGGCTCGATAATGCAGACTGAATTTTTATAAATTGCAGGATTTTTTAGAATTTCTTTAATATCATCATTATTTTCTATAACTCTTTCAAAAGGTTCACCACTACTCCAAGAATTTTTTGTCAGTTCTTTTGATTTAGCTTCGTGTAATTTTTTTAGAAGACTTGAAGAAGTTCTATCATTTATAAAGTCTCCTAATAAAGTTTGTATAGAAGAAAAATCTGAAGAACCTGGCCTAAAGAAACCAGGTTTGGTTCTTGATAATTTCACAACTTTGTTTTCTTTATTCTAAATCTATACAGAATAAAATTTTTAAACCATTTATTATGGTAATAATGGATACTAAAAATTTCTTTTTAAAAAATCAATTCTAAATTTTAGATGGTATTTGATTAAAACTTTTTAAGTTGAGATGATAAATAAAACCCAAATCATTTTGCAAATAATATGAAGTGTTTGATCAATAAGCAAATTAAACTTACCCATGCATTTCAAATAATCAATATAGAAATGAATTATTGCCTCAGCAAAAGCTAAGTATGAATTACCAGTTACAAAAAAAACAATTAATCCATGAAGAGATACATGACCTGTCATCCACCAGGACCAGTTAATATTAATTTTTGAATTATTATTTGGACATTTATTTATTGCGACAGTATCAGTTTGTATAGCAAAATCAGCTACAAAATGACCTAAAACTAAGGGTACAAGTTTTTCTAGGAAATACATTAACTATAAATTAATAAAAAAAGTCTATTTAAAAATTGATTGTGAAGCTTGAAAATATGCCATCTCCTAACATCCAGTTATTCCATATTCCAGAGTTATCCTTAGTATTAATAAATTTGTAAAAACCTAATTCATAAATTTTATTGGAATTTATAGATCTTAACAAAATCCCACCAGATCCTGCAGAATCATCTGTAGATATATTATTTACTTTTGTATTTACTTCGCCATATCCCAAGAAAGGAACTAATTGAAAAGCATTAACCCCCTTTTGATAGGGTGTAAAAACAGCTTCAATTGTTTGTTGCCATCCACTATCTCCACTTGTCAGACTACTAGGCAATCCTTTGAGACCTGAAGACCCTCCTAATGAAAAGCTCATACCACTAGTTAAGGGATTTAGAGCTAATTGTGCTGAAGATGATAAGTTCAATCCAATTCCTGGCTTTAATGTCCATGAAAAATTAATATTAGATCCTATTGCCTTTGATTCTCCTGGATATATTCCGTTAAGGGCAAAATCATCCAATTGTATATCTTTACTAAAAAATGCTAATCCTTGGTTACCAAAAAAACTTCCACTCCAAGATTTATTATTTTTAATTTTAGTGAAATTTATACCAGCCTTTATAGAACCAGTGTTAACAAATCCATCTGTATTTGCTCCAGTGACTAAAGGAGTTAATACCCCTCCAAAAAAACTTTCAGTTTTGCCATTGCTTAGACTTGCAAATGTACTTAAGGTCCCATTCTCATTATTCATTATTGCTCTATCAAGTTGAAAGTTGAATTGCAAAGCATCAAATCTCAAACTTTTTAAATCCCCATCAAATTCAACCATGTCACTACGGCTGTATGCGAATGAATTTGTAAGATTTAATTTTTGATTAATAGGAAGCACATAAGTCGATGAATAAAGTTGAGAACCTACTTCTACATCTTGGTCAGTATTTAATTCAATCATTCCAATATACATATCATTCTTTGTAAAAATATCTGTTTTAACGAAAGTACCAATATTTCGAAATTGTCCCGTTCCAGGACTACCATCATTTCTAATATTTATTTGTCTTTGCCAATCAGATGGCATATAAGTTGCATTTATTTTGACAATTGCTTTTGTCGGATCACTACCTAATCTTCCAATATCTCCAGAAATTTGTCCTACATTTTTTATCTCTTTAGCTTCTGAAATTTTTGCTTGTAGAGTGGGTTGATGTAGGATTTGTCCATTTAAATCCTTAAGCTTTTCATATACTTTTTGTTGGATGACTTTATTACTACTTCTTATTTTTAATTCAACAATTTTACCCATGATCACATCAAGAGTTCCATTTTTGCCTTCAAGCAATGTATAGACTCTGCTATTTGTATAACCATCACTTATTAGTTGGGCATTTAACTTTGCTGCGCATGAATTTAATGTTTCTTCCCTACTCGTCTTCTTACACGAGGTAAGTAATCTATTAATTTTACTAGAAGAATATGGTATCTCGCCTTGGATTCTTGGCAGCCACTTTGAAATATACTTATCAAGCAAATCGCTATCAAGATTATAATTTTTTAAATTATTATCTTTATCTTCAATCTTTGTTTTTGATTTTTTATCTTCTTTTAATTCAAAGGGTGATTTAAGAGGTAAATCTATATTATTTGGTTCATAGGATAACAATATAGGTAAGAAAAACATAATTTAAAATTTTTATTGTTTAAAACTTAATGTTTTATTTTTCACACCCTTTAACAATGGTTTACCCTAAGTTATTAACATAATAGTTAAATAATGAATAAATTATTAGTTATTTCTTGAATTTGGAATAAATGCCTTTAAATAGAAAAATTAAATATATTTTTATTTCTATCTACTTAACTTGGTTTTCTTTTTTTTCAAATAATTCCAAAGCAGAAATAAATTTAAATCAAATTAATGATACAAAAACAATAATAAATAAATCTGATCTTCAAAGTTGCACTATTGGATCATGCAATATTTATGGAGGAACTAAATCTGGAAAAAATCTTTTTCACAAATTTCATTCTTTTGACACCAGAGGTGAAATTAAAGAAGTTAATTTCTTTAACAAAAAACAAAAAAATATTATTGTTGGAGTTTCTTCAAGCAAAGGAACTTTTATAAATAAGCCTATACAATTTGAAAATAAAGCTAATCTTTTTTGGGTTTCTCCATATGGATTAAAAATTGAAAAAGGAGCAAATTTTGTTAATGCAAAAAATTTAAATTTTTCTACTTCTGATTCATTACGTTTCTCAGGAAATATTTTTAATGTTTTCAAAGATAATAAATACCACCTAAAAGATTTCAGTTCAGAACCTAGTTTTATTAATAATCCAATTAGTAAAGGTAATAATTATGATTTATCTAAAATAGAAATCTCTGGCACTAATATTGTTGCTGATGAAAAGTTATATTTTGATTCTCCAAATGGCTCAGTAAAAATAGATAATTCAAAATTAAAAACCTCTTCTATCAATAATGGTGAAATAACAATTACAGGCAAAAATGTTTTTCTCAAAGGAAATACGCACTTGGTAAGTTCGGGAGAAAAAGTTGGAGGATTAATACAAATTGGAGGTAGCTGGCAAAATTCCAATAAACAAATAAGTCAATCTAATAAAACTATCGTTGAAGATAAAGCTGTTATTGATGTGTCTAGCAAAAATGGAGATGGCGGAATTATAGTTATTTGGAGTGATATAAACAATAAAAAAGGTTTAACCAGAGTCAAGGGTACATTAATTAGTAACGGAAATAAAGCAGGAAGTATTGAAACTTCTGGTGCAAATTTAGATGTAAAAGATATAAAACTTAGCCTTAAAAATAAAGATGGTGATGAGGGTTTATGGCTATTAGATCCATTTGATTTCGTAATTAATAAATCTACTAAAATAAGTATTGAAGAGGCCCTAAATAATGGCACAAACGTAATAATTACAACTTCCAATAAGTTGAATTTTGATTTATCCCCTGTGGAAGATCAAATTACTTTTTTTAAAAATTATTCTGATGATAGAGACAGTGAGGACGGTGATATAAAAGTTTTAAGTAATATAAATTTCTCGAAAGGCCAAGGAACTTTAAATTTACTTGCTGATGATGAAATTGAAGTTAAAGCAGATATTGTTTCTGGTCCAGGAGGCCTGCTTATTAGAGCTCCAGGTGGGATAAAAGGTAAAGGTTCAATTTCTATAAATCCACTTAAAAAAGAATTTATTGAAAATGAAAATAATCCAGATAAATTATCAAATTTTCTTCTTATTGATCAAAGTGATGATTCACAATTTGCAGGAGAAATTATTGGTAATAAATCATCAAAAATTTATAAGAACGGCCAAGGAGAATTATCCCTTTCTAATAAATTAAAAGATTTTAAAGGTCCTGTTATTTATGGTTCAAATGCAGGATTAATAATTTCTTTACAAGCGCAATTAGAGGAAAAATTGAGTGGAACAGAATTTGTCCCTCCAAAAATTGTAATTAAAACTCCAGCAGTTTCTCCTGTTAGTTCACCAGCAACAGGGGGCGGAGGAAATGCTGGAGGCGGGGGATCAAGGATTGCAATGTCTTCTTCAGGTTCATCTTCCTCTTCAACAGGGGGAGGCTCTTCTTCCTCAGGAGGTAGCTCTTCATCTGAAAGTTCATCTTCTTCCACTTCTAGTTCTGAGAGTAATTCAAGTTCTAGTACTGAAAATAGTAATTCTGATTCTTCTTCTGAAAGTTCATCTTCTTCTGAAGAAAGTTCAACAAGTGAAAGTTCATCTGAAGAAAGTTCCTCTGAAGAAAGTTCCTCTGAAGAAAGTTCCTCTGAAGAAGAATCTGAAAAGTCCGATAAGGGGAATTCAAGTAAATCTAATAAAAATGCTAATACTGTTGATAGAAAAAAAAGACCAGAAATTAAAATTACAGCATCACAATCTCTTGCAGGTATTTCAAATATTATTGAACTCAAAAGGAGAAGTATCATTGAGAATTTAAATAAATCTCAATTAGGTTCTTCTGATAGAGCTATTAATTTATTAAATCTTGGAAGCTCATTTCAAAGTAAATCAAAATCAACTACTGATTTACTTCAAGCAATAATTAATGCTAGAGAAAAAATTCGTACTAAAGATAATATTTCAAGACATATAGATAATAAAAATCTTATTGCTTTTTTAGGTAACTCAAATTTACAAAATTCTGATTATATTTTTGAAAATCAAAAATATAATCCAGCAATAATAGATATTAGATTTACAAATGCAAAAGGTAAAACTATAAATAAAGATGCAGATGCTTTTTTAGATATAACAGTTATTTCCGCTAATGGAAATGTATCAGGTAAAAGGGTTGAATTATTGACTAAGACATTCGCGAAAAACTTAAGATCTTTATATTCTCAATTATCTCGTCAGGAAGATCTAAAGGTTGAAAGCGAGAGCTCTCCATCAAGGCTTTTGTATGAAACTATAATAAAAAGCGTTGAAAAAATATTGGATAAAGAGGAAATAACGACTCTGCTTATTTCTGCTGATAGAGGTTTGCAAGCAATACCTTTTGCAGCTCTAAATGATGGTAAAAAGTATTTTGGTGAAAAATATGCTTTTTCTATAACTCCATCTTTATCCCTAACAAATTTAGATATATCTAACAATAAAGATAAAAAAATATTAGCCATAGGAGCATCTCAATTTAAAGAATTAGCTCCTCTTCCTTTAGTAAATCAAGAATTGAATAATATTAGTAATCCTATTAATAAAGATATTTTTGTTAATAAAGAGTTCACTCCAGAAAGTTTTTTTGAGAAAGCTATACAGGAAAAATATAGTAAAATTCATATTGCTACTCATGCTGAATTTAAACCAGGAGGACCTAAATCTTCACAATTATTTTCTGGAACTAATCCAATTAGTTTAGATAAGTTTTCAATTTTGAGGAAAGGAAGAATTGATAACCCACTTGATTTAATTGTATTAAGTGCTTGTAGAACAGCAGTTGGTGATCAAGAAACGGAATTAGGTTTTAGTGGTCTCGCTCTTCAGTCAGGGAGCAAAAGTGCTATTGGAACTTTATGGTACGTAGATGATGTTATGACCTCCGCATATTTCATTCAGATGTACAATTTTCTTGATCAGGGAATACCAAAAGCAGAAGCGATGCAAATGACAAGAAAGGCGTTTATTCAAGAAAAAATAAGATTAGAAAATGATTCTCTTATTGGCATTGATGATAAAATACTTCTATCTGATTTAAATAATTCACAAAAAAGAATAGTTAGAAATGGCTTAAGTAATGCTTTCTTTTGGGCTGGCATTCAACTAATGGGCTCTCCTTGGTAAGTCCTGCGTCACATTATTTTGGAAACTTAAAAATGAAAAATTTATTAATTCCATTTTTTTTCTTAACGACTATCATTTCCCCTACAAATTTGTTTTCACAAGATCAAATAAATATTGGTTCAGCATTCCCTGGAAGGAGATTAGGAGGAGGAACTCGAGGAGAATGTAGTGCAAGAAAAATAATGCATTTAGTTCCTGAAAATAATATTCTCTTTCATAATTCCAAAGGACAAATTGCTTTAATAATAGGACCTTCAAGTTCTCCAAAGGATGTCAAAATTGCTTTTAAACCATATTCTTCTCCAGACGGAACCTATAACGGCCCTCCTCCAGAAATTGATGACCTATTTATTTCGAATTCATCAGAAAAAATAATATTTTTAAATATTCCAAAGAAGCAATTCCCTTTTACTTGGGAGTCAGCATTTGAATGTAGTGATGATAATGAAGATAGTTTTGATGGCTTTGGGTTTAATTTCATACAAGATAATTCTCCACCTGCAATATCATTAATCGCTCCAGAATCATTTGAGAAGAGTAACAATAGTGAAGATAAAATTTCATGGTTGTCAAAATATTGTGGTAAAAATATTTCTCAACAAGAACTTAATAAAAAATTTAAAATTAATGAGTTATTTGATGAAAGTTGGTCGGAAGAGATTTCCGTTGATTGTCCAATTTTTTAATAATAAAAAATTTATGTCTATAAAAAATGTTTAAAAATTTTTTAAAAAAAATAATAGATAGTTCTTTTTATATTTTTGCTTTAGGTGGATGTACTTTTATTGGTTTAAGTGGAGTTTCTCAAAATATAGACTTATTAATTTTTGATAGTCTAAAAACTAGATTTCCTAAAAAATATTTATACGATTCACCATCGGTAGTAGTTGGAGTTTCTGAAAGTGATATAGAGAAATATGGTTGGCCAATTGATGATAAATATCTTTTAAATACAATTCAAAAACTAGATAAAGCAGATTCTTCAGCAATAGTTCTAGATTTATATAGAAATGTAGGAGTTGGAAAAGGAGCTAAATCATTGGCTAATTATTCCATATCAAATAAAAAAGTAATTAGTATTTTCAATGTTGCAGAAGGAATCTCATCAATACCTGATTTCCCCTTAGAAAGAATTGCTTTTAATGATATGCCAATAGATATAGATAACGTTGTTAGAAGAGATTTAGTGGGTGTTAATAGAAGAAAATTTAAATTAGGAAAAGAGTTTGTAAGTGTGCCTATGAGAATGTTAGAAATACATCAATCCTTGAATAAAAAGATTTTTAATTTAGATGAAAAATTTTATAAAAATGAAATTTCTGTAATCCAAAATTATTCGGGAGGATATACCAATGTTGATTCAAATGGTTTTCAGATATTTATAAATTATCCCGAAAAAAACTATATTCCTGTATACAGTTTGAGTGAAATCTTAGAAGATAAAATTTCTATAGAAAAATTAAAAAATAAGATGGTTGTTATAGGTGCCACTGCACCTTCTTTAAAAGATGTTTTTGCTATACCCTCAAGCAGATTTGAAACAGATAGTAAAAGCCTATTAATAAGTGGTGCTGAAATTCACGCCCATAGGGCTAATCAATTACTAGCACTTCAAAATGATTTACCACTAAAAATAAAAACAATAAATCCTTTTTTTGAGCTTATAGGGATTATCTTTTTTGTTTTTCTTTTAAGTATTTTTATAGAAAAAACAAAGAAAATAAGTATTGGATTAATTGTATTTGTATCAGCTTTAGGATTTTTATCTTTAGCTGTTTATTTAGCATTCATAAGTGGATATTGGATTGAATTTGCAATGCCTGTAATTGGAGCAATAACTTTTTCAAGTGTATCTTGGCTTAAAAAAGCATCTGAACAGCAGAAGCAAAAAGCTTTAATGCAAAAGTTATTAGGTCAAACAACATCTCCAGAAGTAGCCAAGGAATTATGGAATCAGAAAGATTCTTTACTAGAAAATGGAAGATTTCCTGGAACTGAACTTCCAGTGACAATATTATTTAGCGACACAGTAAGTTTTAGTTCTGTTTCAGAGAATATGAATCCTACTGAATTATTGGATTGGTTAAATCGAGGTATGGAAAAATTTGTAAAGATTATTTCTGAAAATGGTGGCATGGTAAATAAATTCACAGGTGATGGTTTTCTTGCTGTATTTGGTGCTCCGGTTAAAAAAAATTATGAGCAATCATCTAATGAAGCAATTAAAACTGCAATGGAAATTAGAAATGCCATTGAAAAACTTAAGGATGATTTAGAGGCTGAGGGACTACCTTTAATAAAATTACGAATTGGAATTCATAGTGGGAAAATTATTACAGGATCAATGGGAGGTTCTGAAAAAATTGAGTATGCTCTGATTGGCGATAGTGTAAACGTTGCTGCAAGGTTGGAATCTTTGAATAAAGATAATATGAAAAATAATTGTAGAATTTTAGTTTCTAAAGAAAGTCTTAATTACGCTAATGGTTCAGAATATAAGTTAGAGGAGTGGGGACCTTGTAAAGTAAAAGGTAGAGAAAGTTTAGTAGAAGTTTTTGAGATACTTTAGAGAAAATAGTTAAGCTATTTTTTATTTGATCTAATTAACTTCTCACATAAATTTCTGGCTATAAGAGAATTTATCTTTTCAAATAATTCAGGCTTTTTAATTTTTAAATTTTCAAGGGTAGCCTTACTCCAACTGATAGCAAAGATATTATTAGAAATTACATTGGCTGATGTTTTATCCCCTGTAATAAAAGAAAATTCTGAAATCCAATCTCCTTTCTTTAGTTTTGCGACCTCCACGTCATTTTCTATTGTTATGGAAGCTTCACCATCTACTACAAATGCGAGATTCTCAAATTCGCTATTTTTACTAACAAGTTTCAAAGACTTTTTGTTTTTATGTTTAATAATATCTCCAAATTTAAGCATGTTTTTAAATTCAAATGGCAGAAATAAGAAAAAGTAATTTTTATATGTATCTCTCCAACCTATTGGTACGCATCTTATAGATCTTGAATAATAAAAAAGAGAAATCATATAAATATTTAAGGAAAAATGAAGTATTGCTAGTAATAAAATAGAAACGTTCTCAGCTGTTCCAAGTCCAACCCAATAACAAAAAAAGAAATTCGCTATCGAGAGCGCTACTATAATAAACCTTAAAATTATGAGAGAGGAACAAATGAAAGAAAGACCTTCTATAGTTCCCAAAATAGCTTCTACCCAATCTGGAGTTAATACAAAATTAATCATGATTTTAAGTAATTAATCTTTCTATTTATTAGTACTTATATTCTGTCAAATAATAATTAATACCTAAAAAATAAGATAAATTTATTGTTGAATTACCATATAATAGTTTTTTGAAAATTTAATGATTATGATATTTATAGTTTAAAAAAAATTTTGGCTAATCTAGAAAACAAAATAAAAAAGCTTAAGTTTGACAATAATGAATATAACTTTGATGATTTACCGGAAAATGCAAAGTCACTTTTAAATGGGCTTCAAACTGTAGATCTTCAATTAAAGATGTATGGAGATACAATAAATCTTTTGAAGGTAAGTAAAAATTCTATGCTCAATGATATGAAAAATATCCTTAAAGATATACAACCAATAGATTGAAATTCAATCTATTTATTTAATCAATAATGTTTTCCAATTTATTAAAAAGAAATAGCTTATCAAATTGGAATTCAAAGAACGATATTATATTTGCAAAAACCTTAAATGAAGAGTCTGAATGGATAATTACATCAAAATCATTAATTAATTATTTTAAGAATACTGTTGGTAGAAAATTTTATGCGAACACTTTAATAGATGCAATAAATAATCTTTTAGAAGAAGATGAACCAAAGAGAATCAATATTGTTGCTCATGGAAGTCCCGGTTTTATTGATATTGGTAATGGATATAATTCTTTAACTTTGGAGAAAGAACTTTCTTTATTAAAAAACTCTAGAAAATTAAATGAACATGAAATAAATCTTTGGAGCTGTTATGGCGGCTCCGTTAATGGCATTAGAGATAGTTTAGAAAGATGCCTGAATCTAAAAGTTAATGCAATTAATGGACTATTAGGTAAAGGTAAAAGTTTAGAAGGAATAACGCATTCAAAATTAACTAAACTTACAAGTAATTTACCTGAGTATTTAACTAATGGTTTATATCAATACATAACTAGAAACTATACTCTTTCCAATAGCTCTTCAGGGATTCCCGGTGATGACAGTAGCGTTCTTGGAACACCTATTACTTACACGAAGTCTATAAATGAAAACAATACTACCTTTGCCAACAATTATAGCCCGGCGCTCATTGACTATTTTCGTATACGTTGGGAGACTTATATAAGAATTCCAGAAACTGGAACTTATATCTTTAGTACTTCTACCGATGATGGACAAATACTTAAAGTTTATGAAAATAATCAAAGCGGAACGCTTCTACGTTCTTTCACTGACTGGAATCTTCACGGAACCCAAACTAGATCTACTAGTTCGATTTCACTTACTGCAGGAGATGTAGTATTTCTTAGATTTGATTTTTTTGAAAATAGGGGAGGGGCGACTGCAAGACTCCATTGGACGAAAAATGGCGTAAGTGAAACTATTCCTATCGGGGATATGTACCTCACTGAATCTGATGCGATAGGTTCTGATACTACAGCCCCAACGATAGCGATAACATCTGATGCCTCATCATTGAAGGCAGGTGAGACAACAACAGTAACCTTTACCCTTTCTGAAGCATCAAGCGATTTTATAGAAGATGATATCAGTGTTTCTGGAGGAGAGTTATCAAGTTTTGCGTCATCATCCAGCACCGTTTATACAGCAACATTCACCCCGACTGCAGACAGTACAACTGATGGAGTAATAAGTGTAGACTCATCAAAATTCTCTGATTCTGCAGGGAATGAAAATGCAGATGGATCTGATAGTAATAACACCTTAACTTTATCTGTTGATACCGTTCTCCCTACTTTGAGTGGCAGTAATCCAATAGATGATGAAATAGATATTTTTATTAACTCTGAAATAAAATTTACTTTCTCTGAAATTGTAAATGTAGAAAGTGGAAATATTATTATCTATGATTCTTCGGATAATATTTTTGAGACAATTGATGTTACAGGATCAAAGGTAACTGGTGATGGGACAACTGAGATAACAGCTAAACCTAGTAAAGAATTTGCAGAACTTACTTCTTATTATGTACAAATTGCAGATACTGCTTTTAATGATGTAAATGGTAATTCTTATTCTGGTATCAGTGATAAAATAAGTCTTTCTTTCAAAACGGCTCATGAAACATCTATCGCAACATTTTTATCTGCAAAAGAAGTTACTTGGTCATTACCAAGTGGAGATGATATCTCAAGATTTAGAATTGATAGTTCCAGTGGTGAATTATTCTTTGCTAACCCAACTCTAGAAAATACTACTAGTTTTGATGGTGATAATGAATATGTAGTTGTTATTAGATCAACAGAAGATGAAAATACCTCTGTAGATAAAACAATTAAGGTTGCTGTTGGTGATAATCATGCATTAGATGTTTCATTGCATCAAACATTAAGTACAGCTTCTACTGTTGATATTTCAGCAACTTCTTCAAGTTCATCATTTAGAATTTATTCTGGCGAAGAAAAATTAACTAAAGATATTAAAGATTATTTTCTTGAGGGAAAATCAGGTAATGACAAATTATATGGAGGATCAGGTAAAGATAAACTATATGGTGAGAGTGGTAATGATTATTTGAAAGGAGGATCTAATTCTGACAAGCTCTATGGCGGTTCTGGAAAGGATACATTATTTGGAGAGGATGGAGATGACTATTTAAAAGGGGGAACTAGCGCAGACAAACTCTATGGAGGATCAGGTAAAGATATATTGTATGGAGAAAGTGGGGATGATTATCTTAAAGGACATTCAGGGGATGACAAACTTTATGGCGGTTCTGGAAAAGATTATCTCAGAGGAGGAGATGGAAATGATGAACTATACGGAGGATCTAGTAAAGATAAGCTTAAAGGAGAAGATGGTGATGATTATTTAGAAGGTGGTAGTAGTAAAGATAAACTTTATGGGGGCAGTGGCCAAGATATTTTATTTGGAGGATCTAGTGCCGATAAACTTTATGGAGGGGATGATGATGACAAACTTTATGGAGGGTCCAGTTCAGATAAACTTTATGGACAAAGTGGAGATGATTATCTTAAAGGACATTCTGGAAATGACAAACTTTATGGCAGTACTGGTAATGATATTCTCTGGGGAGGGGTAGGTAAAAATGATTTATATGGTGGAAGTGGAAATGATATTTTTAAATTAAATGCTGGTAAGGGATATGACAGAATAAGAGACTTTAAAAAAGGTGAAGATAAAATTGATATCTCAGATTTTGATTTAGGATCTCTAAGAATTGTTGATACTGGTAAACATACAAGGGTGTATAAAGGCTCTAAGGATTTATTAGCAATTATCTATAATGAGGACGAAATTTCTTTATCAGATAATTCTTATTTGATTTAGTAAATCTTAAACTTTGATATTGAATAAAATTAATTGATAATATTATCAATTAAAGGACTAATTGTCTCTATAAACTACGATTTACTATTTTGCTTTCTAAATTTAAATTCAAAAAATGAAATCAATAATATCAAAACACATCCAATACAACTCCCTAATAAGCCAAAGATAATGGTAGTAAACCCATCGTCAACTCCATATTGAATTTGAGGAAAATGAGGAGGTATTGGCATTATTTCTCAACTGCATTTTCAATATCTTCAAGCAAATGTTTAGTTGATCTACTAAACCCATTAGTTTTTAGGTAGTTTTGGGCTTCTCTAAACTTTTCAGCAACTCTTTTTGCATAAGGGGTATTCATTGAATTTTGAGTCATGTAGAAAATGCGACTCATTTTATAATCTGATTTAAATGTACCCTTGATAAGTATTGAAAAATACAAGAATATAAAAATAGGATTTTTTACTTACTTTAAAAAGGAATTGTGTAATTTTCTTGATTTTTGTAAATTAAGGTTTTTCAATTTAGAGCAGGTGTCAATGACAAGCATATTATTAATTTCTCTCTTTGTTGTTGTTCTTTTTTTATCTCTTAGCTTTTTTCATTCAAAACAAAATAAGAGATCATTAAAAACAAAAAATATTTCATCTCCAATATCTTTTTTAAAAGAACAAGAATTTAATCCTGATATAAGTACAGATAATTGGGATTTACACAAAATTAGATTAGATAAATTTAGAAGATCACAATATAAGGGATTAACCTTTTTTGTGAGTTCAGAAAATAGGATTTATTATCTTTCTGACAAAGGAAAAAAAGTTTATTGCTAACTAAAGAAATTAATTTTATAAATAGAAAAAGATATTAGAAACTAATATTTTCAATGAAGTATTTATTTTTATTATCAGAAAAGTTCTATAGGTTTATCGAATGGGAATGGAATACCTTAAAAATTTTAAGAAGAACAAAAAGAAAGAATTTTTTCCTAAGAGGATCATTCGCTTTATTTAGTTTATTATCTATTCTTTTTTTTATATTTTCACCTCCTATTGCTTTTGGAATGTTATTTGGAGAGGGATTAAAATTTAGTGTTTTTTTTATTTGGATATGGATTTTAAATTTAAAGTTTTTTTGAAAAGTATGATTAATTTCCTGTGATTATTTAAAATCAAGAAAATAAAAAATTCCCTTATGCCAAAAATATTCAAACAAAATAAGTTCGCTTTATTGGGAGCCAATATATTGATAATTTTACTCTGGGTATCTATCTCTACTTTTTTGATAAATTTATTTAAAAGTGAAAATGCCCCATTTTATATATACAAAATTTCTTTTTTAATCAGATTTCTCCCTCCTATTTGGATTACATGGTTTCTATGGATAAAAAGAGGTGGTTTAGGAAGATAAACATCAAAAGCATTTTTACGTATTTACCATAAAAAAATCAGTTCGAATCTATGAGATTACTTGAAATTTTCACGTAAGAATGAGGTGATTGAGAGATTGTTTTTAGGTAAGAAAAAATCTCTTTTTTTAATATTTCATTTTTCGAACAAAAAAGTGCTTGTCAGTATCCCTATTGACAAACACTCATGACGATCAATTTTTTACAAACTAAACAGGCAATCTATGATCAATTTCCACAACTCCAGAATCCATAAGACGGCCGATTTTGATAACTAAAGCCATATCTAGCCTTGAAAATTCAGATTGATGGTTAGTTATCCAATCAAGTTCAGAAAGAGTTATTACTCCCAAAGTATTTACTTTAAGAAAAAGTAAGCCTAAGTTCATTTTAAAAAATTCCTGGGATTATCCAGCCGAATAAGCCATAATTTACAACTAATGCGAATAAGCCCATCATTGCCATTCTTCCATTGGTTCTTTCGGCGTTTTGCCAATAAGTTGTTTTTGAATTTTCCATTTTTCTGATTTAAAGAATTGTTAAATAGTAGGTTTTTAAACGAAACCAGGAATTATTTGACCTGTTGTTAGGTATGCTCCAACAGCAGCAATTAATCCAAGCATTGCAAATCTGCCGTTAAGAGTCTCAGCAACAACTTTTTCTTTCTCGATTGTTTTGACTTTTTTGTTTGTGTTTTTCATTTGATTAGAAGATGAATTGTTTAAATTTTCGTTTTGAAATTGCTTGGTTAAATAAGCAACGAGGATGGCTGTAAAAAATACAATTACAGCTAAAAAACCTGAAAGTGGACTCATTAAAAAATGCCAGGAATAATTTGTCCAGTTGAAACGTAAGCACCTACTAATGCAACAAGGCCAATCATTGCCCAACGACCATTAACTTTTTCTGCATTTTGTGGGTAGCTGTCGTATGAAACAGACTCATCTATGTAAGGACGTGTTTCAGTAGGGAACATGTTCTGCCTGCCGCCTGATTCAGTGGTAACGTTTGAATTAGCCATTGTAGTTGTGTAATTGTTAATTAATGTAACACTACTATTAATAAATGTAAAGTATTAGGCCGAAATTAAGTTATTTTCAAGATATTTACTACATAACTGTTACAGAATCGTGACATAAGCATTTAAATAGTTGTTTTTTAGGCTTGCTACGCTTTACAGATTGGCTCGAAAACTATTGAGAGTTCAATTTGTTGTTTAAGTATTTATTTTTAAATCCTTAGAAAGATATCAATTTGGTAGAAAAAACTACATCATTCTTAAATTTAAATAATTAGTTTTTAGATATAATTTACTTCACTTTATTATGGAATTCGCAAAAAAAATTATGACCGAAAAAGCTGAAAATCTTAATGGTAAAGCAGCAATGATTGGAATGTTTGCTCTTGTAGGAGCCTACTATTTTACTGGTCAAATTCTTCCAGGTATTTTCTAATAAAAATCCTTTTTAAATTTTTTCAGGGCTTTATCAAGCCCTTTTTTACTGGATTATGACCTTTTTAATTATCTAATAATTCAAATAATTTACTTATTAGAAGCTTTCTTTTTGAAAAAGTTTTATCAATATATTTTTTATTCTCTTCTTTTAAAATTTCCTGACCATTTAAGCCTAATCCTTTAAGGACAAACTCTTTATCTTCTTTAATCCAGTTATTTATCATTCCCCCCGTCGTCTCTACATGGAATTGTAATCCGTAAGCAAAATTACCAATTCTAAAAAACTGTTCCTTACAACGTGCACTACTAGCAATGAGTACTGCTTTATTAGGTAATAAAATCCTATCTCCATGCCAATGCAGTACATGAAAAGGGTCTTCAAACACTTCTTTAAAGTCTTTATTCGATTTGTCTATAAAAATTTGAGACCATCCAATTTCTGGTAATGCTTTTGGAGGTGATCCATATTTAAGAATTTCTACATCTCCCCCAGCAGCACTCGCAAGCAACTGAGCACCTAAGCAAACACCGACTATAGGTCTCTCATTTTCTAATTCTTTTTTTATAAAATCTCTTTCTAACTTGAGCCATGGATATTTTCCGCTTCCAATATCTTTAACGCCCATTGGTCCACCCATAATTAAAATTAAGTCACCTTTTTTTGTTAGCGGCAGAGCAACTTTATTATCTAAACGAATAATTTCTATTTTTAAATCTCTTTCTTTAGCAAATTGTTCAAAAAGACCAGGCCCCTCTATTTCTAAATGCTGCAAAACTAATAGGCGTTTTATTTCCTTCATTCACTTTCCATTATTTCAGCTGATTCAGAACAGACATTAACGCTAAACCACTTCATTGCCGACCAAGTATCTTTTTGGTATGTACCTGCTGCAATACTCACAAAACAATCATTTTCATACCAACTTCGATAACTGGGAGTTACTCCCGTTCCTTTTAATCTATTTTCTAATCCTTTTCCATATTTTTTAATAACAAGATTTATAGCTTCATTCTCAATTTCTCTTTGCTTTTCATCAGCAAAACCTCCTAGTGGAATTAAAAAAAGAATTAATGCAAAAAGTAAACGTATCATTGAGTCTTTTTTTTTAAATGTAGCTAATTTCATATCGATTAATTAATTTTTTAAAATCATCAACTCTATTTTGTCCATTCTTTAATGGCCTTGAGGAGTCAAGAACGGCTGCACAACATAATTGCCAACAAGAATTTTCATCTAGTTCTAATTTCTTACATATATTTTTTGGAGCTTTGATAACTGTATTTATTTCTGCGATATGTTGAGTAGTTTCCCATAATTCTCCTTCTAGAAAGTCAATTTCAGTACTTGATAATAATTCTGTGGCAACGTAATCCTTAATTAGCTCAGTTAATTCCACAAATTTTAATGAAACAGAAGAAGTTAAATCATATCTTAGTACTTGTATAAATGGATAAAAAAAAGGAGCTAGTTTCTATCTCATCTTGAATCTCCTAACGATATTAAGAGACTACATCATTTCGTATTGATCAAGTTTGGTTTTTAATTTTGTTGCTTGTTTAATCAATGACAAAACTTCTTTTCTGCCAGTCGAATTATTAGCCTGAACTATAAGATCAGAGTATTTCTTTGCAATTTTTTTTTCCATAATTTAAGGAATATAAATACCGTTTTTGAATCTTGCAACTAGCGAGTCGCAACTAGAAGTAGATAAGGAGTCAACGGTTTAAACCTCAGAGTCAACAAATTGGAACGGGTTAACTCGTGCCTTTAATTTATAATCAATTAATAAAAAAGTTGTTGGTATCTACGATTACATTGTTTTCAAACCCTGATTTAATTTATAGTTATCCATGAATTGGATTTATATTTTCAATTATCTTTTTAATTAAATTAATAAAAAAAGGGGGTAAACACCCCCTTCGGTTTATTAAAAGACCTAATTTACTAATTACCTAAACCTAGAGGAGCCCAAAGAGTTGCTTCAGAACCTATAACAGGGACAACTCCTGTAGTTTTTGCATTAGAAACTTTATTTTTAACAATAGGAGTATCTTGTTCTCCTAGAGCCGCCCATATAGTTGATTGATGAGCGATAACTGGTTGAACTTTTAATGGTTGAGGTTGATAGGAAGGCTTTTGGGTTCTTACAAGTTGGACTCCAAGAGAACCAACAATAAATGCTCCAAGAAAACCTGCAAATACAGCAGTAATACTGTTACTACTTACTGAGGTAGATACGTTATTAGACATAATAGTTATGTGACTAAATTTCATTTTTGACTGAAGTCCCCGTTCCTTGGCTTCAATCTTAATGCGGCTCGTAAAACGAGATGAACGTTTATGTAGTCTACGCTACATTTTAACTATAAGTACAATTTAATTTACAAGATGTTAATGGCAATACAAAAACTTGTTAAAAAATAAGAAATTAAATTTTAAAGTGAAGAAAATATATTTGAGTTTTTTTGAGAAAAAAATAATTGATTATTTTCATAATTGTTTGCAGAATAACTTTCGGAAACAACAGTTCCGTGAGTTACCCCAAAAATAAAACCAAGCAAGATAGCTAAACGCATCCAAGAATATAAATTTAAGCTAATTTCCCTTAAATTAAGAATATATGATGTTGTTATTTATACTAAATAATTTTTTATCCCCCAAGATATGACATTGATGGGTGAATTTTTTGATTTTTGTCAGTTGTTTTATCTAATACTTTAAATCGATCTTCACTATAGTTATCTTCTCGGGCTTCCCAAATGCTCTTTATTTTATTTTCCAATTCAGTGAGATTAATTGGTAGAGACAACCATGGGTTTAGATTTATACCTTCATTAGAAAAAAGACACGTATAAGCATAACCATCGCTAGTTATCCTCAATCTATTACAATCTGAACAAAAAGGATTACTTATTGAAGAGATTGTACTTACAAAACTATTTGAATCACTCATGTACCATCTATTAGCAGTTTGGCCCTCCTTTCTTCCGTAGTCTTTTAATCGATGTTTCTTCTTTAATAGTCTAATAATTCTTTCAGAGAAAAAAACATCTGATGGCTGCCAATCATTAGATATCCCTACGTCCATATATTCAATGAAACGAATCTCTATAGACCTTTTTTTTGCAAAATCAACTAATTCAAAAATTTGATTATCATTAATCTCTTTTTTTATAACTGCATTTATTTTTAATTTTCCCGCCTTTGGATTAAATCCAGCATTAATTGCATGATCTATTCCTTCAAGGACAGTAAATAATTTTTCTTTGCCAATGATTTTATTTTCCTCTCCAATCATGTTTGAAAAAATATCAGGATCAATCGCATCTAAACTTACTGTTATGCGGTCTAAACCATTTTTAAAAAGCTCATTAGCTTTATTCTTAGAGAGCAAATATCCATTTGTGGTTAAAGAAATATCCTGTAAATTAGCTACTGGATTTGATTCTTCTAATCTTTGCGATTTAATTTCATAAAGAAGTTCATCTAATTGAGAACTCAATAAAGGTTCTCCTCCAGTGATTCTTAAAGAATTTACCCCTAATCGACAACTGACTAAAATTAACTTTTTAAATTGTTCAATATTTAAAACATCCAAACTATAGTTCTCAGGCTTACAGTAAATACACGAAAAATTGCAATTTTGTTTAAGAGATAACCTTAAAACTTTTAACTTTCTTTTTCTATTATCCTCCAATTGCTTAAATCTCATTATTCATATTTAAGAATTCTCCCTTGGAATTTATATTAATTAAATCTCCATTTTTTGCATAGAAATATTTATGGGGAATTTGATCAACCCATCCGAGAAAATTTTTCTTCCCAGAGGATAACTTTTTTTTTAATTTAAAATGATTTTCTTCATTGATGGGATAAATTCCGAATAATGGTTGTGCAAAATTTCCATCATGAGATATTACCGCAAAATTTTGATTTCCTTCCCACGATTTAAAAAGTGAATAAATTAATTTTGTATTCAAATTAGGCATATCGACTGGGATAATTAGGATATTTTGAGTTGTTTTTTTAAACGATGAAAAAATTTGTTCTATACAAGTTAAGGGTCCATCAAATGGTTGGGCATCTGAAATAAACTCAACATTATTCCTTTTATCAACTTCTTTTAAATGAGAAGTATAATTTGTTATTACAAAAGTCTCTAAATTAAGGTTATTTAATATTTTTATTTTGTGAGTCAGCCAATTTCCTCCTTCATGATGTTTAATTAGTGCTTTATCAGATCCCATCCTTGAACTCTTGCCACCAGCCAAAATGAATGCTTTAAATTTTTTAAGTTTTATTTCCATAACTTATGCAATATTTTTCCACGAGAACTTTATGTATCGGATAATACCAATAATCAGATTACTAATTTCCCCCAATTTTGATTTTATTAGTGCTGACTATTAATTCTAGCCTTTTAAAAAAGTTGCATTTCTTAAAATCCAGATTTCGTATTAAATAATACAAATGAATGCATTGATCGAAATATAAATTGCTTAAAAATTAATCTAGAAAATTTTCATGTTAAGTGATGTTTGGTCTTTAAACGGCAGATATAGAACTCTTCACCTCACCTGGTTTGCCTTTTTCCTTACTTTTGTTGTTTGGTTTAACCTCGCACCTCTTGCAACTACTGTTAAAGCCGATTTAGGTTTATCTGTTGCTCAAATTAGAACAGTAGCAATATGTAATGTCGCTTTGACTATCCCTGCAAGAGTTTTGATTGGAATGTTATTGGATAAATTTGGCCCAAGAAAAACTTACTCAACAATTTTGATATTTTCTGTCGTGCCATGTTTACTATTTGCTAGTGCTCAAGACTTCAATCAACTTGTTATTGCGAGATTGCTTTTATCAATAGTAGGAGCAGGTTTTGTTATCGGAATAAGAATGGTCTCTGAGTGGTTCCCTCCGAAAGAAATTGGTTTGGCTGAGGGGATATATGGAGGATGGGGAAATTTTGGATCTGCTTTTTCTGCTCTTTCTCTTGTTGCCGTAGCTGGATTCTTGTCTTTTTCAGGAGGGTTTGAGTTACCTACTGGAGCTGTACTTAATTGGAGGGGAGCTATTGCTCTTACAGGAATTATTTCTTTCGTTTATGGAATTATTTATTTCTTTAGTGTGACTGATACACCTCCAGGAAAACCTTATCAAAGGCCTGCAAAAACAGCTGGTTTAGAAGTAACTAGTATAAGAGATTTCTGGGGTTTAATTGGAATGAATGTCCCATTCGCAGCAATTCTTTCAGTCCTATGTTGGAGACTTCAAAAAGTAGGTTTCCTTACTTCATCTACTTATCCAATAGCCTTAATCGCAGTTTTAGCTTGGTTTATTTTCCAAACTTGGGGAATTATAAGAACGAATATTGAATTATTAAATGGAACTAAAATTTACCCTAAAGAAGATAGATATGAATTCAAACAAGTAGCGATCTTGGAATTAACTTACATCGTAAATTTTGGATCAGAATTGGCAGTAGTTTCAATGCTTCCTAGTTTCTTTGAATTTACATTTGATTTACCTAAAGCTATAGCCGGAATTCTTGCATCATGTTATGCATTTGTGAATTTAATAGCTAGACCTGCCGGAGGATTGATATCTGACAGAACAGGCAATAGAAAAAATACAATGGGTTTCCTAACTATGGGATTAGGGTTTGGATATCTATTGATGTCTTTAATAAAACCCGGAACTTTTACAGGATCAGCAGGAATTCTTATGGCTGTATTTTTAACGATGCTTTGTTCATTTTTTGTACAATCTGGAGAAGGTTCAACTTTTGCTTTAGTACCCTTAGTTAAAAAAAGAGTAACAGGACAAATAGCTGGATTGGTTGGGGCTTATGGAAATGTTGGTGCGGTAACTTATTTAAATATTTATAGCCTTTTACCTTTATGGATGGGTGGAGGTAAAGATCCTTCTCCAGAAATAATTGCTGCTTCAAATAGTGCCTTCTTCCAAGTTTTAGGTATAGCAGGATTAATAGTTGGATTCTTCTGTTATTTCTTTTTAAAGGAACCTCAAGGATCATTCGCGGATGCTTATGAAGGCGAAAAAGCTGAAAATTATGTTTAACCAATAACTATTTAGATATTTATAAAAGAAATTTTATGAATTTTACTAAAAGTCAATGCCCATATTGCGGTGTTGGTTGTGGTTTAAAAATGAAGTCTAAAAGTTCGGTTTCTGATGATAAATGGTTAGTAAGTGGAGATAGGGATAGTCCTTCAACTCAAGGTAAATTATGCGTAAAAGGAGCAACAGTATGTGAGACTCTAAAAGATGGGAGATTAAAAGAACCACTTTATAGGAAAAATTTAAATGAAGAATTTAAAGAAATTTCCTGGGACGAATCATACGAAATTCTGAAAGAGAATATTTTGAGTTCTATAAAAAATTATGGACCTGATTCAATAGCTATGTATGGCTCAGGTCAATTTCATACTGAAGATTATTACGTAGCCCAAAAGCTTCTCAAGGGAGCAATAGGCACAAATAATTTTGATGCTAATTCAAGACTATGCATGAGCTCAGCAGTAGCTGGATATAACAGAAGTTTTGGCTCTGATGGCCCACCTTGTTGTTATGAAGATATTGATCATTGCTCTTTAATTTTATTAATAGGGACAAATACTGCAGAATGTCATCCCGTTCTTTTTGATCGAATTAAAAAACGTAAAAGAAATGTAAATGATAATTTAAAAGTAATAGTAATTGATCCAAGAGAAACTGAAACTTCATCCATAGCAGATTTTTACTTACAAATTTCTTCTGGAACAGATCTATTTTTATTCATTGGGATTGCGAATTATCTTTATAAGAATCAATTAACTGATCAAAATTTCATTGATAAGTCGACCGAAAGCTATTTTGATTTTGTAAAACATATACAAAAATGGGATTTAAAAAAAATAAGTGAAATTTGCAATATATCCGAGAAAACAATTATTGATATTGCAAAATTATGGGGAGCAAGCAAAAATGTTCTAAGTCTTTGGTCGATGGGTTTGAATCAAAGGCAAGAGGGTACAGCAGCAGTAAATGGGCTAATAAATCTTCATTTAATGACCGGCCAAATAGGCAAAGAAGGTTCTGGTCCTTTTTCCTTAACTGGCCAACCAAACGCTATGGGTGGGAGAGAAGCAGGAGGACTATCGCACCTTCTTCCAGGATATAGGTTTGTAAAAAATAAAATAGATAGGAATGAAATTGAAAAAATATGGGGGTTCCCTGAGGGAAAGATATCTGAAAAACAGGGTCTATCTGCATTTGAACAAATAGAAGCTATAAAAAAAGGATCTGTGAAAATTTGGTGGATTGCAGCTACGAACCCTTTGGTTAGCATGCCTAATTTAAACTTTGTAAAAAAAGCACTTTTAAAATGTCCTTTAATTATCCTCAACGAATCTTATGAACAAAGTGAATCAATTAAATATGCTCATCTAGTGTTGCCGGCAGCTCAATGGAGCGAAAAAGATGGTGTTATGACAAATTCAGAAAGAAGAGTAACCCTTTGCCCATCTTTCAGAGAATCGAATAAAAATTCAAAACCAGATTGGCAAATATTTGCTGAATTAGGACAGAAGATAGGCTATTTCAAACAATTTGAATATGAATCTTCATCGGAAGTTTATGATGAATTTTTAAAAACTACTACAAAAAGATTATGCGATATGAGCGGATTATCATATCAATTATTAAAAAATCATGGTCCTCAACAATGGCCTTATCCTAAAGGCAGCGTACCTAGTACATCTTCAAAAAGATTATATGAAGATGGTTATTTCCCAACTGAGACTGGCAAAGCAAATTTTTGTATTGATGATCCTATAGGGTTGGCTGAACCCCCTTCAGATGAGTTCCCGCTAATTTTGACAATTGGAAGATATCTAAGTCAATGGCATACTATGACAAGAACTTCTAAAGTTCAAAAACTTACAAAAAAGAATTCAGAACCGTTATTGGAAATTAATTCTAAAGATGCTTTATCTTTAAAAATCAAAAATGATGAAATAGTAAAAATTAAATCCAAAAGAGGGGAAGTTCAAGCAAAAGTTCAGATTACTGACAAAATTAAAGCAGGTACAGTTTTTTTACCAATGCATTGGGGTTTTAGTCAAAAAAATATGTGTGAAGTAAACTCTTTGATGCATGAAAAGTCATGCCCGATATCAAAACAACCGGAATTAAAAGCATGCTCAGTAATAATTGTTCCAAACTAGGCAATAATCTTATTTCAGAATCTCATCAAATGCTCTATCCAAATTGTTGTGTTCATGACTTGGTCTAACTAATTTGCAAAAAGCAAATCTATCTAATTCGTTTAAATTTCTCCATTTTTCAACTGAAATATTAATTCCCCTTGCTAGTGCCGATTTTAAAACTTGATCAGGAACTTTATTTTTATTTTGCCAAGGTTGATTAATTGAAATTTCTATTTCTTTTGCTTCTCCATATTTTGAATTAGATGTAATTTCTTTTAAAAAAGTTTTTAAATCAATGAGATCGTTTTTTGAATCTGGCCAATCAACTATCTTATTTTTTTCAATTAAATTAAAATCTTGCCAATGAGTAAGTTTTAATTTTATTCCAATTAAATCAAGTTTCCTTCTTACACATAAAGGAATGCATCTTAAGTCTTTAATAAAATCATCCTCGAAATTAAAATAATGATTTGATTGACTGTTAACCAAAATTAAATTGATATTTTATTAATAAATTAATGCTAAGTATAAAAAATTGATATTAGCTTTATTAAAAATTTTATTTTTTGTATTATTGAATAAATTGCTTAATGGAAATGGATAAATCTTTAACTCATATTAATAAAAGGGGAGAAATGAACATAGTTGATATTTCAGATAAAGTAGAAACTAAAAGAGAGGCTTTAGCAGAAGGATATATTTCTTTAAACAAAGAAATATTAGAAAAAATAAAAAATGAAAAAATTAAAAAAGGTGATATTTTTGCAGCGGCTAGATTTTCTGCAATAAATGGTGCAAAAAAAACCTCAGAACTTATTCCTCTCTGTCATAATTTATCATTGAATAAAATCACAATTGATTTTGAAATTTGTGAATCAATGAAAGCAATTAAAATTATTGCTTTTTGCAAATCTCATTCTAAAACAGGTGTTGAGATGGAGGCTCTTACATCAGTTTCAGTTGGTCTTCTCACTCTATATGACATGCTCAAAGCTTTAGATCCTTTTATGACTATTGATAATATTCGCCTTTTAGAAAAAAAAGGTGGTAAAAATGGAATATTAAAAAGAAGTTAAGTACTCACAATAATGGGAATTGATATCAATAATCAGGGTCTTCATTTAAACGATGCTATTAAAAAAATCTTGGAAGAGATGGATACTTTAATAGTGAATAATGAAATTTTACATAAGGAAGAGATCAATTTAGAAGAAGCACTTGGAAAAGTTTCTATGGAGGAAATCTTATCTGAGGAAGATATGCCAGGTTATAGATCATCAGTTATGGATGGATATGCGTTAGGTGAATCAACTAAAGGGAATAAATGGAAAATTGTCGGAGAGTCTTTTCCCGGAAAGCCATTTAATGAACTTCTTAAAAAAGGTGAAGCTTTAACTATTAGTACAGGTTCATTTGTGCCAGATAATTGTTTTTCTGTGATACCTCAAGAACAAGTTTCATTAGAATTTTTAAACGGAAATGAGTATATTGTTAAAAAAGAAACATCATCTAATAACTCTTGGATTAGAGAAAAAAATGATCAAGTATTTAAAGGTGAAATATTAATCAAGAAGGGGGTAAAGATTACACCTGGGATTTTAAGTAAATTAGCAAGTTGTGGGATAAAAACTATAAAAGTTAGTAAAATTTCTAAATTAGGTTTACTAATTACTGGAGATGAACTTATCAAATCAGGAACTGCAAGAAAGAAAGGAGAAATATGGGAAAGTAATAGTATTTTGATAAAATCAATTGCAAAAAATCTTGGATTTGAAATTAATGAAATTCATATAGAAAAAGATAATTATCAAAATATTAAAAATTCTCTTAGAAATATTTCTGAATTTAATGATGTGGTTATTTCAGTTGGTGGGATATCAGTGGGCAAAAAAGATTTTTTAAAAGATATTATTAACGAGATAGGAGAGATTAAATTTTGGAAACTATTTTTAAAGCCAGGAAAACCCTTTGCTTTTGGATTGATAAACAAAAAAATTCCTTATTTTGGATTACCTGGGAATCCCGTTTCGGCAGCTATTACTTTCATTCAACTTGTTTGGCCCGCACTTCAGAAACTTGAAGGAATTACTAATGTTGAATTCCCTCTTAGGATTAAGGTTAAGCTGAATTCTGATTTGAAAAGAAGAAAAGGGAGACCTGAATTGCTTAGAGGAAAACTTATCGTTAATGAAGAAGGTGAATTAATTGCAGATATTTCTGAAGAACAATCCTCATCAAAGATTAGTTCAATATCTAATTCAGATTTATTAATAGAAATACCCTCTGAAATTGATTTTTGTCAAAAAGGAAATTTATTATGGGCACAACTTTTAAAAAATAATTTTTTATAATTCAAAGCCTAAGTCAGTATTCTTTTTTACCCATGAGGATCCTTTGAAAGTCCATTCTTTTTTCCAAAAAGGAACTTTGTATTTTGTAAATTCAAGTATTTCTTGGAGATATTTATTAGCAATGCCTCTATGATTAGCACTTACTGCTATAAAAATAATAGGCTCGTAAGGGTAAATGAAACCTATCCTGTGCAAGAGAAAAATAGATAAATCATCCTCTTTTTCAGCAATTTTCATTAAATATTTTTTAATATAATTTTCGGTCATTCCTTTATAATGAACAATTTCTAGTTTCTTTAAATCATTTCCAAATTGATCAAAGGGCCTTACTCTACCAATAAAAAATGAGTTTGCTGAATTTTTATTTACCTTTTCCCAAAGTTCGAATTCTTTATAAGGATTAAAAGTCTCTTCTAGGATTTTAAATTTTATTCTTAAATTATCCACCGGTAAACATTGGCATAAATGCCACCTCATCATCCGGATTAATCATCGCATCCATATCTGTAATTTCTTGATTAATAGAAACGATAATATTATCTTGCGGTAAATTAGAGTTAATTAAATTCCATAAAGAAAAAACCTTCATTTGAGACCCTTCAATTGTAAGAAATTTTTCATTCCAACCTAGATCTTCAGCGATACTAGATAATAAAACCACCTTAATTTTGTTAGATTTTTCAGTTTCCATCTATAGTGATCTAGTAACTAATAGTTTAATTTTAAGTGGTTTCTATAGCTTTGCTTACTGTTTCTGATACTCGTAACACAAAAAATGATGAGAGTGGAAATTATCTCCTTCACGAGGCTGAGAGATCAGGACACAATGTCGTTGATAAGAGAATTTGCAAAGATGATATTTATTTAATTAGAAAATATACAAGCGATTGGATCTCAGATCCAAATATTGATGTGATTATTACTACAGGTGGTACAGGAATTACAGTCAGGGACGTTACTCCTGAAGCTATTAGACCTTTATTGGATAAAGAGATTGATGGTTTTGGGGAGACTTTTAGATTTTTATCATTTAAAAAGATAGGAACTAGTACTTTACAAAGTAGGTGTATTGCGGGGTCTGCAAATGGTAAGTTTTTATTCGTTTTGCCAGGATCTAAGGATGCTGTTATGACAGGTTGGCAAGATATAATTTCTTATCAACTTAATGAAAATACAAAACCTTGTAATTTAATAAATCTCATTGATAAGTTAAAAAAATAATTCTCTGGTTTATTTATTTATTAGAAATTGATTTGAGATCAATTTTTGATTTTTTATGCATTTAAGTAGAGAAGGATCTTTTATCTCATTTTCTAATTTTGATAATTGTTCAAAACTATTATCATTCCAAATGCTCCCTAAAGAAAAAATTGCATATTTAGCGATTTCTAATTCTTTATTTAAAGAATATTTATAGAGTAATTTGCAAACTATTTCGCTTTCTCTTCTTTTTAAAATAGAGATTATCTTGTAGTTGATTTTGAAATCATCGTAAATTTTTATTTGATCAATAAAAGATAATAATATTTGATCAGTTAATTGATGAGCTTTGAAATGAAGAATATTAAGACCTGCAATCCAAAAATCTATTTCGCAAATATCGAATATTTCTCTAATTAATGTAAGTTCGATTTCTCCTCCCCAGGGCTCTAAAGCATTAATTATATGAATATTTAACTTATTATTAAGATAAAGATTTTTTAGTAAAAGATCTTTTGCATTTTTTTCATTTGTTAATTTAAGGGCCTCAATAAATTCAACTTTAAGGCCAAATTTTTTTATCATCTTTTCCAGTAAAAAATATCCTTTCCTTTCTTGCATTCCTATCTTTTCCGCAATAACTTTACGAATCTCAAAAGATAATTCCAATGAATAGTAGGAAAATAGAATATCAAGATCTAATTTTTTTGAACCTAATCCATTTAAAACTTCTAATATTTCAGTTTCACTTTTGCTCATTAATATATTTTTAGGTTTTTAACTTTGCATTAAACTTGTTGATTAAAATTTCTTTGATTAAATTATAAATTTCATGTTTACTAACTTTTTTAAATTCAGTTTCGCCTAAGGTTTGCAGGTGATCTTGTCTCCCTCCAATACTGACATTATAGCCATCCTCAGTTCCACCTCCCTCTTTTTTTACCTTTGTACCAGTCATGCCAATACCACCCATATGAGCTTGTCCACAATTATTTGGACAACCTGTCCAATGAATTTTAACCTCCTCTGATAATTCAAGTTCTCGATCTAATTTTTCAGAAATATTCCTTGCTATATCTTTGGTATTTGCGAGAGCAAAGCTACAATATCTACTCCCTGTACATGAAACTGTACTCGCTGAAAAATGGGATGGATTTAATTTGAATTTATTAATAATTTCTTCATCACCAAATTCTTCTAAAATATTATCTTTCAGGCCAACAATAATTAGATTTTGATCTTCGGTTAGTCTTACTTCACTTTGTCCATATTTTTCACTTAGTCTTGCAATTTCTTGTATGTCTTCTACACATAACCTCCCTACAGGAATATGTAATCCAGCAAAGTAAAGATTATTTTGTTTTTGTTTATTAATCCCAAATAAACTTCTTTGTTTTTCGTTGAAAATTGAGCCTGGATCGTTCGACAAAGTTCCAAATTTTTCTTCTACAAGTTCTCTAAATTTTTCGATACCTATAGAGTTCAAATAATATCTAAATCTTCCTTTATTTCTTAGAAATCTATCTCCATTATCTCGCCAAAGGGAACAAATAATTCCAGTTATTTTGCAAATATCTTTTTCTTCTACCCAGACATCTAGAGGTAGAGCATAAGCATTCAAAGTTGCTGACAATATTCCTCCTACCCAGACACCAAAGCCTAATATTCCATTTTTAAAAACAGGATGAAAGATAAGATCATTATGTAGAAGAAAATTATCTTTTGCTCCTGCAACTGCAGTATTCCACTTCCTGGGTAAATTCGAGAATTCCGGGTTCCCATTACCAAAATTTGTTAAGTAATTTTCTAATTCAGAAGTATATTTTCTTGTATCTATAATTTCTTCAGGATCAATTCCCGCTAGTGGATTGCCAGTAACATTTCTTGGATTATCCATTCCAGACTGAACGGATGTAATATCAACCTCTCTAAGTCTTTTAATAATATCTGGTAGATCATTTATCAAAACCCCCCTTAATTGAATATTTTGCCTAGTTGTTATATCTGCAGAACCGTCTTCTCCGTATCTAGCAACTATCGACGCGATTACTCTCAACTGATTAGAGTTTAAAATTCCATTGGGAACTCTAAGCCTCATCATAAATCTTCCAGGAGTTTTTGGTCTCCAAAAAAGGCCATACCACTTTAAGCGCATTTGCAAATCTACTTCATCCATCTCTTCCCACCCTTTAAGAGCATAATCATCTAACTCTTCAAAAATTTTCAGACCATCTTTCTCCGCCTTTTGCTTTTCAATCTTATTTAATTTTTTATCATTTAAATAATATTGCATATTAATTTTTATTCATTTATTTCTCTAAAATTTTAGACAATTTAATGTTTCCTCATATACAAATGTCAATAAATATTGATTATTTATTTTTGAAACCGAATTCCATATTTTAGGAAACTCTTAAGCTCATAAAAACATAAAGGCTTTTTCTTGGCCGGAGCACTTATCCGTAATTATGAGATACTTCTGTCCAACCTTTTTGGTGAAGTTCGTGCCACTTTTCCCAGGCTGACTCAATGTTGAGTTTTTCAGAGGATTTGTACCCCCCTGGTTCTCCAAGATGATTTGTGTAGAAAAGATGAGTATGAATTTTTAAATTAGGTTTAGGAGAATTTTTGCATTCTTCGAAAAAGATCATTCTGCTGCCTTCGGGATTTAATAGACATCCGTTTGGCATGCTAGTGCTACAACCAAATGAGTAATTAGGCTTCATGCTTTCACATTAAAAGACTATTTGAGCGTTAATACATTTGTACTATAAATTAGATTCTTTATGTTTTGTTGTCAATCATTTTAGGGCAATGTACTTATTTACTAATAATTATTTTGTTTTTTAATAAATAAAGATAATCTTGTGGAGCTTATGAATTACAGGGAAGATTTAGAAATCAAACTACAAAAAGTAACACTTGCGATACAGGAGGTTGTAGAGGATGTCTATAAAACCGAACAAGAAAAGCAAAAAATTATTGGCAAACTGATTGACTTTAAAGAATCAATAATATCAAAAGGTATTGAACTTCATATTGATTTAGAAGCAGCCTAGAAATATTGCATATCTCGTGAATATTTAATAACTTTTAGAATATTGGTATTTACAAAGAAGGTTTATCTATCAAATGCAGCCTGGAACTTTTGAATTATTGATTCTAGTATTTATCTTTTTAGGTCTTCAAGCTTGGTGGATTATCCCAATAGTTAATAAGAATAATAAATTAAATAAGAGAGGTAAGGATCTAAGAGAGGAAATTAAGCAATTAGAAAAATTATATAAAAAATAACTATGATTTTTCTCAAAGTGGTTCAGTCTGCAGGAGGATTGAACTTTTATGAAGAACAGCTGTAGTGAGATACGCCTCCATAGTTAAAATACTTGCTTGGCTTTAGTCGATTATATTTTTGATCTATTTCAGAGGGTTGTTCTAAATATGGATTGCTAAAGACATCTTGTAACTCTTTTATTTTTTTATAATTTCCTTTTTCAGCATCATCATATGCGTGAACGACCATCCATTCGCGCCAAGTATAGACTGGATTAAGGGATTTCATTGAAGCCGATTTCGCTTTGATATTCCCCTCTTTATTCAAGATTGATCGCCAGTTTTCAAGCCATACTTCCCACCTATTATTGAGCTCATCATTAATTGGAAAATAGAAACTGTTTTTTAAAGAATCTAAGTTATCAGGTATTTCAGAGAGTTTACGGAACAAAATTGTATAGTCTGCTTTTGAAATGACCATAAGATTAAAAAATTCATTTATTAAAGTTTCGCTGTAATGTTCTAAACCAAGCTTGTTTGCCCACATTTTCTTCAATTCTTTGTTCATAAATTCTGAAAAATCCTTTTCGATTTGTTCTAACTCTTCTTGATCTTGAGTGCTTTCTGAAAGTAACGGACTAAGAGAAGAACAAAATGTTTTAAAGTTGATTGCCCCAGCAGAGGGTTGGTTAAAAAATGAGAAATGTTCACCTCCACCTGTCCAAGGTTGAAATCTTGGATCAAATAATTCACAGAATCCAAAGGGTCCATAATCCAAGGTATAACCTCCAGCAGCACAATTATCACTATTGAAGTTACCCTGGCAATAACCAACCCGCATCCAGTTGGCTATAAGTGATATAAGTCTTGATCTGTATAAAGAAGCCAGTTTTATTACCTTACTTTCAATTGAAATCTCATATTCAATTTCATTTTTATAATTTCTATCAATAAGATGTTGAACTATCATCTTTAGTTCATTGAGGGCCTTATCATGCGCATTGTTACGAACGCGTCTTGCAAAAAGTTCAATCTGGCCTACACGTAAAAATGATGGAGCGACTCTCGTAGTTATTGCCGCTTGATTATCAATCATGATGTCAGGTTCAAAATATCTGGACCCTTTGGAATACCACGGTCTTCTAACTATTTCTGAACGTGAGACAAAAAGTGTTAAAGATCTTGTGGTAGGGATTCCCAAGGAATCCATTAATTCCTGTGCAAGAAATTCTCGAACGCTAGACCTTAAGACAGCTCTACCATCTCCTCCACGACAGTAGGGAGTTGTACCTCCTCCTTTAAGTTGCATTTCCATTCTTTTACCATTGAATAAACCTTCAAAAACAGAAATTGCTCTGCCATCTCCATAACCATTACCAGTACCAAAGGGACATTGTTGGGTATATTCAGTCCCGTAAATTGATAATGCATAACCTGTTGCCCAACCAAAAGGTCTCATTGGATAATTAGCAACAGAAATATCACCTGAGAAAAAACGACAAAAATTCTTGTCTTTAGTAAGATCTGAGCTTAGTCTTAGTTCTTTAAAAAGTTTGTCGCTATGGGAAATATATTCTGGTTCTGGAATAGCAGTTGGAACAACTGGTACGTAATGACCTGAATATACTGAACGCGGCTTATGATCATTTCCATCTTCTGTTGATTGAGGATCTGCTTTAAGAGAATTCATAAAAGAATAGTCAGATAGTTGAGAAAATTCATAAAAATTTTCTGTAAGCTTTCCTTTTGATGAATCAGATTTTGTTGGCATCAAATTTGTTATTTATTCTTATAGGCGTTCTAATTTCTTTAAATTAAACACCTAATTGTATCTTATATAGATTTTATTAGGGATGGCTTTTTGGCTATAATTTTGAGATTAGATAGAAATGAAAAATTAATATTTGCCAAAAAAAGTCTGCAGTAAAACATTTTTAGGAAAAAGATTTAAAATCTAAAAAACATCTTATTTCTACTATGACTATTGAAACGACTATTCTTGATTTTCAAATAAGTAATACGTTTGAACAATATGAATCTCATATGAATGCTGAGGAACAACAGTCTATGTTTAAAGAAATGGGAGTTAAAACATTTTATATTGGTAAATCATTAGATGATCCTCAAAGGGCAACTGTAATTTTTCAAGGACCAGAAAATGTTCTATATGATATTTTTATGAATCCTGAAACAAAACCTATTGTTGAAGCTTCAGGCCATATTTATAAGGGTACAAAAATATCTCGTTGGATTTCTTGAGAAAATAAATCTTTTATGAATTATCAACTTTTAATTGAATCATATTCTTTTGGGACATCCCTTTCTGATCAAGAAATAGAACTTTTAAGTCTTGAACTTGAAACTCAAATAATGAACATTAATATATCAACACAATTTGGTTGTTTTAATTCGGCTCCCTCCCATATTTGCGAAGGTCTTAATTTAAAAAAAGATACTTACTGGATAATGTGCCTTGCTGAAATATTAGATTTACACAAGCCCCCCAAATTTGGGAAAACGAAAAGTGTTGAGGTTTTCGATTTACTTCTTGAAAAAGGACTTGTTATTGGATAATTATTTAATTATTTGAGTATTAAAAAAATAAGTTGTTTTTTCTTTATTCTGATAGCATTAATCTAGGGTCAGTTAAATAAATGAAAGATTCTACTGAATTGATATTGGGAAATATTATTAAGCTAACCAGATCAAGTGAAACGAAATTTAAACTAGGAAATTTTAAAGGTGCAATAGATGACAGAATGGAGGCTAATGCAATATTGAAATCCAAATCTTGTAATGAAAAAATTATTGAAAAATATAGAGAAGAATTATCTAGATTGTATTCCTCAAAATTTGATCTTATATTCGATCATAAGCTGAAAATTGATGAAATAAAGAGAAATCAAATAGTAAAAATGCTTGAACAAAAAAGTAAGAAAAAATTAAAAATTCTTGATTATAAAGGAGCAATAAAAGCCTTTAGAAGGGCAGAAAAATATTTTTCAAATTAAAATCAATATAAAACTAAGAGTTTTTATAAGACAATTCAAATTTATAATTTTGAAAATATAAATAATGAAAGGGTTGATTTTTTTTTCAGAATTCGTTTCTTTAAAGATATATCATTTTTAGTACTACTCATGGTTATGCCCCAATCTACCTTGGAAAGCTTATTATTTTTTTTGATACTTTCTCTTGTTGCAACTTACATTGTTAATTTAAAGTATTCATCAAAACTAAAAATACAGAAGTAGTTTCTTATTTATCTTTTGTCTTAATTAGATTTATTTCCTTGGATCACTCCATGTCTCTTTGTATAACCAGCTCAAAAAAGTAAGAGTAAGTATATTACCAAATGCATAACTTATTCCTAATAATGGGTCATAAATATTGGCAATAATTGTCGACATAATAAATATTATTAGCCCTGCGATAGCCAAATCCTGAATAGGCAAATCTTTTAAATTAATAGAACTAATCATTTTATCATTGTAAATAATAGATTAAAAATTATAAACCCACATACAGAATTATTTACTTATTGGTTTTTACTTACTTTGAGTTCTTTTAAGAGAAGGATTAGATTATCATCCTATTTAAAAATCTTTATTTACTAAAAACTTTAAATAAATATATAAATTAAATAAACAATTTATACACGAGAATGATTTATTTATATCAATTTGAGATTGGGAAAAAAGATATAGTTTTAAGAGTTTGTTTTTAAGAATTTGGAAAACTTTAGTTATTATGAATATCTTAATTCAATCTCATTTCATCCCCCGGTGATGATAATAACTACATTAGTTTTCTTTTATATAAGGAGAAAAATTTTGTTGAAGGGTGAAAAGCATTAGTAATTTATTTGATAAATGTATTTTTTAAAGAGTCGAAAATAAAATAAAGAAAGCAAATTAAGAAAACAATTACATATATAGAATCCATTTAACTAACTAATCGATGTAATAGAACTACTTAATCCATAAGTGAGAAATATAAAACTTGCAAATGTTACTCCAATCATTACTGTTGTATAGAGTTTATTTAATGTGAAATTATTGCTTGATGAAAAATCTGCCACAACTAAATTTTTCATTGAATATTTATCCCTACTTTTGAAATTATTACTTTTAACCAAGCTGCCTAAAATGGGTTCGGTTGAAATATTCAATTCTTGATTGATAACTGAATTTAAACCTTTATCTTCATTAAAGAATTTTGGGAACATATAAGTATGCCACAATGTTATTACTGCAAACCAAAAAAGAAGGCTTACACCTGCTATTCCAAAAAGTAAAAATCTAAAATTTTCCATATTTTTTTAATTTTTTAATTAAATTAAATCTACATCAAACTAAATATTCAAATATTTTTATTTAAAAAATATACTTAAAAAAAATCAATTAATCATAATTGGTTGTGATTAATGATTAAAAATAATGTTATTAAGTGTTTTTGTATAAATATAAGTTAATGATTTAATCAATTATTAATTTTAAAAGGTCAAAATAATTACCAAATTTATTATTACTTTATAGAAATGGATTTTAGAGTTTTACTTGTTATTACACCAATAGTATTTTCATGGATATTTACAGTTTTTTGGTTAGGTAGATGGGATGTATTTAGATTGACACCACTTGGACTACCTAAGAAGGGAGTTGCTCCTTTCAAAAACTTTCAAGTTTGGGAAGATTCTGCACTAGTTCCTGATACAGGCAGACCAGCAGAAGGTTATCCTGTATTTACAGTAAGAACTGCAGCTGTAAACGCTTTAGGAATCCCAACTGTTTTCTTTCTAGGAGCAATTTTGGCAATGCAGTTCAAATCTTATTAATTAGGTACTTTGATGGATATAAGATTCTTTATTGTTGGAGCCCCCTTCGTAATTGCCTTTTTCTATACCTTATTTTGGCTCAGAAAATGGGGTGCTTTTAAATTGTCTCATGATATTTTGTCAAAAAAAATGACTTTAAAAAATCAATCAGCAGAGCAAAGTTATATTTTGCAAAATATCTTTTTAACAAAAAATTAAATTAAATTCATTTATTTTATTTACTAAATTGTCATGATTCCAATAGAACAGTATTTATTTTTTGCAGTTTCTCTTTACGCTTTTTTTCATCTTTCAATAAGAATAGTAAGTGCCTTAATTAGCTTTTCCTAAATAAAATTACATAAAATATAAAACATTTATTTGTATAAAATTAATCTTTCTAAATTAAGAAAACTATTATATAAATATAGAAGTAGATATTAGGGCAATCTACTAGCCGTTAGCTTTGATAAGTACGGTTTGTAATGAGAACCTTCCTTTAACCTCATTTTCTTTTTCGCAATCTTAGAAAATGAGGTTTAAATATTTTTAGAATAGAAAATAATATTAGGTTAGAGGTCAGTATCAAAAATAAACTCTTTCAATTAAAAAAATATCTATGCCTTTGTATATTATTTACTTTTAAAAAAATAGTTTTTTATTTATAAAGAATATGTAGATATTTGGCGCATCTGCAACGGTTTACAATCCGTCTTTATGAACCTAGCCAAAAAAATATTCCTAACTACGTTTTAGTTATTTTAGTAGTTAGGAATATTTTTATTAAATATTTAAATTTTAGAGAATTTATCTCATTAATAGGAGAATTTAATGATTAATGAATTAAATAAAAAAGGTACTTTAGAAAATATTTATAGAGATTTAGAATCTGGGATGCCAGAGAATAAATCTATAAAGGAGTATGCCCTTCCTAATGCTAGGCAATGGTTAGGAGGTAGATTTGTTGCTATATGGGTTTTACCAATTTATTTCATTAGAAAGTTTGCAAAGTTTTCTTCCTCATCCGCTTTTGTTAAACCATATTCTCCCTCTGAAAATGGTCCATCATATAAGCAACCAGAAACACTATTTACTGCTTTGAGGAATGTTTTTAAGGGTGAAGATCATTTGAGATTTTTTGATCATAGATTTATTGGTATTTGGGTTTTACCAATTGCCCTAACTGGGATAGTTTTTGAAATATTATTAATAGCTCCTACGAATAACACTACACCTTTTAATTAATTATTTCTAAAATCTATTATTTAATTTTTAGAATAACTAAAATTATATTATTTTTCTTCTAAAGTTCTATTTATAATTACTTAAAAGATTAAGATGAAATTGTTTATATTAGAATTATTTCTATTTAAAATTAGATAGTTTCAATAATTGAGAATGCTTGACATACCTCTTAATATAGAAAAAGTAGTTCATTCTTTATGTCTAGGCAAATAACAAAAGTAATTTCTTTTAAAATTGAAAGTACATTTGAAGAATGGGTAAAAATTTTTGATAGTAAAGAAGCAGATCTAAGACATTCTGAATTTGATATTAAGCCACTATTTAGAGGATTCAGTAAAGATGATCCTAAAAAAGTTATTTGTATAAAGCAGGCTCCTGAAGGAAATATTCAAAAGTTTGTTCAAGCAAATAGTGAATGGATAAAAAGTCACAAAGTTGATTTCTCAAGCATGGAAGAGTCATCTTGGATATGAATCAGTTTAGAATTGCTAAAATAATTATAATTTTTTCATCATTATCTTATTTGTGTATTACATTTTTAAGAAATTATAATTCTCCAGAAAATATAGAAAAAAGATGTATTCTTAAATTTGAAAAAGATTTTAAAAATCATTTGGAAACATCTCATGAAGAATGGAATCAAATTTTAGATTTAGCTGATAACAATTATTTAAAATGTATGGGAATACCTCTGTATTAATTATGGGAGAGGCAAAGAGAAGAAAAAATTTAGGTATTCCGCCTAGAGAAAAAAATGAAGACATAAAGTTTCCTCAACTCGATAAAAAAGCCATACAGCAAAAAGTTAGGTCCACACTATATAAATATCCAATAATACCTTTTCTTTTTTATGGAGTCGCCGTAGTGATCCTAATCGGAGGTTTATTTTATGTTTTTAAATCCTTTAATATTGCTTAATTGATAGGGTTGTGAATTTTGATATTGAAGACTCTTTGTAACCATTATAAAAAAAATTTTTAAGGATATTAAATTATCAAAAATAAATGTGTAATGAATTATGAAAAATAATAGATGATAATTATTTACGATTGACACCATCTTGAGGTGCAGTAATTTTAGATTAAATTAAAAATATTTATGAAAAAAATAAATAAAAAATATGCTGAATTAATGCGTCAAGCTGATAATGCAGTTGGAAGAAAAGAAGTAGTTAGTTTATTAAAAAAAGCTGCAATGATAATGTCTAAATCTGAGGAAAACTTAGCTGCTTAAGTTAGAAAACTATTTTATTAGGATAAATAAAACACCATAAAGAATGATTGATGAGGATGCTGCCATAATGATAAATGGTAGTATCATGCCTGAGTTTAACCATCTTAAAAGTCTAATTTTTTTGTTAATTACTCTTGGCATCTTTTCTAAATCCCTTAATTGCAACTTAACAAGTAAATAAATGGTGTAAATGATTAATTAATCTTTTTAAATAGAATTCTTTGGCTATTTTGGAATTAAATTTTCTAAAAAAAATTATTATAATAGAACTCGGATTTTTTTATCCTGAGAGAAATTTTTAGGTAATTAATACCTTGTATTCTTCAAATTTCTAATGCAAGATTTAGAAACATTAGATTTCTAAATAATGATTGAAAATTTAAAAGATAGCCCTGAAGAATTTGAAGATTATGATTCAGAACTGCTACTTAAGATTCTAAATAAGAGATCACTGGAGTATAAAAAAGGTGATGATAAAGAACTATTTTAGATGAAAATTGGAAAATTAATTCAAAAAATATGAGTAATATTATTCCTTCAGATAATTCAAATTTGAAAAGAATATTATCAGATATATTCCCAAATAAAAAAATAATGATTCATCATAATAATGATGGGTCGCAAACAATTTTCTTATCTTAATTTGCGTATTATTAAAAGCTTATTTATACAATTTATGCAAATTTTTTTGTGAAAAATTAGTAAAAATTACTCTCGCGGAATTTTTTTGAAGATGTTATCGTTCATTAACGTTCATCCAAGTTTATTTCTCTGGACGCATGATATGGGAGTAGGGAACGGGATTCTCATTAACTGCAAAAGACTATGAATAACCTCTTACAAATAAGAGAAAAAATTAAAAGAGCCAATAGGCTACATGAAGCCCAACTTTTGGCAACTAAAAGTGGAGAAATTACCCAATACAGAAGATCCGTCTTTGAAGAAAGAATCAGGAAAACACAAAAAGAAATCAAATTGGAAGATTCAAAAAATTAGATTCTTTTTTGAAACTGATCAATTAAGAGGGGGTTTAATCCCTCTCTTTTTATTTATAAAATTAACGTAATTATTTATTTATTTTTTAGATTATGGATTATTAAAAATTACATAATTTTGATGCTTTTACTATTGATTAAATTTATATAAATGGCAAATTTAATTCAGTAATTAAGAGGTAAATAAATATGTTTAAAAAGAAAAATAAACAAATTAAAACCTCACCCAATAAATCAAATTTAGATCAAGTTTTATGGTTTATAGAAAATTATTTGCCCCAAAAGAAAGATAAAGGGGTTCAAAAAAAATTGTATATAGATAATCTAGAAGAAGAGACTATTAAGATATTTTCAAAATTAGCCTCTACACGTTCTAAAACATTATTACCAACTACAAAAAATACGACAATCTCTTTTACCTTTGGTAATTGGGCCTTGCCTTATCTGAAATTGCTTAAGAAAATAGGAATAGCTAAGTAAGAAAATTGTGATCGGCTAGAACTAGATTTATCCCGCAAATAAAAATAATTAAAGATTAAAAAGTCTCAGAAAGTTCTTTTCGAAATTTAAGGAGGAATACTTACTTTACATAAAAAATACAATTGCTAAGTTTAAGATAAGAGATCTATTCATTAATGTTTCTAAATTATCTGCCTAGTGAAATGGTTGAAGTTGTTGGTTTGACAATGATTTTTTCATTTCTAGTTGGAACTATCTTGATTTTGTTATTTACATCAGATCAGGCAAATACAAAAAATCTATATTTAAAGAAGGCAAAATAAATTTTAAATAATTTGTTTATCTATAAAGGACCTCTGTTTTGAAAAAAGTTAACTCGCAGGTGTAGAACATAATTTTTAATATTGATACATATACAAATTTAAGATTATGGGCGAAGCTAAAAGAAGAGAAGAATTAGGATTGCCACCTAGACAAAAAAATGAATTAAATAAATCTGATAGGTACTTTTCATGGCTTCCAATTACTAAATCAAGAATTAAGAAATACCCTTACATGGGTGTAGCAACAATGGCACTGGGAGCGATAATTTTCTTAGTAAGTGGAGGCGCAAATAGTATTAATTAGTTTGATTTTGGCTTGGCTTAGAATATATCTAAGATTTTTTTTGTAATAGTTTAACGCCAGATATTATTGAGATTATTGAAGATATACCAAGAAATATCGAGTAAAAAGGTTGCATATTAATAATGCCAAAATTACCCGTATGCCATTTTATTAACCAAAAAGCATCTACTCCTAATGGTTGAAGAATACTATAAATAGTCCCAGATACAATAGTAATTAGTAAGGGGATTGCTGAAATCGCGGTTATTTTTCTGTGAATTTTTCTTTGAGTTGTTTTTAATTTTTCCATTTATTTCCTCAAATAGATATGTAATTCTTTTTCGTTTTTGCATGGCATCCATTTATCTTGATTCTTATGTATTCCTTCGCAACCAAGTTCTAAAGATCTATTTTCGGCCTCCTCTTCAGAATGAAATGTACCCCTCATATGTGCATGCGAATAACTATTTAAATTTAGAGATAAGAAAAATAAAAAAAATAAAAATTTATAATTTCTAAGAAAAATATGCATTATTTCAAATAAGTATTTGTATTAAGGAGAAATTTTATCAAATATTTTTGTTTTGCCAGTACTACTAAATGAAACTACTTTGTAGTTCTCATAATCATGAGAGTGAGAGTCGTGAGAATGTATTTCCATACCTGGAGAGCCAAGTGGCATGCCCGGAACTGCTATCCCATTGATATTTGGTTTTTCTCTAAAAAGTTTGTTTATTGATTCAATCGGGACATGTCCCTCAATCGTATAGTTAGCTATTTGAGCAGAGTGACATGATCTCAGGTTATTGGGAATTTGATATTGGTTTTTAATTACTGAAACATCCTCAACTATATTATCAACAACTTCTAATCCATTAGCTCTTAAATGATTGATCCATTTTTTGCAACAACCACATGATGCTGATCTGTAAGAAACAACTTTTGGGATATCTATATTTTCTTGAGTTAAAGCAATACTCTTATATGGATTAATTATATTTGTAAAAAGAATTCCAGAAAAAATTAGATAATTTAAAAATCCTCTTTTAATAAATATTTTATTAAGTGCCATACTAATTACGACGATTAAATTTAATATTTAAATTAACCATAAATGAAAATTTATTAAATCGCTATTTAATAAGAATTAAGACACTCATAATTGCCATTAAAAGATTTTCGATAAAACTAATAATTCCCAAAGGAGTTTTTGCATATCCACCAATACATGCACAATTTAATTTTAATTTATCCAAATAAACAGCCTTAAATACCGAAATCATGCCAGAAATTCCTAAAATTAGAGCAATAAAAATAATTAAAGAGGGTGGAGAAGAATTAAGAAAACTTATTCCAATTAATATTTCGCAAAAAGGATAAATATATATCCAGCCATCAAATTTAGAAGATATTAAATCATATTTCTTATAACTTGTTCCAAAAGCTTCAATATCCATAAGCTTGAGCATAGCTAAAAGGCAAATTGATATCCCCATAAAAATTTGGAAACTTTTAAGAAATGAAATAGTTATCAGAAATGAAGTACCAAAGACTGCAATTAACGGGGTAAATGACTTAATCTTCATTTTTAACTTTTAAGGATGGAGTCACAAATACTAGATGGATTTGCTTGTTTAATTATTTTTAGTCTTTTGATAAGTTTGTCTCGATCTATTTGATGTTTTAAATAATTAATACATAAATTTTTTCCTGATATACCTCTGCTATTGGAGCAATCTTTAAAGCAATAGCAAAAGTACCAATAACTAAAAGAATGTTTGTGGCTAGTCGAATGTTTGGTCGAAAATTAGATCTCATTCGTATTCTTTATTTCTGTCAATAACTTCCCTTAAATATATATCTTTTAGCTCATCATTGTATCCATTTTCTTCTGCAAATTTCTCTAGTTCCTTCAACTCTTTTTCTTTCATTAAGCAGATTTGGATATATTATTTTTCATATCTTCAATTTGATTTATTAATTCATCTAACCATTCTGTATTATTTTCGGATCTTTTCTGAAAATATGAAATTTTAGGTTGATTTATTTCTAGTGTCTCATAATCTCCACTCATAAATTACCCCTAAATTTATACTCTGCATAATTTATCTAGAGAGATTATGCACATCAATAGGTTCTATTACTTATTAGACATTTACCATTAGTAGCAAGTCGTTTTTTAATAGTATAAATATCAAGGAATTTATCTTTAAAAAAAATGGCAACTAATGAAGAACTAGAAAAAAGAATTAAGACTTTAGAAAAAGAAGTACAACATCTAAAAGCTGTTCTGCAGTATCAAATGAGAAATAATAAAAAGTGATTAGTATTGTATAGCGATTACTTTTGGTCAGGTAAGCATTCTCTTTTGGTTGTTTTAGCTACCTAATAAAAAGCTAAATATTAAAAATTAATCCATAATTAGTTACTTAAAAAAAATAACTTTAGTCATTGATATTTAGAACATATTTGTTTTTATATATATAAAACTACTTTATATGATTAACTCAATAGCTATTACATTGTTATTATTAGGCTCTTTAGTTGCTTACAAAAGACTCAAAAGAAAGAAACGGCAATTTCACGCACCACCTACAAATCAGCTTCCTAGTTGAAAATTAAATTCCGTCTTCGTCTTCTCCAAAAGGATTGTATCTAATATCTCAGATTAGAACGACCGCTATAGATAAAAGCAATAGACCAAAAATAACTTGAGGAGGAGGAAATAACATCAATGAAATATAACAATTATCAATAAGCTTTGCTTATGAAAATTTTAAGGGGTAATCGATATTGTTTGGTTCTAAATGTTTTAAATAACAAGCTGTTGTGCAATCTACTCCCTCACTATTGATGCTACAAGAAGTTATACATTCAAAAAAACTTTCCAAAGCATCGGAATCATTAATATTTGAATAAATTTCTTTATGCATGGTTAAACTTCCATTCTGAAGCTTATCTAGCAATTAATTTTTAATAATGTCAAATTTTAGGTAAAGTACCTATTCACCATTTTTTTAAAAAAAACTGTTGAATCTATAAGTTTTTTCCCACCCTTCCTCTAATAGTTTTTTATATTCTTGTCTCGCTTCTTCGATAGATTCAACCCTAGAGCCTTTCAAAACTGGCTTACTTGATCGCTTAAGCACACAACCATAAGAGATTAAAATTGCATTAACCATAGAAGGGTTCTTAGAACTTTCTTCAAAAGGTTCAAATACTTTAATCCTTGATCTGGTTTTATTGATTAAAGTAAATTTTTCCATAAAAAAAGGGCGTTAGCTTCGCCCCAATCAAAAAGCGGGATAATCCCCATCACCCAGCCTTTTTAAAATCTTAGCACTACATATGGTGTTTGTAAGTATTTAAAATTACCTATTGATGGGGTTGTTTGTTTCTGTTTAATTTGTCATTATAGGAGTCCCCATCACCTAGGCTCGTAAGAGTCTTTTTTTTTTGCTATTTTTCCTTTTAGGCTTAAGCCCTTTTTAATTAGTGTTTAAAGACTTTTTATTTAATTTTTAAATTCGATAATTAATAATTAAAAAAATATTTTTATTCATGCAAACTTACATCGTTCACTGGCAATTTCCAGATCAAGAAAGTCATATGCAAGGGGCCGAAGCTTTTGCAGGTTTCGTTGAAGGTGGATGCGAAGGTGATGAATTTGATGGGTTTAAAGTTCTTAATCGAGTAGTGAATCCCGAGGGAGCTAATGGTTGGGCAATAGTTGAATCTTCAAACCATCAGAACATTTGGAAATGGAGTAGTATCTGGGTCGATAACTTTGGCGTAGAAATTGAAGTTACACCAGTTCTAACGGATAAAGAATTTCTTTCCGTCCATAAAGAAATTGCAGCAGCCTCTAACTAATAGTTAATTTTTTTTGGTGTTTGAATGTTGATCTAAAATAAAATGGTATTTGTTATTTTTTATGGGAAAATTTTCTTCTGAAGAAATTGAAAGTCAATACAATTTAATAAAAATGCTTTTAGCTGAACCTGATAAGTAGAGAGATGCCATTGATGCAATAAAAAAAGATATTGCATATATGCCTATAGAGCTTAAAAAAAAACTTAAGGAAGAAAATATTATCTTATGAATAAATCTTAAATGGCTATCATCATAATCGTTAATTTATAAAATTAGTAAATAGCCATTCTCGTAAACTAACCGAGAGAGTCTAAATCTCTACGATGGTGAACTGTATTTGGGTAATCTTGTGGAACTTTCTGTTCTCTCATTAAATCTGCGATTGTTGGATAATCTTTTGCATTATCAAGATCTCTTGCATTTTTATCTTGAATTGCGAATGGTGATCTTTTTAAATTCATAATTAATTTCCTCAAAATTTTTGTTGGATTCTGATTACAGATCCTGGATTGTCATGTACGTAAGTGTTGAATTCTCTCGCAAGCATTAGGCAATCGTATGCATCGCGCGCGTAGAAGCCAACTTCATGTGTCTTATTTGTTGAATCTTTGTAACTCAACAGATATTTATTACAAGATTTTATTGGTGTTGAAGGCATTTAATTTATCTACAGTACCACTAATTTCTAACTAGGCATGCTTATCAATCGACTTATAAAAATGTACGGTTTAAGGCACAAACATATACGGATAGAGGACCAACAACTTAATTTAAAAATAAATATAATGCTCAAATAGACTTCGCAGTGAAAGACAATATTTCCGTTAATTCTATAAAACTATTTTCAGTATAAGCTTATTTTACAGAAACTTTTTGCAGATAATTTGACTTTATAAACACATCAACTATCTTGCTAAATTAGTGTGTTCGAGATTATAAATGTATTTTTCTCCATCATCATCACCATCGTCATCATCATGGAAGGAAGAGATTAATACATAAACTCCTCCAAGTCCTAGCAATATCGATATATAGAGAATTGGATCTGTCATAACTTAAGTTTGAAACATTCAAATTAAATTTGAGGAAGCTTTTTAATATCTATATTTTCTTTTAATTATTTGGATAAAAAACTTTCTACCTTCAAAAAATTGTTTTTTATTTGAGAAAACTGAAAGTAGATCTAAAATAAGGTAAATTTACTGTTTTTTTAAGTGAGTTTTAAAAATCAATGTGCGGAAGATTTGAGCTGAAAACTAAATTTGAGAAGTTGCCAAAGGTTTTGAAACAAGACTATCCAATTGGACTTGATTCTAAATATGATACTCAAAGTCTAATAAGACCTAATGATCCTGTTCTTGTAATTAAAAACGAAGGAAGAATTAAAACTACTTTTATGACATGGGGTTTTATTTCTCCTTGGGCCAGAGACCCATTTGATAAAGGGAAACCAAGACCATTTAATGCAAGATCAGAAACCGTAGAAGAAAAAAAATTATTTAGTGGAAGTTGGAAACATAAAAGATGCCTAATACCTGCGAGCGGTTTTTTTGAAAAAAAATATCGTGTTCGAAAATCGAATTATGAGACTTTTTGGTTGGGCGGAATTTGGAGTAAGTGGACTTCACCAGATGGTGCAGAACTTGAGAGTTGCTGCGTTTTAACAACTGAACCAAATGATTTAATTAAACCTTTACATCACCGCATGCCTGTGATCATTCCTAATGGATATGAGGAACAATGGACAGAGCAAGTTAAAGATGCAGATGAATTAAAAGGACTATTTGCAATCATGATGAGTTGGTCCCCTGATGGTTGGCTAGTAGAGGATGTAAAGAAAAAAGAAACTGGTCAAATGAGTTTGTTTTAAATGGAACGCTTACTAATTCCAAGGTTAGATTAATGGCTAAATCTTATTGGTTGATTAATTCAAATAGCTCAGAAGTTAAAAGATTTATGAAAAACGATAAGAGTATTGATGGAGTTTTTGAATATATGTTTATAGATACTGGAAAAATAGTGGGGGTATTAGGAAACAAACCACCAGTAATGACAAATACAGTTTCTGTTGAAATAGATTTAGCTAGAGAAATTTATGAAAGATTACTTTCTAAGGGATGGAGGAAAATTGAAAAAAATTGGAATTAAAAAGAGAGATAGATCTCTGGGGTATAAATTATTGATGAAAATAATCTGAAATTCAATAATGAGAATATTAACGAAAATTGACATCCGATCTAAAATATTAGGAGATTAGTAAATTTTTTTTTAGTGCAGATAAAAATTAAACATCCAAAATGGCTACCAGAATAAATAAATATTTAAGTGAAGTAGGTTATTGTTCTAGAAGAGAAGCTGATAGATTAATCCTAAAAGGAAAGGTAACCATTAATGGCAAAATTCCAGAAATTGGAACTAAAGTAGAAGATAGTGACCAAGTTGAAGTTAAAGGTCAAAGAATAGAAAAATCAAAGAAACAAAAAAACATATACTTAGCCTTTAATAAACCTGTGGGAATTGTTTGCACAACAGATAGAAAAGTAGAACCCAATAATGTAATAGATTTTATTAAATATCCTAAAAGAATTTTTCCCATCGGAAGATTAGATAAGCTCAGTGAGGGATTGATTTTTTTAACCAATGATGGAGATATCGTAAATAAGATTCTTAGAGCAAGAAATAATCATGAAAAAGAATATATTGTAAAAGTTAATCGTCCTATTAATAGCGATTTTATTCAAAGCATGAGTAATGGAGTTGAAATATTAGGCACAATAACTAAAAATTGTTTCGTAAAACAATTGGGACCAAGAAATTTTAAAATAATTCTCACACAGGGACTTAATCGCCAGATTAGAAGAATGTGTGAGGCTTTAGGATATAAAGTACGGTCATTAAAGCGTACAAGAATTATGAATATTAAGTTAGACGTGCCAACAGGAGAATATAGAGAACTTAGTAAAGAAGAACTCTTAGAATTAAATGGATTACTTGAAAACTCCTCAAAAACATATGACTAATCAAAAACCAGAAAAGTAATTGGGAAGTTAAAGTGAATTTGCTCGCAAAAATGCGAGATTTATACGTTTCGACTTTGGAAGAAATAATTTAAATAGCGCGAAACGCTTTTTAACTGCAAGGCTATTAGTTAGTTATTGAGTATTATTAGATCAACTATTAAGATTAGCAACCCTAGCTCTCTTTTTTTGGTCCAATTTTCCTGAGTTCTTCTCTAACCTTGAGCAATTAATTTTTACCATTCTTCTCTAGCTGGATCTATCTTTAATTCTTCTTTAGTTGTCATGAAAGGTGGTTCTTCGCCCTATGTAGAAGTAACCCTCCCAGAATCAATGAACATATATTTAATAAATTGATTTTTATTATTTGTATTTTCGATAAACCTTTTATGCCTGATTTATTTGAATTAACCAACTAAAAAAATCTAGCTATTACTTTTTTAAGGGTAAAAGTCTACTTTCCAACGCATCACGCAATAACTTAATGGGTTATATCCATTACAATTCCAGAACTTGAATATTTTTGCAGCGAAATGATGGAAATTAGCATCATTGAAAAATGCCCATCCAAAATAAATAGCAAATGCAGTTACTACAAACGCAGCATATTGAAGCCAATGTGTTCCAGACTTATCTAAACCATTTTTGTCAAAATTAGAATTAGTCATTTAAAGGATTGGATAAGCTATCCATCCAAATAAGGTGTAGTTAATAACGACAGCCATGAAACCTATCATTGCGAGCCTTCCATTTGTTCTTTCAGCAATAAACCAATAAGTATTTGGCCATTCAAAATTTCCGCCCATATTGGATTTTTGATCTTCTGAAATAGTTTCCTCTTTAGTAGTATTTTCTTGTTCAAGATAATAATTACTATCTGGGTAAAAGCTTTCACTCGAAAAGTTATCTTTAAATTTACTCATTTTGGTTAGAAATTAATTTCCTATATACTTTAAAAAATAAAAAAGCTAAATAGGTTAAAAGGTTTTTCATCAATCAAATCTTTTTTATCTTTTTAGGGCTATTTGATAGGAGTAAATCCAACAATTACTCCCAAAGCACCCGCTACGAAATTGCGACAGTAGTCTAAATAATAGTTATTAATTATTACTACTTGAATATTTATAAGTCTCAAAAAGTAGATAGATACAGCAACGTTATGCATAAATAAGCAAAATCTTCCTCAAAAGAAAATAGTATGATCAAAAAACTTATTAAGGCTAATGATTTTAATAATTTTGGAAATTAATTATTTTTCTTTATTGTTTAAGAATTCTTTATGAAAAAAAATAAGATTTTTGAAAAATTTTTTTAATAAAATCTCTTTTACTTTAAGAGTTTCCAAATTTCAATGCATTAGATGAAGCTTTACACCAAAAATTCAACCAACATGCAATACCTATAAATTTAAACCCTTCTTCAAATAACTGAGTAAATTCATAATTTTGATTAAATATCTGTTGTATTACTCCATCAAAAAAAACAGATAAGCCAAGAAATAAAATTGAAATTAACAAGTTAAAAAGTCCAATTATTTTTAATATCCTTCGAAATCTTACTAATAAAAAAATAGAAATTGCTATGTATGTTAAATTCAGAAAGTCTGGCCCTATATACCGATCATGAAGTAGGAATAAATCATCAATACAAAGCAGGCTTGAGAATATGCCCCCAAGTAGAAGTAATTTAGATGATTCTTTATTAATGCGCTCTAAGAATGTTGTAAAAAAACAAATAGATGCAGCCGCTCCCCATAACAAAATTCCTATATTTGAAATCATTCCAACTCCAATTGGATATCCACAGGTTTGAGCAAGGTCTCGAACTACTAGACTAAGTTTGATATCATAAAGGTTCGATATAAATAAAATTGCTAGATATAAAATTGTGGAAGGTAATATTGAAAAATAAAATAATTTATTTGGAAATTTAATCATAATTTTTTATTTTTAAGATTTTAACCTATTCTTAACCTTAATTCTTGAATGGATCTATAGACTAGTATTTGATAACTCTTCTCTTAAATTTATTAATACTTTTTATAAGAATTTCTATTCATAGATTCTATGTTTTTAATAAAATTATTAAAATAATGAACTATTTTAGGAGGCAAGCTTATGCTAGGCATAGCAAATCCTCGCTCAAATCTCTCTCGCAAGCAACTTAGTGCCCTATGAGCACTAAATTGTAGAATTTATAAATTTATTTATTGATTGACAGCCGATCTAAACTGAGAGGAATAAAACTCTTATTTTTATGACAGATAGAGAAACAATTGAATCGATGTTGTATGAGTTGGCAACACCGCAGAAAATGGGTTCATTTTTTGTTAATAATGCCACTTCAGATTTTTTATTTATCAGACCTAGTGGGAATCCAATAAGTGCAAAGGGATTTGAGGAAATGATGAATTCAGGCGATGTTGTTCAGGAAAAAGCAGAAATTACAAAAATTCATAAGTTTGAATTTCTCTCTGCCGATGTCGCAATGTGTGTTTTTACTCTTGGGGCAAAATTCTCCTACAAAGGAACTCCTAATGATGATTTGCCAACCGTGACTTCTATCTTCAAAAAGATCAATGGGATTTGGAAAATCCATTGGATGCAAAGATCAACAGGTGATTCAGATCTGTCTCTGTGGGATTAGATAGTAATAAATAGTCAGAATTTTTAAGGCATAGTAATTACTTATGTAAGTAAAACACTTACTAATTAAATAAAGATTTTGTTTTTTATCTCTTTATTTAAAGTCAATTCTTGAGTACCTTTCATACATCCTCCAGTTGGATAGCTAATAACCTTTTTTGAAATTGCACCAATAACAATAGCTATTACTCCAATTCCTAATATTGCATTTGTTCTTTTATTTGAAAGAAGGGATTTCATTATGATTATTGTTTCTTTAATCATAGGAATTTTTGTGATTATTTTGTGATTGTCATAATCATTTTGAGCGATACCATCCGGCAAGGTTATGCAAGGTAAATCAGAATCTCGCTCAAAGCTCGCTCAGTTTTTTCTGTAATTTCATAACTGTTAGCTTCAGGAGTTTCAAAATCTGTGGCTTCTAAATCACCTGCATTAACAGCAGTAGGTAAAGCGATAGCAGCTAGTAGTGCAAGTAGATAAGCATCCTATCCTCTTCTGTTTTTTATATTTAAAAATAAGTTTGTGTAATTTGCGACAACTAATAACAGCAGAAGAATTGTATTGATGGACATTAAAAAAGAGGGTAGTTATAACCTCTAATTTAAATCTACTGTCAATATTAATCTCTAGGCCATTGCATTTGCATAATTTCTTACAGCTGGTAATTTTAGTGGACCTGGATAAGTTCAAATGCAAGATCAAAAAATTGAAAAGATAGCAGCTGTTGCAGTAAACATAACTAAGGTGCTGGTAATAATTTATCTAGGCTTCGTAGAAGTATTTAAAATTGGCAGATTACTTAGAGAGAAGTTAGATGCTGAATTTGATATTTCTCGAAAATGGGCTGCAAAAACTTATTCAATTCTAAAAAAACGACGAGCGGAACGAAAAGTAGCGGGAGTTTAAAAATTTTTGCTATAAATCAATTGAGGCCAAACCTCGTCAGCACACTCTACGTTTGCTGCAAGACATAGATTGATTCAATATAGTTGCGAGTCGATTTAATAACCCTTTCAGTAGTTGGAATTTCTGGAGGGGTTTCTTGTTACTGATATTTATTGAGTAAGAGACTATGTAATACCAACAATACTATTACTCCAACTATTCCAAAAGTTGCATGGGCTGAATCATGATGATTCTGCTAAATCTCCTCTAATATTCTTGTAATACTTAATAGCTATTGCCCAATGAGGTTAACGCCCATAAGTAATTTTTTATGAATCTGAACAAAAAATTATGTTCTATCTTTAAAAATAAATTACTATTATCTTAAGCAGAAATCATCTAATGTCCAGTAGTTACAGCGAAATTGGTTTTACTCAACTTGGCACGGATATTAATGGGGAAGCTGCTAACGATTACTCGGGTAGATCAGTAAGTCTTTCTGATGATGGATCAATAGTTGCAATTGGTGCTAATAGAAATAATGGGAATGGAAGTTACAGTGGTCATACGCGTATCTATCAATATGCAAATGAGACATGGACTAAACTTGGCACTGATATTGATGGGGAAGCTGCTAACGATTACTCGGGATATTCTGTTAGTCTCTCTGCAGACGGATCAATAGTTGCCATTGGGGCTAATGGAAATGATGGGAATGGAAGTCTCAGTGGTCATACGCGTATCTATCAATATGCAAATGAGACATGGACTCAACTTGGCACTGATATTGATGGGGAAGCCGCTTACGATTACTCGGGTAGATCAGTAAGTCTTTCTGCTGACGGATCAATAGTTGCCATTGGGGCTGATTATAATAATGGGAATGGAACTTACAGTGGTCATACGCGTATCTATCAATATGCAAATGAGACATGGACTCAACTTGGCACTGATATTGATGGGGAAGCCGCTTACGATTACTCGGGTAGATCAGTAAGTCTTTCTGATGACGGATCAATAGTTGCAATTGGTGCTTTTGGAAATGATGGAAATAATGGGAATGGAAGTTACAGTGGTCATACGCGTATCTATCAATATGCAATTGGGAAATGGACTCAACTTGGCACTGATATTGATGGGGAAGCTGCTAACGATTACTCGGGATATTCTGTTAGTCTTTCTGGTGACGGATCAATAGTTGCAATTGGTGCTTTTGGAAATAATGGGAATGGAACTTACAGTGGTCATACGCGTATCTATCAATATGCAAATGAGACATGGACTCAACTTGGCACTGATATTGATGGGGAAGCTTCTTACGATTACTCGGGATATTCTGTTAGTCTCTCTGCAGACGGATCAATAGTTGCAATTGGTGCTTATAGAAATAATGGGAATGGAAATTACAGTGGTCATACGCGTATCTATCAATATGCAAATGAGACATGGACTAAACTTGGCACTGATATTGATGGGGAAGCTGCTAACGATTTCTCGGGATATTCTGTTAGTCTCTCTGCTGACGGATCAATAGTTGCCATTGGGGCTTATGGAAATGATGGGAATGGAGACAACAGTGGTCATGCGCGTATCTATCAACAGGTTGATACTATAGATCCAATAATTTCATCAGTATCTCCAGCAGATAATGCCACGGCAGTAGCGACAGATAGTAATATCGTGCTCAATTTTTCAGAAGCAGTAGATGTAGGAACTGGAAATATCGTTATTTATAAATCCTCAGATGATTCTGAAGTAGAAACTTTTAATGTTGCATCTAGTGGTCTTATATCAGGAAGTGGTTCTACTCAAATAACAATAAATCCCAGCAAAAATTTTGAGGCTTTTAGTGAATATTATGTCAAGATTGATTCCAATGCCTTTGATGATAGTTTCGGTAATTCATTTGCAGGTATAAATGATAAAAAAACTTTAAATTTCAAAACGGGTGCTCATGTCTTCGGAAATAAAACATCTCTAGAAACTGCTGTCGATGAATGGATAAATGATCAAGATACTGCGATAGATACTTATGGAGATATAAATACTTGGGATGTTAGTCAAATAACTGATTTTTCAGAATTATTTGTAGACAGAACATCATTTAATTCTGATATAAGCAATTGGGATGTAAGTAATGGAACTGACTTTACAGGAATGTTTAGGAATGCATCCTCATTTAATCAAGATATTGGTGATTGGAATGTAGTTAATGGAATTTATTTCGATGGGATGTTTAGGAATGCATCCTCATTTAATCAAGATATTGGTGATTGGAATGTAGTTAATGGAACTGACTTTCCAGGAATGTTTAGGGAGGCATCCTCATTTAATCAAGATATTGGTAGCTGGGATGTAAGAAATGGAACTGATTTTTATGCGATGTTCTATGGTGCATCAGAATTTAATCAAGATATTGGAGGTTGGAATGTAGGCAGTGGAACTGATTTTGGGCTTATGTTTTATGCAGCAGAAGATTTTAATCAAGATATTGGTGATTGGAATGTAGTTAATGGACTTTATTTCGATGGGATGTTTAGGAATGCATCCTCATTTAATCAAGATATTGGAGGTTGGAATGTAGGCAGTGGAACTGATTTTGGGCTTATGTTTTATGCAGCAGAAGATTTTAATCAAGATATTGGTGATTGGAATGTAGTTAATGGAATTTATTTCGATGGGATGTTTTATGCAGCAGAAGATTTTAATCAAGATATTGGTAGCTGGGATGTAAGTAATGGAACTAATTTTGATGGGATGTTTGAGAAGGCAGACGCATTTAATCAAGATATTGGTAGCTGGGATGTAAGTAATGGAACTAATTTTGGTGGGATGTTTTTTGGAGTGAAATATTTTAATCAAGATATAAGTACCTGGACAATAGATGATGAAGCGAATTTGACAGATATGTTTTATGGTGCCGATCTTATGCAATCATACCAGGGTGTTGACGCGACACCATCAATAGCATATTTTAATCCTTTTGAAGATAAGGCATCTCTTCAAACTGCTGTCGATGAATGGATAAATGATCAAGATACTGCGATAGATACTTATGGAGATATAAATACTTGGGATGTAAGTGCAATAACTGATTTCTCTAGTTTATTCCTAAATAAAACAACATTTAATTCCGACATAAGTAACTGGGACGTGAGTAGTGGAACTGATTTCTCTCATATGTTTGATGCCGCAAGCGCATTTAATCAAGATATTGGTGATTGGGATGTAAGTAATGGAACTGATTTTTCTTATATGTTTTATGCAGCAGAAGATTTTAATCAAGATATTGGTTATTGGGATGTAAGCAATGGAACTGATTTTCATTCGATGTTTGGATATGCAGAATCATTTAATCAAGATATTGGTTATTGGGATGTAAGCAATGGAACTGATTTTCATTCGATGTTTGGATATGCAGAATCATTTAATCAAGATATTGGTGATTGGGATGTAAGCAATGGAATTGATTTCTCATATATGTTTAGGAATGCATCCTCATTTAATCAAGATATTGGTTATTGGGATGTAAGCAATGGAACTGATTTTCATTCGATGTTTGGATATGCAGAATCATTTAATCAAGATATTGGTGATTGGGATGTAAGTAATGGAACTTATTTTGCTTATATGTTCTATAAAGCAGAAGATTTTAATCAAGATATTGGTAGCTGGGATGTAGGGAATGGAACTAATTTTTATAGTATGTTTGGTAACACACGGAGATTTAATCAAGATATTGGAGATTGGGATGTTAGCAATGGGACTAGTTTCTCGTATATGTTTAATAACGCATCAGTATTTAATCAAAATATTGGTGATTGGGATGTAAGTAATGGAACTGACTTTGTAGGAATGTTTCAGGGGGCAACTTCATTCACTCAATTTAATTCATTTCATTTTGGCTGGACACCAGATGAGAATGCGAATTTTACAAATATGTTTGCAGATTCTTTTATACCAGTTCTTGATTCTCAATTGGTTGGTGATACGCCCTCAATTAACTACTTTTATCCTTACGTATTTAAAGATAAAACTACTCTTCAAACTGCTGTCGATGAATGGATAAATGATCAAGATGCTGCGATAGATAATTATGGAGTTATAAGTCTTTGGGATGTAAGTGCAATAACTGATTTCTCTGGTTTATTCGAAAATAAAGCAACATTTAACGGATATATTAGTAATTGGGATGTAAGTAATGGAACTGACTTTTCAAGAATGTTCTTTAATGCATCAGAATTTAATCGAGATTTAAGCTATTGGGATGTAAGTAATGGAACTGATTTTGGCGGGATGTTTAGTGGTGCATCAGAATTTAATCAAAATATTGGTGATTGGGATGTAAGTAATGGAACTGATTTCTCAAGTATGTTTTATGGCGCATCAGCATTTAATCAAGATATTGGAGATTGGGATTTAAGTAATGGAACTGATTTCTCAAGTATGTTTTATGGCGCATCAGCATTTAATCAAGATATTGGTAGCTGGGGTGTAGGGAATGGAATTGGTTTTAATTCGATGTTCGCTGGAGCAGAAGTTTTTAATCAAGATATTGGAAGCTGGGATGTAAGTAAAGGAACGAATTTCGTAGATATGTTCTATCGTGCATCAGCATTTAATCAAGATATTTCTTCTTGGGATGTAAGTTCTGGAAATGATTTTGTTTATATGTTTGATGATGCAAGCTCATTTAACCAAGATATAAGCGTTTGGAACGTTAGTAGCGGAATTGATTTCAGGGATATGTTCCTGAGGGCAGATGCAATGATTGCAGCTGGATGGTCAGAAACCCCTATTGAATCTGACTTTTCAGGTAAAACTTATCTTGGAACTGAGGGAAAAGATATATTAACTGGTGAAGATGGTAATGATGTTTTTAATGGAGGTTCAGAAGATGATGTTTTAAGAGGAGGTAAAGGTCATGACACTTATTATGTTGATAGCAAAGATGATCTCGTTACAGAAAAATCAGGAGAAGGTATTGATCTAATTTATTCCTCAGTTACATATACTGCTTCTTCTTATGTGGAAGATCTTACTCTTACAGGTACATCTAATATCAATGGTTCTGGTAATGATTTAGATAATACGATTAGAGGAAATTCTGGTGATAATAAACTTTATGGAAAAGATGGAGATGATATTTTCTATGGAGGAGATGGTAAAGATAGGATATATGGCTGGAAGGGAGAAGATATAATTTACGGAGGAGATGGAGATGATTACTTAAAAGGTCATTACAGTAAAGATAAATTATATGGAGGAGATGGCGATGATACTTTATTGGGTGGAACAAGCTCCGACATGCTTTATGGAGGAGAAGGTAATGACAAACTATATGGAGAATCCAGCGCTGATATTCTTTATGGTGGTGCTGGAGAAGATACCTTATCTGGTGGAACAAGTACAGATATTCTTTTTGGAGGAGATGATAATGACAAGCTTTATGGCGGTAGCAGTTCTGACCTTCTTTATGGAGAAGATGGCGATGATTATTTAAAAGGTCATTCCAGTGCCGACATACTTTATGGTGGTAATGGTAATGATTATTTAAGAGGAGGCTCCAGTTCTGATGAACTTTATGGTGGAGCTGGAGATGATCGGTTAAAAGGAGAATCCGGCAGTGACAAAATGTATGGCGGAGATGGAGATGATACTTATTATGTGAGCAGTAAAAGTGACAGTGTCACAGAAGAAGAGAATGAAGGAACTGATTTAATTTATTCATCAGTTACATTTACGGCCTCTGCCAATGTAGAAAATTTAACCCTTACTGGTAAAGGCAATATCTCAGGATCTGGTAATGAATTAGATAATACGCTTACTGGAAATGACAAAGCTAACAAGCTTTATGGCAAAAGTGGTGATGACAAATTATATGGAGGAAAAGGTAATGACAGATTATATGGCTCAGAGGGAGTAGATACTCTTTATGGAGAAAGTGGTAACGATTATTTAAAAGCACATTCTGGTAATGATATTCTCTGGGGAGGAAGTGGTAAGGATTATCTAAGAGGAGGAGAAGATGATGACGAATTATATGGAGGATCCAGTTCCGACAAATTATATGGAGAAGATGGTGACGATTATTTAGATGGAGGATCCAGTGCCGATAAACTTTATGGCGGAGCAGGAAATGATGAACTCTGGGGAGGGACAAGTGCAGATAAACTTTATGGAGGAGATGGAGATGATTATTTAGAAGGTGAAAGTAGTAAAGATACACTTTATGGAGGTAATGGTGATGATGATTTATATGGAGGGACAAGTGCAGATAAACTTTATGGCGGTGCTGGGTCTGATCTGTTAGAAGGAGAAGATGGAGATGATTACCTGAAAGGACATTCTGGAATTGATTATCTATATGGTGGAGAAGATGATGATTATCTAAGAGGTGGAGATGATGGAGATTATTTATTTGGAGAAAGTGGAGATGACTTATTAAAAGGAGAAGATGGCGATGATATTTTAGTTGGAGGTTTAGGTAAAGATGATCTTTATGGTGGAAGTGGAAATGATATTTTTGTATTAACTGCAGGAAGTGGTTATGACAGAATTAGAGATTTTAAAAAAGGAGAAGATAAAATCGATAAAGCGGACTTTAATCTTAGGGAATTAGGAGTTTTTGACAGTGGTAAAAATATGAAGGTCTATATAGATGAAAATAAAAGTGATTTGCTGGCAATAATTTATAACAACAACATAGACGATGGATTAATATCTGATTTTATTTTTTAAATTAGATTAGGTATTCCAGAGAATGAAAAAGGAGATTATTAATCATTTAATCAAGCGCTTATAACTTAAAGGGCTTTTAAAGATTGTGCACCTTTTCAGAATCTCCGAAGATCCTAGAGCCTCCCCTAGAGCCCCTTTCTCATTTGAGAATGCAGACAATAAAAAAGCGAGTTGGGAGACTTGCTAGGATTACTTGGTTTTTAAGAGTCGGGGTGGCAGGATTCGAACCTGCGACCTAGTGCTCCCAAAGCACCTGCTAAGCAAAATGCGACAGCCCCTATGAGAAACAAGTGAGGCTATAGCTTATTAGTTGGTATAAAAGAAAAATATTTGAGTCTCAGAATTTTGTAAGAAATAGCAAGGTGTGGCATAAATAAGCAAAATCTCACTCAAATCTCCTGCAGTTACCACTAAATGCCTCGAATGTTTTTTTTATTTTGATAAGATAATTCTATATTTCTAAGTAGTAAATTTATATCAGAATGGCCTCTAACATTGAAATTTATGTTTCAGGAGGTAATTTTTCTAATCCTTATTATCAATTTTATTCAGATTCAAGTGGAAATAATGAAATATCATCTTTAAATTTAAATTCAAATTTAACTTATACTTTTAGAAGATTAAATAGTGTTAATTCACATCCATTTTATGTAAGTGATAGTGGTGTTGGAAATAATTCAAGTTCATCAATATCAATTAGTGGTGATGGGAGCGCCACCTCAGGTATTAGAGGAGATGAAACATTCACGATAACTTTTAATAAAGAACAGACAGAAATCAGCGAATTAACCTTTTATTGCACTGCTCATTCAAGTATGCAATCTAGTTTTAATATTGATAATTGGGATCCTCATATATTTACTAATAGATCAGAACTTGATACTGCAGTAGATGCATGGATAGATGATCAAGATGCTGCGACAGCAACTTATGGCGACATAAATACTTGGGATGTAAGAGCAATAACTGATTTTTCAGAATTATTTAAAGACAAAACATCATTTAATTCTGACATAAGCAATTGGGATGTAAGCAAGGGAAATAACTTCTCGCAGATGTTCCATAATGCATCTGAATTTAATCAAGATATCGGCACTTGGGATGTAAGTAAAGGAAATAATTTTTCATGGATGTTTAGTGGGGCCAAAGATTTTAATCAAGATATTGGTAACTGGGATGTAAGTAATGGAACTGACTTTTCTGTTATGTTTTATTCCACAAGGGAATTTAACCAAGATATAAGCAAATGGGATGTAAGCAAAGGAACAGATTTTGCATGGATGTTCCAATATGCGAATTCCTTTAATCAAGATATTGGTGATTGGGATGTGAGTAATGCAACTAGTTTGTATAGAATGTTTGCTCTCTCTGCATTTAATCAAGATTTAAGTAACTGGACAGTAAATGAGAATGTCTATTTTCTAAACATATTTGCAGGTGCTGACCTCATGCAATCTAATCAGGGGGTTGGAGATACTCCATCTATCTACTATTTTAATCCTTTCCCAGATAAGGCCACTCTTCAAACTGCTATAGATGCATGGATAAATGATCAAAATTCTGCAAAAGAACTTTATGGAGATATTAACAAATGGGATGTAAGTCAAATAACAGATTTCTCTAGTCTTTTTGAAGATGAAGATACATTTAATTCAGATATAAGTAATTGGGATGTAAGTAATGGAATATTTTTTAATTCAATGTTCGAAGGCGCTACTGAATTTAATCAAGATATAAGTAATTGGAATGTAAGTAATGGAACTAATTTTTTAGATATGTTCGCTCTTGCCTCTGATTTCAATCAAGATATTGGCAGCTGGGATGTAAGCAACGGAACTAACTTCTCGCAGATGTTTTATGAGGCAGATTCATTTAATCAAGATATAGGTGATTGGGATGTAAGTAAAGGAAATGATTTTTCATATATGTTTGATAAGACAGAAGACTTCAATCAAGAGATAGGTAATTGGGATGTAAGTAATGGAACTGATTTTAGTTACATGTTCAGATCTGCAAGTTCTTTTAATCAGAATATTGGAGGTTGGGATGTAAGTAATGGAACTAATTTTTCTAGAATGTTTTTCAACGCAGATTCATTTAATCAGGATATTGGCAGTTGGGATGTAAGTAACGGGAAGAAGTTTGGGGCAATGTTTACTGGGGCAGATTCATTTAATCAAGATATAGGTGATTGGGATGTAAGTAAAGGAAATGATTTCTCATTGATGTTTGCTTATACCCCTGAATTTAATCAAGACATTGGCGGTTGGGATGTAAGCAATGGAACTAGCTTCGCGCAGATGTTTTATGAGGCAGATTCATTTAATCAAGATATAGGTGATTGGGATGTAAGTAGTGGAAGTGATTTAAAATTTATGTTTGCCTATGCCTCGGGTTTTGATCAAGATTTAAGCAGCTGGACACCGAGTGAAAATGCCTCTCTTACATCCATGTTTGAGGGCGCAGATCTCATGCAATCTAACCAAGGGGTTGGCAATACACCTTCAATTTACTACTTTTATCCCTATGTATTTACGAATAAGACTACTCTTCAAACTGCTGTTGATGAATGGATAGATGATCAAGATGCCGCCAGAGAAACTTATGGAGATATTAATAAATGGGATGTAAGTCAAATAACTGATTTTTCTGAATTATTTAAAGACAAAAGATCATTTAATTCTGATATTGGTGATTGGGATGTAAGTGCCGGAACTGACTTTTCTGAAATGTTTTACAACACAGAGGCATTTAATCAAGATATTGGGGATTGGGATGTAAGTAAGGGAACTGATTTCTCATGGATGTTCTATCGTGCAAGATTTTTTAATCAAGATATTGGTGATTGGGATGTAAGTAAGGGAACTGATTTCTCGAAGATGTTTCATGATACTCCAAACTTTAATCAAGATATAGGTAATTGGGATGTAAGTAATGGAACTGACTTTAGCTACATGTTCAGGTCAGCATATGTGTTTGATCAAGATATTGGGGATTGGGATGTAAGTAACGGAATCGACTTTTCTCAAATGTTCTTGGATTCAAATTCATTTAATCAAGGTATTGGCGGTTGGGATGTAAGTAAGGGAAATAATTTCATGGAGATGTTTTATCACGCAGATTCATTTAATCAAGATATAGGTGATTGGGATGTAAGTAATGGAACTGATTTCAGGTTGATGTTTTATGAGGCAGATTCATTTAATCAAGATATAGGTAATTGGGATGTAAGTAGCGGAACTAATTTCTCAGATATGTTTTATGAGGCAGATTTATTTAATCAAGATATTAGTGATTGGGATGTAAGTAATGGAATATATTTCGCAGGGATGTTTAAAGATGCAGATTCATTTAATCAAGATATAGGTGATTGGGATGTAAGTAATGGAACTTATTTCAAGCAAATGTTTAAAGATGCAGATTCATTTAATCAAGACTTGAGAAACTGGACACTAAATGAGAATGCCTATTTTGAAGAGATATTTAAAGGCGCCGATCTCATGCAATCTAAACAGGGGGTTGGCGATACTCCATCTATTTATTATTTTAATCCCTTCCCAGATAAAACCACTCTTCAAACTGCCGTTGATGCATGGATAGATGATCAAGATGCGGCGAAAGAACTTTATGGAGATATTAATCAATGGGATGTGAGTGCAATAACAGATTTTTCTAGCCTCTTTCGCGATAAGTCTACCTTTAACTCAGATGTAAGTAACTGGGATGTAAGTAATGGAACTGATTTCTCAAGTATGTTTTATGGCGCGTCAGCATTTAATCAAGATATTGGAGATTGGGATTTAAGTAATGGAACTTATTTTTCTAATATGTTTTCTAGCGCCCATGTTTTTAATCAAGATATTAGTAGTTGGGATGTAAGTAATGGAACTTATTTTTCTAATATGTTTTCTAACGCCTATGTTTTTAACCAAGATATTAGTAGTTGGGATGTAAGTAATGGAATTTCTTTTGGCTTTATGTTTTTATACTCAGAAGCATTTAATCAAGATATTAGTCATTGGGACGTAAGGAATGGAACTAATTTTGAATTTATGTTCCTTGGGACAGATGAGTTTAATCAAGATATTAGTAGTTGGGACGTAAGTAGTGGAACTAATTTTAGGTATATGTTTACTGGTGCATCTGCTTTTAATCAAGATATTAGTAGTTGGGACGTAAGTAATGGAACTAATTTCTCTAATATGTTTTCTAAAGCAGATTCATTTAATCAAGATATAAGCGTTTGGAACGCAAGTAACGTAACTGATTTTTCTTCGATGTTCGAAGAATCAGATGCAATGCTTGCTAATGGATGGTCAGAAACACCTACTGCATCTGATTTTATAGGTAAAACTTATCTTGGAACTGAGGGAAAAGATATATTAACTGGTGAAGATGGTAATGATTTTATAAATGGAGGCTTAAAAGATGACGTTCTAACTGGAGGTAAAGGACATGATACTTATTACGTTGATAGCAAAGATGATCGTGTTACAGAAAAATCAGGAGAAGGTATTGATCTAATTTATTCCTCAGTTACATATACTGCTTCTTCCTATGTAGAAGATCTTACTCTTACGGGATCATCCAATATCAATGGATCTGGTAACGATTTAGATAACACGCTTAGAGGAAATACTGGAGACAATAAACTTTATGGAAAAGATGGAGATGACGAACTATATGGAGGAGATGGTAATGATAAAATTTATGGCTGGAAAGGAGAAGATATTATTTACGGAGAAGATGGAGATGATTATTTAAAAGGTCATTACAGCAAAGATAAATTATATGGAGGAGCTGGCGATGATACTTTATTGGGTGGCACAAGTTCCGACGAGCTCTATGGAGGAGATGGTGATGATGAATTATATGGAGAATCTAGTGCTGATAAATTGTATGGAGATGCGGGAGCAGATATTTTATATGGAGGAACAAGTACAGATATTCTTTATGGAGGAGATGATAATGACAAGCTTTATGGCGGCAGCAGTTCTGACCTTCTTTATGGAGAAGATGGCGATGATTACCTGAAAGGACATTCCAGTGCCGATAAACTTTATGGTGGTAATGGTAATGATTATTTAAGAGGAGGATCCAGTTCTGATGAACTTTATGGAGGTGCTGGAGATGACCGGTTAAAAGGAGAATCCGGTAGCGATAAAATGTATGGAGGAGATGATAATGACACTTTTTATGTCAGCAGCAAAAGTGACAGTGTCACAGAAGAAGAGAATGAAGGAACTGATTTAATTTATTCATCAGTTACATTTACAGCCTCTGCCAATGTAGAGAATCTAACCCTTACTGGTAAAGGCAATATCTCCGGATCTGGTAATGATTTAGATAATACGCTTACTGGAAATGACAAAGCGAATAAACTTTACGGTAAAAGTGGTGATGACACATTATATGGAGGAAAAGGTAATGACAGATTATATGGCTCAGAAGGAGCAGATACTCTTTATGGAGAAAGCGGTAATGATTATCTAAAAGCACATTCTGGTAATGACATCCTCTGGGGAGGAAGTGGTAAAGATTATCTAAGAGGAGGAGATGATGATGACAGATTATATGGAGAATCCAGTGCCGACAAATTATATGGAGAAGATGGTAATGATTATTTAGATGGCGGATCCAGTGCCGATAAACTTTATGGCGGAGCAGGAAATGACATTCTCTGGGGAGGTACAAGTGCAGATAAACTTTATGGCGGAGATGGAGATGATTATTTAGAAGGTGAAAGTAGTAAAGATACACTTTATGGAGGTAATGGTAATGATGATCTGTATGGAGGAACAAGTGCAGATAAACTTTATGGCGGTGCTGGGTCTGATCTTTTAGAAGGAGAAAGTGGAGATGATTACCTGAAAGGACATTCTGGAATTGACTATCTATATGGTGGAGAAGACGATGATTATCTAAGAGGCGGAGATGATGGAGATTATTTATATGGAGAAAGTGGCGATGACTTATTAAAAGGAGAAGATGGAGACGACATTTTAACTGGAGGTTTAGGTAAAGATGATTTATATGGTGGAAGTGGAAATGATATTTTTGTATTAACTGCAGGAAGTGGTTATGACAGAATTAGAGATTTTGAAAAGGGAGAAGATAGAATTTTTCTTGGAAACTTTGATATATTGCAACTCGGAGCCTTTGACAGTGGCAAGAATCTAAAAGTTTATTTAGATCAAGAGAAAAATGATTTGCTGGCAATAGTCTATGGCCAAAATTTATCCGACGTAGAACTATCTGATATTATTTTTTGATTTGCATACAGACTATAGATAAGGTTACTGAGTCAAAATGGGAGTTATAACGGGCGAGCTAACCTCCAAAGTTATCCAAAGCTATACAAATCCTCGCCCATTCCTCGTCCGCAACGTTTTTGAGACAAATAAGAAATAAAAAAGGCAACCTTGGGATGGCTGCCTATGACTTGGATTTGATTGAAACGGGGCGACAGGATTCGAATCTGCGATAGTGCTCCCAAAGCATCCGTACTCCAATTTGGGACAGTAGGTTAAATAATCAAGTGAGGCTATAGCTTATTAGTTAGCATGACAGGGATTAATATGAGTCTCAGTATTACACTATAGGTATACACGGTTATTAATAATGTACATTAAATCGCTAAATAATCGTTGAAAGTAGACTTAGTGCCTTAATAGTGCCTTAACTCAATTAAGTTTTAATACAATTCAAATAATTATTTTAGGTAAATAGATTAACCGTACCCGTGACTAGCTAAATTATCAAAAATTAATAATAAAAAGTGAAAAATTTAAATCTTCTAAAAAAAATCTGCATTTTTGGGTACAGCCTTAGCATTATCAACTTCCTCTCTGCTTCAAAATCCTTCAGCTTATGCGGCCCCATCGCCAATAACAGTAGCCGTTATTAAAGTGAAAGATAATTCAAATGCACCTTGGTTTAAACCTAGTTATGAAGATAAATTGAGAACAATATTATCTACTGAACTTGCTAGCGCAGGTCACTTTACTGTTCTAGAGAGAGATGCATCAACTTTAAAAGAACTAAAACAAGAAGTCAAAAATTTTGGAATCTGGAAAGACGAAGACCAAAAAGCTTTGACAAGAGCTAAGTACTATATCTCTGCTGCTTTAAGTGATTTTGCTGAAGTCTCAGACGAAAGTTCTGGGGGTGGTATTGGCTTTAAAGGCTTTAAAATGGGTAAGAAAAAGTCTAAAAGAGAGTATTATGTTTCTTTTGATTTAAAAGTTATAAATGTAAAAACAGGAGCTATTGCTTACAGTCGTTCTATTGAAGGTAGTGCTAAAGAAGAATCAGAAAGCTCTGCAATTAGTGGGAATGTGAAAGGCATCTCTTTGGGTCAATCTGAAACGAAGAAAACTAAACTGCCTGTTACAAGAGCCGTTAGGGCTGCTATGGTTGAAACTGCAGAATATCTTGATTGTGTTCTTTATGTTAAAGACGAATGCATTGCTGAGTATGAAGCTAAAGATGAGAAAAGAAAACAGAGTAATGACTCCTTAGATCTGTTCTAAAGATTTTTCCGAAATATGAAACTTTTAAATAAATTAAAATTCTCCACAATTTTTTTTATTTGTGGAATAAGTTTTTTCGATATCGGAATTAGAACTAAGGTTTATGCTTATCAAGCGGGTCCTGTTTCTGTTGCTGTTACAAAAGTTACTGATAGGTCTGGAGCACCATGGTGGAAAGAGCGTTTTGAGGAAAAGCTAAAGACAATTCTATCCACTGAACTTTCAAGTGCGGGACATTTCCTTGTTATAGAAAGAGATAGTGAAGCTTTAGCTGATATAAGAAATGAATCACTTATAACTGGAGAAGGAGGAGAGGACCCATATATTCAGATGGCAAAACCAAAATATATTATTAGGGCTTATCTAAGTGATTATGAGGATAATTATGTATCATTTGACTTAAAAGTTATCAGTACAAAAACCTCTGCAATAGCTTATAGTCGGTCCATTGAAGGAACCATATCAAATGAAATTAAAACTGAAAATACATCCATTAATACAAACAATTTTAAATTTCGTGAACAACAAGTAACTGTAAAAAAAACGGTTCCTACTCGAGCTATAAGAGCAGCAATTACTGAAATTGCTGAATATCTTGACTGTGTTCTCTATTTAAAAGATGAATGCATTGGAGAATACGAAGCAAAAGAAGAAAGAAGAAAAAGAAGTAATGATGCTCTTGAAATGTTTTAGAACTATATTTTTAAAGCAACACCAATAGAGCTTATTTTTTTAAATTCAGATAATCCTTCAATTCTGGCTCTGCCCACCATTTTTATACCTTTGAAATCGGAAGTATCTTTGCCAACCTTTTTTCTATAATTAAAACCTTCATTTTGACCTTCGTAAATATTTAATGGAAAAATCATAGGATCTACTAATTCAAAATTTTCTTTATCAAAGAAAGCAATTTCTAGTTTTGAGTTTCCTTCTATAAAAATTTTCATAAATTCTTCACGTTGTCCTGACTGCTTCAAAACTTCACTATTAACAATAATCTCACTCGTTTCAGGATTAAATCTTATTTGAGTAACAGTATTAATTTTTAATCCATCTGGAAATGTGAAAGATTTGGTTGTTGACTTTTTTTTAGCAAATAACTTATTAGATCTTTCTTTTTCTTGTCTTTGCTTTTCAAATTTTTTTTCTTCAGCTCTCCTAATTCTTTCTTCTTCTTTTGTCCTTTTTTCTATTACTTCATTACAAGAAGGTAAATCTCTTCTTTTTGAAGATTTACCAATAGTACAGTTAATTAAATTTCCTTGAAAATTATATTCAGAACTAATTATATCCTTAGTCCCTTGATCAACCATTCCATTATCATATAACTGGATGTTATTTGAACCAGATTTGATATTAATATCATTAGAACGAGAATTGATATTAATTGTTTCAGACTTGTGCGTATTGGCGATGGCGACCAAAGGAAACAAAAGAAATAATGAAACTAAAGAAAATTTCTTATACATAAGACTTAATAGAGAATAGGAATTTAAGTTTTAAAATTGATAATCTCATAATGATTTTAAAAGTTATAATTTTCTAAATTTAGTAAGAACTTAACATCTCAAAGGCTGATATTCTTTTCTCTTTTTCTTCTTCAATCTTTGCTTCTCTTGCTATCCTCTCGGCTTCTTTTGCATCAGCTATGTCTTGAACTTTTTTATTTTCACAAAAAGCAACAGCAACGTTTGCATCTCCTTCAATTTTATCAGCAACTATTTCATAATTTTCAAAAATTGAAATTTCATTAATTGTATTATCCACATAAGAATTTAGTTCTGAAATGATTGGTAGGGAATCCTCATACATACCCGCTGCACAAAGCCCAGTTAATCTTTCAGATTTTCTCTCTACTTCTCTAGTAATTTTTCTTGAAAAAGCAGGACTTAAAGGTCCTCCTGGGACCCTTTTTTGTCCCAAATATAAACTTGTGGTCTTTCTTAAGGACAACTGCATTGATGCTGCTTGACCCTCATCATTTAAAACAAATAATGCTTTTCTAGGTAGAAGATTACTGTCTATGTAATTTATTATAAATTTATGTTGAGTCACTTTTTTTGAGGTGGCATCGACTACCCATTTCGGTATTCCAGTCTTTTTTTTAAAGAATAAGAATCCCCTAGTTTGCTCAGGGAATAGCTTTTGCCATTTATCAATATCTTCATTTACTTTTATTGTTTCTTCGCTAGAAAGAGAGTAACTCTCGACTTGGGTAGGATAAATTCTTTCTTGTGGTCCTCCACTTGGCATTAGTGTCAATATACCCTTACTAAAAAGAGCACTACATCTATCCGTAAAAGAGTTAGATAAAAGGAAGCCACATTTTCCTTGATAAAGCTGACTCCTTGCAAAAGTTGCATTGCTGCCTGAAAATACAATTAAAAAAGTCAATGCAGCAAAAATTTTATAACGCATACTGAATAATTAAAAATAAAATTACTATAAAAGATTGTCTTTATTAAGAATTTAAAATTGTGAAAAGTTTTTAAATTTTGTAATTAACACCTTAGATATAAAATTTATATAGGTAAGTATAATTTATAGAGTTGATTAAAACTCTGAAACAATCAGCTTCTTTTATGTAAATACTTCATGGATAATCCATTTATGTATAAAATTTTTCTTCCTTAGAAAGCTTATTAGTATTATTCCTTATACTTGTAATATTTTCTTTGATCATTTCATCAAGAGTTGCAAGATATATTGAACATACTGCTGATGATGGTAGACCTTAAAGGAGGTATTTTTAATAATTTATAAATATTGTATTTTTAATTTAAATGCCGAATATGGCTTAGCAACATATGGTGATGAGAACTCCAACGGTGGAGGTTCTATATGGCAATTCTAAATTGTATAAATTTACTCTAATTATTAAAACCTTTTCTTTAAGATAGTTTGATAATAGTGCATTAAATAATGATAAAAAGAATACTTAAACCTCTTGAGATATATATCCTCACTGTAGCTTTCTTCTTTTCAGTCTCTTTTGACAGAAATTTAAATCTTGAAGATGTTGAAGAATCTCCAGTTAAAAAACTGTTGGAAAATATTCATCTAATTTTGGATTCATTTACTAATTATGAACATCCCTTAGGTGCTATATTTTTAATTTTTATTATTGGGTTAATAATTTGGGGTCTTCTGGGCAAGGAATCAAGACGAGCAAGTGATATTTATGGCATCATCTTGAGTTTTGCATGGTTTTTGGAACTTGTATCGATGAATTTGCTTTTAGTTTCTCCGCTTAAAGATCCAGTGTTACTATTAGTTGAATTAGTTTTATTTGTACCAATAGTATTAATTGGATTTTCATGGTGGTATTGGAGATTAAATCACTTATCAAGAATAGGTATAGGTAAAGAAGCAATCACTTTTGATAAAAAGCCAACTCCATTTAGTTATTTTGCAAAAACTGCCTCAGTTGTTGTAAGTGATACGACAGAGCATGGTGTTTGCGAAACAGATGTTGCTAGAGCTATTAGAATTCTCAACGGGTTTGTCGTTCTTGATATTTTTGGATTAACACTTTCTAGAGCTGTAGGACTCGTAATTACTTAAAAATAAAATTTTTTGGGGATAATTATTTCTGCAAAAGTGGGCACTAAATACATCAAAGTATTTACCACGAGCTACACTTCTAGCTACCCTTTCGCAATATGAGACTACATCCAATAAAAAGAGAGTCTGGGTAACTCCTAAGTATGACACGGTTTTTAAGAGTTCGGGCGACAGGATTCGAACCTGCGACCTAGTGCTCCCAAAGCACTCGATCTATTAAATGAGATTTATCAATATTTTCCTGCTATAACTAGGGTTTAGGTTAGTGGTACAAATGAGTTTGAGTCTCAATGTTGTACAAAGTACATACTCCTACATACTTAATACATATGCTCAGCTCCCCCTGTAGCTCCCCCCTATCCGACCTAGTGCCTCTTATGAAGTAGGTCGATGAAATGATTTCATTGATCATCTTTTGGATTTAGAAAAGGTCTTATTTTATTCTTCACTTCATTAAGTGGTTTTTCAATAAAACCAGGTTTTTTTAAGACTGCAAGAATAATCCAACCTGCACTAATAGCAAGAACCATCATTAAATAGGCAAACCCATAAATCATAAATAACTTGATTAATTTGCTTTTATTATGCTTCTTTTTTGACTTCTAAAGAGGGTTCGATGCTTTCCTCTTTTTTAAACGTTTCCTTTTCCTGAATAATTAATTTATTTTTGGTTCTTCCAAAATCATCCTTACCTGAAATAAAAAAAATAAGAGCACTAATAAAAAAAAGTGCAAAAAGCAAAACTTCCATATGCTAATACCATTTAATTAAATCCAAACTAGTTTAGAGGTCTAATTTTAATCAATATCAAATAATACAAGTCACGGTAAATTTCGTGCGATTAAATTTAAAATATAAAATCCTTTTATATCAATCTATTTCAAAAGATAATAACCTTAAAGTGTTATTTTTTTACTTTGGCAAATATTTAATAAGTATTATTTTGTGATTAAAAATTTTGATTTTTATTGTTTTATATACAATCTAGCCATTTAATCTTTATATTTAAGAATGCTTTTTTCTGCTTTATTTTATAAATTTTGAACTTGAATAAATCTTTCAAGATATTTAGGGTTATTTAGTAATTGATTTATTGAAAATGCTAGGAACAATCAAAGATCCAACTTTATTTCTACTTTTGAGTAGTGTTGGAATTTTACTATTTGGCTCAATTGGATATGGGATTTATACAACAGTTGGACCATCATCTTATAAGTTAAGAGACACCATTAAAGAGCATGCAAGGATGCATGAATTAGGTATTGCTCATGGTCACAATCATCACAACCATAATGAGGCAGAACATATTCACTGAGTAGATATAAATGTATTTATATTTTTTTGATGCAGAATTAACAACAGAATTCTTCTTCATAGCAATCCTTCCTGGAGCATTATTATCATTCTTTATTTTTCTATTATTTTGGTTGACTAATCAAAATGCCATTTTTACAAAGCAATAAATTTAAACTAAAAAAATCTCAAAAACGTAACTCAATAGTTTGAATAACTAAAGCTTGCAACATTTTTAACGCATTTCTGTGTCAGGTGAATCATTTGATACAACCATATCTCGGCATCTGTTTACATTAAGTAATATTTAGAAACCAGTTCTTTAATTAACAATGGATTCAAATAAAGATATTCTCAACAGAGCTATTGGAAGACCAGCAATGATGGCTTTCATGATCTTAGTGGGGACATATTTAACAACAGGTCAGCTTATCCCAGGAGTTTTTTAAATGGAAAATAAAAATCAATCAAGAAATATTGATCCTCAAAAAATAAGAGCAGAGAATTTAAATGGCAGATTTGCTCTCGTCGGTCTAATTGCTTTAGTGGGAGCATACATAACAACTGGACAAATCGTTCCTGGAGTTATTTAAAATATTCATCTTTAATTTCTTCAAGATATCTTGTTATGGAACACGAGAAATTACGCAGAATCAGGTAAAAAGCTTTTACATCCCGCAAAAAAATGGCAAAACCCACTAACGAACTTAAATCAACTCCCTTCACAGAAGTGATAGAACTAGAAAGGATAGTAACTCCTGATGAAGAAAAAAGAGTTGATCATATTTTTGTAAGAAGAAAGAAAATTTGTACTCGTCATCCTGAGGGCTTCGAGACGGAAGAGATTGCGAGATTTGATATTGCATGGCCTGAAGAACCTAAAGAGGAATTAAAGGAGTTAACCGAAGAAAAAGAAGAGATTAAAATCAGCACTGATTGAATATTTCAAATAAATTACTTTATGTATAATGAGTAATTTTTTTATGGAATATTTAACTAATCTTTGGAATAATCAACCAAATATACTTATTGGAGGAGGTTTAGCAATATTAGTACTGTTAGGAATTTATATAAAATTACTCGATATTTATCAGTGAAAATTAACTCGCAAGGGTGGAGCTTAATTTTTAGTATGGGAGCAATCATGTGGTTATTGCTTATTTAATGGAAGAAGAAAGAAAAAAACTGGAAAAGATGTATCAAGAGCTAAACGAAGAAGATACAAATATAAAGAAATGGAATCAGGCGCTCATTCCAAAAGCAATATTATTATTCCCTCCAATAGCTTTTGCTTTAACTTTTTTAAAAATAAATACTGATAAATCATTAATAGATTTACTTGGATTTGTTGCTATGGGATGTTTATTAGTTTCAGGAGGTATTTTTTTAAATTATCTTTTATCTAAAGGCAAGTAATGGAGAGATTTATTCTTATAAATAATGAAAGAAATAGGATAAAAGTATTTGAACCATTTGAAGATGTATCGAAGCCTAGTCCTAGTATTGATGCAATGATGATTAGTTATGGTTGTGTTTATAAGAGAAGTAGTAAACCAGTTATGAAAGGAAGCAGAGTTGAAACTATCGAAGCAGCTCGGAAGGAATACAAACAACTACTGGATGAGGGTTGGAAGAAAACAAGTATCTTCAGGAGCTATTTCTAGGCACTAAATACATCAAAGTACATCCTGTGAGCTCCCCCTACAGCTCCCCTTTCTCACTTTGAGACATAAACATAAAAAAAGAGAGTTTGGGTAACTCTCTAGTATGACTTGGTTTTTAAGAGTCGGGGCGACAGGATTCGAACCTGCGACCTAGTGCTCCCAAAGCACCCGCGCTACCAAGCTGCGCCACGCCCCGCACATAAGATCTTAACTCATAGTAGTCATCTATAAAAGAACTAATTAAATAATTTTTTTCGAATTTAAAAAAATTTACTAAAGCCTAGACATTTGAGGTTCGATATTATTTTTCAACTTATATTAAATTTATATTAAACTTTTTAATTTATATCTTAAATGAATAAAGAGATCAAAACTCCTTGGGGAGTTATTTTTCCTCAAGTAAGCCTTTTCCCAATTCTTTACTTACTATTTATTTATGGTTTTGTTTATATTCTTCCATATGGTAGGGATTTAATTGGTATAAGTTGGTTTGACTGGCTAAGAAGTGAAGATGGCCCATTAGAATGGATTCAGTTTATTGAATATGCAATATCCTCTATTCTGGCATTATCGATCTATGCAAGAACAAAAAGAAAGAAAAACATAAATTCAATTATTTGGCTTTTGATTGCTTTTTTGTCATTTGTAATAGCAGGCGAAGAAATTAGTTGGGGAGAGCGAATAACTGGGATTGGAATCAACTCTATTTCTTACATAAATGTTCAAGGGGAAACTAATTTTCATAACTTACCTTTTTTTCACAATTATTTGTTGGATCCAATTTTTGAAATAAGCTGTATATTTCTTGGATGGTTTGGATGGAGGAAATTTAAAAATATAAAGGCTTTTCCAAGTAAAGATTTATCTTTATACTTTTTATTTGTGGCACTTTTTTATTTTTACTTTGATATTTCTTGGGCTTCCACTACTCAACAAATTAGAAATGATCAAGAGATTTTTGAATTTTTGTTATCCACAGGAATTTTTCTACATTGCTACAAGAATTTCAAAAATTTATATTTTATTGATTAGTAATTTAAGAAAAGTGCACTTTTATGATTCAAATAAGAAAGGTATTAGCACCAGTTTTAGCACCTTTGCTGTTGTCACAGAAACACTAAGAGAACAAGATTTGTTTTTTTTAAGATAGTAATTTCAAGATTTTGTAATACTTCTGAACTCAATCAAAAAGTGCACCTAAAGTACCGTTGCTATCAAGCTGCGCTCATAACTTACTTCATAACAGTCATCTAAAAAGAACAAATTCTTATAATTCACAAAAAAATCGCTTTTTAGGCCAGAAAATGATCTTAGTATTTTCAGAAAAAAAAGTTTTATGAATTTTAAAAATTAATTTATCCAAACCAAGAAATTACCTAGAGTGAGTTTGAAATTTTTTAAATTACGACATATCTATAATATAAATTGAATTCCAAAAGGATTTCCATCTGAATTGCTTTCGAGACTTAGAAGTATGAAAAAATTAGAAGATTTGATTATCACCTATGAGGATTTTCCAAAAAAAGGTATCGATTTTAAAGACATTCTAGAAATTCTTCAATATCCATATATTTTTAAGGAACTTATTTTAAAAATGTCTTCAAATCAATTGTTAAAAAATGCTGAAGCAATAATTTCAATAGATGCGAGGGGATTTATTTTTGGTTCTGCAGTTGCTCTAGAATCATCAAAACCCATGATTGTCGCAAGAAAACCAGGAAAACTGCCAGGAAATATATTAACTAGAGAATATGATTTGGAATATGGAAAAAATTCTCTTTCAATACAAAAAAAAGCCCTGAAAAAATTCAATTCTTTCGTAATTATAGATGACTTGTTAGCTACAGGAGGTACAGTTAATTGTGTCTCGAGGTTGCTACAAGAACAAAGGAAGGAGGTTATGGGTTTAATAACCGTTGTTGAACTGAATAAATTGAAAGGCAGATCAAAAATTGGTTTTCCCGTTCATTCAATTATTTCTATTTGAAAAAAATAATTGTTGAAAAAAAATTTCGTTTGTTTTTTATTTTAATTTTTTTTCAAGTTCTAATTTGAGTGAATTAAGAAGATATTTATTAAAAGTAAATTTAAATTATTCCTACTGATCCTGCCGTGAAACCTACTGCAAGAAAAAAAACAAATTCGAGTAAATCTCTAGGTAGAGAATTGACGATAAGATTTAAGTGAGTCATTTGACCTTGTGCTCCTCAGGTTTTTAATTTTTAAAAATATAACTAATTATTTTTTCCGTCGAGGGAAATAAAAGTTTTTTTTTCTTTTTTCTAAAGATTTCGGGAAAGGAAAAACCACCATAAATAATTTTTAAAACTCTATTAAAATTTTCAGCCAATTAATTTACTGCTCAAATTGTATTTAAATGCTATATTTTTTTTATTGATGTCAAAATTTGATAATTTATGGATTATAAAAAGAAATCCTTAAACAAATTAAATCAAAAAGAAAGTTACGAGGAAATTGATACTAGGTTGGCTTCTGGATGGTACGTTGATGCAGTTGATAGTAAAAAAAAGAAAAAATATAAAACACAAAAAGTTTCTTTCAAAATTTCAAAAAAAATTTAAATCACATAATTAATAATGCAGGTAAAAGCTGAATAATTTATTTTCCTTAAAGAAAAACTGATTGTATAACTTTAGAAACTGGCACAAATTATACAAAAATGTATTCATTGATACTTGATTTTGTATGCCTAAATACACTATCTTAAAGTGTCCTTTAAATTTCGTGTGAGGAAATTTATGAAGCTTTTTAAGAGCTTGCTCGTAGCTCCTGCATCATTAGGCCTTTTAGCGCCTATGGCAGTAACTGCGAACGAAGTCACTATTAATGACTTCAATGCTGCAGAAGAAATTGCAGTTACAAACAGCCGTATAGACGGTTTAGAAGCTAGATTCAACAATATTGAAGCTGGTTCTTTCTCTGATACAACCACAGCAGAATTCGGTTCTACATTCTACGTAGGTACTATTGACGAAGGAGATGATGGTGGAGTAACAACATTCACCTATGATTTCGCAATGGATTTGAGTACATCATTCACTGGTGAAGATTCATTGGCTGTAGCTGTCATTGGTGGTAACGCAGGTACAACAGCTGTTGATGATGTCATG